>JBLHSN010000020.1:0-36097 GCA_047626195.1 Myxococcota bacterium
CATATAGGCCAGCATTGACGCCGTCGTCGCAGTCTTCGAAGGCTACCTGACGGGCTCCATCACCGCAGCTCGGGGCAAAGTCGCTACAGCCAGGAAGGCATCCGTTGTAGGAACCATCATTGACGCTATCGTCGCACAGCTCTGGCGCTTCAACGCGCCCGTCTCCGCATCCCGACTCCACCTCAATGATGACGCTGGCGATACATCGCTCGCCTTCGGGATCGAGTACGACGAGAGTCAGCTCGTGCTCCCCAGAGCTCAAATCACTGGCAGCAAAGGACACCCGGCCGCTTGGGCTGGGTGTAGCGGTCCCGAGAACGCCATCGACGTCGCTGGTGAAGCTAACCGCCAACTCTTCTGGCAGTGTCTGGTCATCATCGACGGAGCCCACAAGGGGGACCGACTCATTAGGGCCGTACAGAGAGCCGGCGTCAGGGCTGGTGAAGCTGCAGAAAGGCGGTGTGTTGGGAACGGGCTCTGGGATCGGCAAGACGGTGATGGTGTCACTGCCGTTCGCCGCACCGTCGCTCACTTCAAGCGTGACGCGTTCATCCGTCGGCCTTAGGGTCATGATGCACTCGGTGACCCCCTCGGCATCGACATCTACGCACTCGACCAGCGGAACATCTCCAAGGAACCAACGGACCTCGAGCCCAATAGGGTCTTGGTCGGCGTCGCCAACGAGTCCACGAAACAATGTGGGAATGTCTTGAAACAGCTCCTCACCGTCGGAGTGGCTAGTGATCTCGGCGTCCGGAGCCGTATTTCGCACACCGATAGTGCGGTCAGAGCAACCGGAGAGCAAGATGAGGAGGGGGAGCCAGCGCATGAAGCCTCTAGGGGAAGGGCGGAACGGCCTCGGCCGTGTGGGGACAGTGTAGGGGAGCGCCAATTAGCACCCGGATGAAAAATACGTCGGCTTCTTCCAGGTGTGGCATTGGGTGGCCGAAATCCCTCGTAGTACCTGTCTCGGTGCCTATTGGATATGGGCTGGCAGTCCGGAAGAGCGCTGTGCCACGTCGGCGGCGGAGAGGGGCGATGAGCGGTGACGAGTCATCCACTCTTGGACAGGCTGACCTCGGAGCATCCGTCACAGGTATGGCGCCTGTCTGGAGTGCCGCTGCGGATCTTTGCTGCCGCGTGGTTGCACCCCCCCCGTTAGTGGGGCTGCATCATCGGGAGTTGGGCATGCGGAAGAAGTATATCTTCATTACGGGTGGTGTGCTTTCCGCCCTTGGCAAGGGTCTTTCAGCGGCGGCACTCGGTGCGGTACTGGAAGCGCGGGGCCTGAAAATTACGAACGTTAAGATGGACCCGTACATCAACGTTGACCCCGGCACCATGTCTCCGTACCAGCACGGAGAGGTCTTCGTCACAGATGACGGTACCGAGTCTGACCTGGACCTTGGGCATTACGAGCGCTTCACAAGCACCCGGATGGCCCAGCGGAACAACTTCACCACAGGAAGGGTGTACCAGACGGTCATCGAGCGCGAGCGCAAGGGAGAGTACCTCGGCCGTACCGTCCAGGTGATTCCGCACATTACAGATGAAATCAAGCGCCGCATCCATGTCGCCTCCGAAGACGCAGACATTGTCATCGTGGAAGTCGGTGGTACGGTTGGCGACATCGAAGGTCTTCCATACCTAGAGGCTATCCGGCAGTTCCGCTTGGACGCGGGTCCCGAAAACGTCTTGTACATTCACCTGACGCTCGTACCGTACATCAAGACTGCGGGTGAGCTGAAGACCAAGCCCACGCAGCACTCCGTCAAGGAACTTCAGAACGTCGGCATCCGCCCGGACTTGCTGTTTGTTCGGTGCGAGCAGCCTGTGCCGATTGAGATCAAGCGCAAGATTTCGTTGTTCTGCAATGTGGCCGAGGCAGACGTCATCAGCGTAGAAGACGTCAATCATATCTATGAGCTGCCTGCCAAACTTCATGCCGAGCAAGTGGACGACCGGGTTCTTGAGAAACTGGGCATTTGGGCATCGAGTGCGAACCTAGACCGCTGGATAGAGCTGGTCGAAGGGCTGCGCAAGCCGGCCGTGCGCGTGAAGATTGGCATTGTGGGCAAGTACGTCCACTTGTCCGATACCTACAAAAGCCTCAATGAGGCGTTGGCGCATGGTGGCATTGCGAACGCAGCCGCTGTGGACTTGGTGTTCATTGACTCCGAAAATGTCGATACCGCGGACGCCTCATCTTTGCTGAAAGACGTAGATGGTGTGTTGGTTCCCGGCGGGTTCGGCGAGCGTGGAACCGAGGGTAAGATTGCTGCGATTCGCTACGCGCGTACCCACAAAGTGCCGTTCTTCGGGATCTGCTTGGGCATGCAGCTGGCGGTGGTCGACTACTGCCGAGATGTGCTTGGACTGACGGGGGCCATGAGCCGTGAGTTCGACCTAGACCCCAGCCATGCCGTCATTGAGCTGATGGATGAGCAGCGCAATGTAACCGATAAGGGCGGGACTATGCGTCTTGGCACCTACCCATGTGACCTCGCTGAAGGCACCCTGGCCCGACGGATCTACGGCTGTGCAACGATCAGCGAGCGTCACCGTCACCGCTACGAAGTGAATCCGACCTACATCCCGCAGCTCGAAGAGAAGGGCCTGGTCATCAGTGGGCGTAGCCCGGACCGTATCCTCACCGAGATGGTGGAGATCACAGACCATCCCTGGTTCCTAGGCTGCCAATTCCACCCGGAATTCAAGAGCCGCCCGCTCGAGCCGCACCCGCTGTTCGCGTCCTACATCAAGGCCGTTGTCGAGAACAAGCGAGCTCAAGCGGACGTGGCGCCGCAGAAGGTCTCGAAGCCGGGATGAACCGTGACAGGGATGTGCAGATGAACATTGCGAGGGGTACCGCCCGCAATGGCGGGCTGAACTGCAAACTTTGGCCCGCGTCTTGCATTGGGGCATTTACTTCCTCGCTCACCGATCATAAGATAAGGGTGTTACCATTCATGGTGACCATAGTTCTGGAATTTCGCTGCTTTTGACGCGATTTTGGACTCTTCTGTCCGGTCTGGGATTGAAGAGTCACCCCATGGCTCGGAGCAAGGTGAAAACGCCTCAATGGCCCTAAATCTCCAACTCAACCAGAAGATGAGCCAAAGCCTGGTGATGACTCCCAGGCTTCAGCAAGCGATCAAGCTGCTGCAGCTCAACCATTTTGAGATGGTCGCGCATGTAGAAGAAGCGCTCTTGGAGAACCCGACCTTGGAAGCGGTGCCAGACTCGTCGGGTGCGGATGGTCTAGAGCTGGAGAGCCGGCGTCTGAAGGACCAAGCGACCGAAGTGCAAGACCAGCACGATCAGAACAACGGTGACGTGTCGGATAACCTTGACTGGGACAAGTTCGTACGTGAGATGGCTGATTCTCCGCGTGGGGCCTCGATGGCCGGCGGTACGATCTACGACGACCTGCCGCCGATTGAGACCAATCTCACCTACGGGGACTCGCTTGCCGAACACATGATGTGGCAAGTGCAGATGTTGAAGATGTCTGCGGAGGAAGAGCGGGCTGCGCGGGTCATCGTCCACAACCTCGACCACCGTGGCTGGCTGACCGTGGGGATTGATGAGGTGGTCGAAGAGGCGGATGTGGATGCTGAAGCAGCTCAGGATGCGCTGGAGATCGTTCAGGGTCTCGATCCGGTGGGCTGTGGTGCGCGCTCTTTGTCTGAGTGCTTGGTTTTGCAAGCGCGCCACCACTACCCAGAAGACCCGAATTTCGAGGTCATCTGTACCGAGCACCTACACGACCTAGAGCGTCGCAACTACACGGCCATCGGCAAAGCCCTGGAGATTGAGCTCGAAGACGTGCATGAATACCACCGCATGATTCAGGACCTAGAGCCCTACCCAGGTCGCGGATTCTCCACAGATGAACCCCGCTACATCACACCGGATGTGACCGTCATTAAGCATGATGGTGAGTGGCATGTTCTGGTGAATGACGAGGGACTGCCAGAGCTTCGAGTGGGCAACTTCTACAAGAAAGTCATGAAGAAGGCGTCCAAGGAAGACCGGGACTACCTGCTCGACAAGCTGCGTGGTGCCGAGTTTCTGATCAAGTCCATCCACAAGCGCCGTCGCACGATTCGTCGCGTGATGGAGAGCATCGTGCGCTTCCAAAATGAATTCTTCGACCGCGGTCCACAGGCGCTTCGGCCATTGGTCCTGCAAGACGTGGCGGATGATGTCGGCGTTCACATGAGCACGGTGTCGCGGGTGACCACGAACAAGTATGTTCATACACCCCATGGCATCCTTGAGCTGAAGTTCTTTTTCAGCTCATCGGTCAAGCAAGGTGGCGGTGGTGCCGATGTTGCCGCCGAAGCCATCAAGACCCAGATAAAGGCGCTCGTCGCCTCTGAAAATAGCAAGAAGCCACTGTCCGACCAGAAGCTCGCCAACCTGCTCTTAGAGCAGGCGGGGGTAAAGGTCGCACGACGGACAGTGGCCAAGTATCGCGAGGCGATGGGCATTCTTCCATCGTCACAACGCAAGCAGATGTTCTAGTTCCAACAAGGAGGCTCCATGCACTTAGAGGTCACATTCCGCCAGATGAGCGCCCGCCCCGAGATTAAAAAGCGGGCCGATGCGTTGTACTCGAAGCTCGAACGCTTCTTGGACCCTGCAGCCGATGGCCAGCTCATCGTCGGCAATGAACACGGCGCGACTGCGGTCGAACTCGTCATCACTACCCGAGGCCTGACCGCCAAGGCTAGCGAAGAAGATGATGACCTACGTACCGCCATGGACCGCGCATTTCATCGGGTTGAAGACCAGCTGCGTCGCGCGAAGGACAAGAATGTCAGCACCCGCCGTCGCGGCCAATCGTTGAGCGAACTTCCCGTCGACGAACAGGACGATGGTGAGGAAGACTTGGATAACTAGAGGGCCTTGTGGGCGCCCTAGCCTGTACAAATCGCGTGATGGCTGCGTCAGCGCTTTGACACAGTAGGGGGCCGCCGATAGTCGGGCGGCCCCTTTTACGTGTGGAGAGCCAGCTCATGGCCCTAAAGAACTACTTGTTCACGTCCGAATCCGTCACAGAAGGCCACCCGGACAAGATCTGCGACAATGTCTCAGACGCCATCTTGGACGCCTACTTGGCCCAAGATCCGATGGCCCGCGTTGCCTGCGAGACCACGGTCAAGACAGGTTTTGTTCTGCTCGCCGGTGAGATCACCTCCACGGTTACCGTCGATTACCCGACCATCGTTCGTGAAACGATTCGGGACATTGGCTACACGCACTCCGACATGGGCTTCGACGCCAACACCTGCGCCGTCATGGTTGCTGTTGAGCAGCAGAGTCCGGACATTAGCCAAGGCGTCACCGCCGGTGAAGGTCTGCACACCGAACAAGGTGCCGGCGACCAGGGCATGATGTTCGGCTACGCCTGTGACGAGACCGATGCACTCATGCCCATGAGCATCTTCTTCTCGCACCGTCTGTCCGAGAAGCTCTCGGCTGTTCGCAACTCGGGCCAATCTTGGCTGCGCCCCGATGGCAAGACCCAGGTCACCATCGAGTACAAAGACGGCAAGCCAGCACGCGTCGACGCCGTTGTTGTGTCGACCCAGCACTCGGAAGACATCAGCCACGCTGACTTGGTCGCATCCATCAAGGAGCAGGTGATTGCACCGGTCATCCCTGAACATCTCATCGATGCGAACACCAAGTACTTCGTCAACCCGACCGGTCGTTTCGTCATTGGTGGCCCCATGGGCGACGCTGGCCTGACTGGCCGCAAGATCATCGTCGACACCTACGGCGGCCACGGCTCCCACGGTGGTGGTGCCTTTAGTGGCAAGGACCCAACAAAGGTCGACCGCTCGGCTGCCTACATGGCTCGCTACGTGGCCAAGAACCTTGTGGCGTCAGGCGCGTGCAAGCGCGCGCTCGTCCAGCTTGCCTACGCAATCGGTGTTGCGGACCCTGTCAGCGTGATGGTCGACTCCTACGGCACCGGAGAGGTCTCGGATGAGAAGCTCACCGCGTGTGTCCTCGAGCTGTTCCCACTGCGTCCCGCCGGCTTGACCGCGCACCTTGACCTGTTGCGCCCCATCTACCGGGCCACAGCCGCACACGGTCACTTTGGCCGCGACATGTTCCCATGGGAACAAACGGATATGGTCGACAAGGTCAAGGCGTACTTGTCCTAAGCTAACCATCGCCGAAGCCGAAAACTGAGGCACGGTCGGTGTTTCGCGACTCTGCGAACGAGCGGTCCAGTATGCTGGACCGCTTTTTTCGTTTGTGGCCCTCTGTTCGCGACGACATGTTGCAGATTTACTGTTGTTGCCGGCATCTGCTCCGGCGGCCGATACTGGACAGCCGACTAATGGTATTGCAGCTGCACTTGACTTGAACCGAGTGACAAGGGTGCGTCACAAGCATCTGACCGCCACGGTTTGTGGCTCCCGAAAATGGTATCAACGGTTACGCGACACTCACTCACGGGCAGTTGCACCTGCCCCTTGTTTTTGGAGATTCTCCATGAATCCGATTGCTAGGCTGTACAAGTCGACCATCGGCAAAAAGGTCATCATGGCCGTCACTGGACTCATCATGGTCGGCTGGCTGCTTTCGCACCTTGCTGGCAATACCCTGATGTTTCTCGGCCCGGAATGGATGGATGCCTATGCCCACAAAATCCACAACCTTGGCCCTCTACTCTGGGTCATGCGTTTGGGGATTTTGGGCGTCGTTGTTGCCCACATCTGGTCCGCGGTTGCCGTCACTCGGATCTCGTATGCGGCACGTGACGAGTCTTATAAAGCGGGTCGCAAGACCAATGTGTCGACGTGGAGCGCGCGCCTGATGCGCGTTGGCGGCATTATCATTCTGCTGTTTATCTTCTGGCACTTGGCAGACCTGACCATGGGCTGGGTCCATCCTGATTTCCTGATGCAGGAAGA
Organism: Myxococcota bacterium; assembly: GCA_047626195.1. Taxonomy (GTDB): domain Bacteria; phylum Myxococcota_A; class UBA796; order UBA796; genus CAJXTB01. Next base: position 6,939 of record JBLHSN010000020.1, read on the forward strand.
AGGTGGTGCGGCGGCCTACCACAACCTCTCCGTGTCGGTCCGTCGGATTCCCGTCGGTATCTTCTACATGGTGGCTGTGACTTTCGTTGGTCTTCACTTCTCCCACGGCATCCAGTCGGGTTTTCAGACGCTCGGCCTCAACCATCCTAAATGGAACGCAATCCGCAAGGGGACCTCTTGGGGCCTCGGAGCGCTGATTGCAGTCGGCAATATCGCTATTGTCGCGTCTACCATGACCCATCTCATCGGAGGAGAGTGAGCTATGCTCGACCTAAACTCCCACTGCCCAGACGGACCTATCGAAACGGCATGGGACCGGCACCGCCAAGCTATCAAGCTTGTGAATCCGGCAAATAAGCGGAAATACACCGTCATCGTCGTAGGCACGGGCCTCGCGGGCGCATCAGCATCTGCAACGCTTGCTGAGCTCGGCTACAACGTCAAAGCGTTCAGCTTTCATCCCAGCCCACGCCGCGCCCACTCGATTGCTGCGCAGGGCGGAATCAACGCCGCGAAGAACTACCAGAATGACGGCGACAGCATTTACCGGTTGTTCTACGACACGGTGAAAGGCGGGGACTTTCGCTCCCGTGAGCAAAACGTGTATCGACTCGCCCAAGTGTCGGTCGACATCATTGACCACTGCGTTTCGCAGGGAGTTCCGTTCGCGCGAGAATATGGCGGACTGCTCGCCAATCGCTCCTTCGGCGGCGCACTGGTGTCGCGGACCTTCTACGCTGCGGGCCAGACTGGCCAGCAGCTGCTCTTGGGTGCCTACTCGGCTTTGTCCAAGGAGATCAACAGCGGCAAAGTGACGATGCACAACCGCGCTGAGCTGCTGGACATTGTGAAAATCGATGGCCACGCGAAGGGGATCGTCACCCGTGACTTGGTCTCTGGAGAGGTCACCAGCCACGCAGCAGACGCGGTGGTGTTGGCTACCGGAGGGTACGGAAACGCCTTCTTCCTGTCTACGAATGCCCGTGGGTGCAACGTCACTGCGACTTGGCGTGCCTACAAGCGCGGTGCTGGCTTTGCCAACCCGTGCTTCACCCAGATTCACCCCACCTGCATCCCGGTCATGGGCGACTACCAGAGCAAGCTGACCCTCATGAGTGAGTCGCTGCGTAATGACGGTCGTGTCTGGGTTCCGAAGAAGGCTGGTGATTTCCGCGCGGCCAAGGACATCCCCGAGAATGAGCGGGACTACTACCTTGAGCGCATCTATCCAACGTTTGGAAACCTCGTCCCCCGTGACGTCGCATCCCGCTCGGCGAAGAAGATGATCGATACGGGCCACAGCGTTGTGAAGGGAGGGGCCGGCGTCTATCTCGACTTCGGAGAGGCCATCAATCGTCTCGGCAAGGACGCGATTTCGGAGAAGTACGGCAACCTGTTTGACATGTACAAGCAGATTACCGGCGATAATCCCTACGAAACGCCCATGAAGATCTACCCGGCATCCCACTACACTATGGGTGGCCTCTGGGTCGACTACAACTTGATGACCAACGTCCCAGGATTGTACGCGATTGGAGAGGCAAACTTCTCTGACCATGGTGCGAACCGCCTAGGAGCTTCGGCTCTGATGCAGGGCCTGGCCGACGGATACTTTGTCTTGCCCTATACTATCGGCGACTACCTCGCACCGCAGCCTCACGGGTTTGACGACACGTCGCACCCCGCGTTTGCCGAGGCGGAAGCCCAGGTGAAGGCGAAGACGGACTTGCTCTTGTCGGTCGGTGGTAAGAAGAGCGCTGACTACTTCCACAAGCAGCTTGGCAAGCTCATCTGGGAAGAGTGTGGCATGGCCCGCACGGAGTCGGGATTGAAGGGTGCGCTCGACCGTCTGCCGGGAATTCGCGAAGAGTTCTGGTCGCAGGTCAGTGTGCCTGGCACGGGTGCGGCACTGAACCAGCAGTTGGAGAAGGCCGGCCGGGTGGCTGACTTCCTTGAGTTTGGCGAGATTATGCTGCGCGATGCTCTGACCCGAAATGAGTCGTGTGGTGGTCACTTCCGCGAAGAAAGCCAGACCCCAGAAGGCGAGGCCCTTCGGGATGATGTGAACTTCCAGCATGGTGCTGTCTGGGAGTATACCGGAGAAGGCAGCCCCCCGATTCGCAACGAAGAAGCACTTGAATTTAAGTACGTTCTACCTTCACAGCGGAGCTATAAGTGAATATTACGCTCAAAGTATGGCGTCAGGCTGGCCCCAACGAGCCGGGGAAGTTTGAGACTTATACGCATGACGGCATCGTCGAAGAAATGTCCTTCTTGGAGATGCTCGATGTGGTCAACGAGAAACTTCTCGAAGAGGGCACTGAGCCCATTGCCTTCGAGCACGACTGCCGCGAAGGAATCTGCGGCTCGTGTGGCTGTATGGTCAACGGTCGCGCTCATGGACCCAAGGACGGCGCTACGCTCTGTCAGGTTCACATGCGGTCGTACAAAGACGGGGACACCATCACGCTGGAACCCTTCCGCGCGAAAGCCTTCCCGATTATGAAGGACCTCATTGTTGACCGCTCGGCTTTCGACAGCATCATTCAGGCGGGCGGGTATATTTCCGTTCGTACGGGATCTGCTCAAGATGCCAATGCGAGCCCCGTGGACAAGGCTATTGCAGATGAGGCGTTCGACGCTGCTACCTGTATTGGCTGTGGCGCGTGTGTTGCGTCGTGCCCGAATGGCTCGGCAAGCTTGTTTACGTCGGCCAAGATTGCGCACTTGAACATGCTTCCGCAGGGTGAACCCGAAAAGTACACGCGCGCCAAAGAGATGGTCGCGGCCATGGACGACGCCAAGTTCGGGGCCTGCTCAAACCACGAAGAGTGTGAAGCGACCTGTCCAAAGGGTATTGGCGTGAAGTACATCTCGCAGATGAACAGGAACGTCATCTGGGGCGAGCTCTTCGAGCACGAGTAGGGCTCACACCCGCTTGGGCTCGTGGCATTGGCGGCTCCGGGAACGTGCGACCTGAGTAGAATGCCGTGCTGAATCGGAACGATGCCCGAAAGGGTGTCGTTCCTTTTTTCGTTGGGAAGTGAGCCTTTCAGGCACGGGTGACTCGTTTGGTGAAACTCTGAACCCTGCGGTCTCCGCGAAAAGGCGCCTTGACGGAGGGCATAACGCAAGCCATCGCACCAAATATTGGACGGTCGGTCTAGAGGGGCATCGAGCGTTGGTCGTGGCGCTCAACGCGGATGCGGCCGTCGCGACAAACGCCTGCCCCCGGCGCGTTGCCGTCGGGTGAGCGCTGACATAGTGGCCTCCACAAACATTTGTACAGGGGCCGGAAACATGGCTGACCACGGTAGCAACGACGTTCTCTTTGAGATCACCTCCGCTAACCTCAACAAGGGTCTTCGTGGCGTACCCGTGGGTACCTGCCGCACATCGAAAGTCGACCCCATGGAAGGTGTGTCGTACGTCGGCTACCCGATCGCTGAGTTGGCCGACCTCGAAGAAGAAGTCGTCGTCTACCTGCTCTTGCACCGTGAACTCCCGACGGACAAGCAACTCGCCGAGTTCAATAAAGACCTCATCAGTCGCCGTGGTGTCCCTCAGCAGGTCCTAGACGTGCTCAAGACTCTTCCGAAGGAAGGGCACCCGATGGAGTGGTTCATCACTGGCCTCGTGTTGCTCGGCATGACCAGCAAGACCGGTGACCTTCTTGAAGATGCGTTCAACGCCATGGCTCGCTTGCCGGAGCTGGTCGCCGCCATTTACCGCATCCGTAGCGGCTGGGGCGAGCCCATCAAGAGCAACCCCGAGCTGGGTCTCATTGAAGATTTCGTAGCGATGCTCGACGTTCCCGGCGGCGACACCGCAAAGCTGGTCCGCTTGCTCAAAACCTTCTACATCCTGCACATGGACCATGGTGGCGGAAATCTCTCCACCTTCACCGGTAAGACAGTCGCCAGTGCGGGTACGGACATGTACAGCAGCCTGAACGCCGCCATGAGTGGACTGTACGGACCGCTCCACGGCCGGGCGAACCAAGACTGCTTGAACTTCGTCCGTACGGTTGGCACCACTGACCCGGCCAAGATTGAAGGCTTCGTCCGCGAAACCCTTGGTGGTGGCGGGAAAATCTTCGGATTCGGTCACGCGGTTCTGCGCGCCGAAGACCCCCGCGCGACCATTCAATACAAGGTCGGCGAAGAAATTTGCCCGAATGACGACCTGTTCCGCACTGCAGCAGTCATGCGCGAAGTCGCGGTCAAGGTTCTCAAGGAGATGCCAAAGGTCTCCAACCCCTACCCGAATGTCGATGCCGTGTCTGGCACGCTGCTCAATGCAACCGGCTTGACTGATAGCGACTTCTACACTGTGCTATTTGGCCTGTCGCGCTGCACCGGTATCGCCGCTCAAATCGTCGACGAACGCCTACGCTTCCGCGGCGGGAAGGGCACGCCCATTATGCGTCCGAAGTACATCGCCGAAGACCAGCCCAAGCGCTCGCTCAAGTAGTCGTCGCTCGCTCCGACTCGCCCCCTTTTCCAACCGTCACCGACGGGCGGGGCGGCTGATTTCCATCGGCCGCCTTTGCGCGTATTGAGAGGATAAACCTCCATGAAGATTCACGAATACCAGGCCAAGTCCATCCTGCGGAAGTTCGGCATCCCCGTTCCTCCCGGCAAGGCCGCCACGACTGTCGACGAAGCTGTCGCTGCCGCGAACGAACTCGGAGGCTCCTTGTGGGTCGTCAAGTCGCAGATCCACGCAGGTGGTCGCGGTAAGGGTCGTTTTAAGGAGATGTCAACGGACGCTCAGCTGGAAGCAGCCGGCGCCGGACACCCCGAAGACGGTGTGGGTGGCGTTCTGCTGTCCCGCTCGATCGACGCGGTGAAGGCAAACGCAGAGGCTATCCTTGGTAAGACCCTCGTCACCAAACAAACGGGCCCCGAAGGCAAGCTAGTCAAGACCGTCTACATCGAGGGTGGTTGTGACATTGCTCGCGAAGTGTACGTTGCAGCTTTGCTCGACCGCTCCAACAACAAGATTGTCATCATGGCTTCCGCAGAAGGCGGAACTGAGATTGAAGAAGTTGCCGAAGAAAATCCAGACGCCATTAAGCGTGTCTGGGCCGAACCCGCTGCTGGTCTTCAACCATGGCAAGGCCGTCAGCTTGCCTATGCCATTGGTATCGAAGGCAAGACGGTCAACCGTTTCGCCGCGTTCTGCATGGCGCTGTACAAGTGCTACACCGAGATGGACTGTGCGATGGCCGAGGTCAACCCCCTCGTCATCACCAGTGAGGGCGGCGTTGTTGCCCTCGACTGCAAGATGTCCTTCGACGAGAACGCGTTGTACCGGCACAAGGATGTCTTGGCGATGCGCGACCTCGACGAAGAGGACCCCGCAGAAGTCGCAGCTGGCGAGCACGGCTTGTCCTTCATCAAGCTCGACGGAACGGTCGGCTGCTTGGTCAATGGTGCCGGTCTGGCCATGGCCACGATGGACATCATTCAGTTCAAGGGCGGTAGTCCTGCCAACTTCTTGGACGTAGGTGGCGGAGCGACCGAGACACAGGTCACCGCAGCCTTCGAGATCATTACCCGTGATCCGAGCGTGAAGGCCATTCTGGTCAACATCTTCGGCGGCATCATGCAGTGCGATGTCATTGCGCGCGGCATCATCTCGGCCATCGAGAATGTCGGCTTGAAAGTACCCCTGGTGGTCCGTCTAGCAGGCACCAACGCCGAGCTCGGCAAGAAGATTCTGGAAGAGTCGGGTCTCGACATCATTCCCGCTACCAACCTCGACGAGGCGGCTGAAGCCGCTGTTCGCGCAGCTCAAGCCTGATCGGGAGACGTTCACATGGCCATTCTCGTCAATAAAGACACTCGCGTCATCTGTCAGGGAATCACCGGTAAGTCCGGTGCTTTCCACTCCAAGATGTGCATGGAATACGGTACCAACCTCGTGGGAGGTGTTGTCCCCGGTCGCGGCGGACAAACCTTCGAAGACACCGGTGTTCCAATCTTCAACACGGTTCATGAGGCCGTCGCAGCTACCGGTGCCAACGCATCAATGCTCTTCGTCCCACCGCCGTTCGCTGCAGACTCCATCCTAGAAGCCATTGATGCGGGGCTCGAGCTCGTCATCTGCATCACCGAGGGCATCCCGGTCATGGACATGGTCAAGGTCAACGCTGTTCTCCAGAACAGCAAGACCCGCATGGTCGGACCCAACTGTCCCGGCGTCATCACTCCGGGTGAGTGCAAGATGGGCATCATGCCCGGGCACATTCACACCCCCGGCCGCATTGGCGTGCTCTCCCGTTCGGGAACGCTCACCTACAGTGCAGTCGGCCAGCTCTCGGCCGTCGGCCTGGGCCAGTCGACCTGTGTCGGCATTGGTGGCGACCCCATCATTGGCATGAAGTTCATCGACGTGTTGGAAATGTTCAACAACGACCCCGATACAGATGCCGTCATCATGGTCGGTGAAATCGGTGGTTCGGCTGAAGAAGAAGCCTGCGATTGGATCAAGGTCAACATGACTAAGCCAGTTGTTGGCTTCATTGCTGGCTCTACGGCACCTCCCGGACGCCGCATGGGTCACGCTGGCGCTATCGTCTCCGGTGGTCAAGGGACCGCCGAAGGCAAGTTCGCTGCCATGGAAGCAGCCGGCGTTCATGTCGTCCGCAACCCAGCCATGCTGGGTGAGATGATGCAGAAAGTCCTAGGCTAGTCCCGGGGTTCTGCAAAACGGGTCGGCTCCAGTGATGGAGCCGGCTTTTTTGCTGAGACGGATGTGCTACCAGCGCAATCGGACCCCAAGCCTGACACTTCGTGGGTCTTGCCGTACCAGCGGCGTGCCGAAGCTCTCCGTGTCGGCTTCGTTGACCACGACTGGTACCTGACTCCCCATCAGATTGAACACATCGGCAGTGAACTCGGCTGTGCTGTCGCGGCCGATGTCCACGGTGTAGGCCATTCGTAGGTCTATGCGGTGCATAGCGCGGGTACGCTCCGTACCGCGGCCATCTGCGTAGCCAACAAATCCGTAGGGCTCTACGAGCGTGCGACGTGAGTAGGCCCGTCCGCTGTTGAAGGCGTAGATCATCCCCAAGTTGAGTCCAAAGGAGGATGTCCACGAGCCATTTGCGCGGATCTGGTGTCGAATGTCGCTATTGAGCGGCCCGTAGGGGGCTTCGACTCCCAAAGGCAGTCGAATAAGCGCGTTTTCGATGTGCCCGCGTGCGGTGGCCACGGTGTAGCTCGCGTAGGCGACCCAGTCGTCGCGGTGGATACGCTGTACCGCGAGCTCGAGGGCGTTGTAGTCGCGGCGGTAGGTGTCGGACAGGACGAGTACGCTTCCATCGGAAGCCAAGGTCTCCTGCGGGATTTGCCGCGTGGCCGAGCGAATCCCGCGCACGCTGGTGACCACACTGGAGCCAAACCGCTGCGACACGCCGAGCACTAGGCGGTCGGTGTGCTGAATCCCGATGTCGTAGCGGCGTTCCGTGACGGGGTCGAGAGTCTGGGCCCACTGCCAGTCGCCGGCCTGGTCGCGTCGCTCGATGATGACGCTGTCTGGTGAGCGCGTGTTGGATGGGGCCCAGAAGGGGGCGCCACCCACGTCATAGTAGCGGCCTAGATTGGCGAAGAGCTTGGTGCTACCGCGACCGAGAACGTCGTAGGCTGCACCCAAGCGGTGGGCTGGCATGACTCGAAGGTCGAGGCCACGCGGGATGGCGGCGACGTTGTTTCGGCCGTCTTCCACATCAATGCGTAGGCCAATGTTCAAGTGCAGGTCTTCGACGGGGGCCCAGTCATCTTGGGCGAAGAGCGACCACGTCGACACCCTGTTTCGCAGGCGTCCCGGGCTGTGACGGCTCAATCGTACGCCACAGTCGGAGCCGTCAATCCGCTCACACGGTAGGCCAGGTGAGGGGCCGAACTCGGTTCCTACGGTGCGCACGTCGCCGTCGGTGGTGCTGCCGGTCTCATCAATCCAAGCACGCTCGTTTTGTCCAGAGTGCGTGGTGTCCGTTGAAAAGCTGAGCAGCCAGGCATCCGCCCCAGCGCGAATCCGGTGACTTCCAGCGATATTGTCGGCGTATTGGGTGAGCACAAAAGCGCCGCCTAGCCGGCCACTGCGGCGTCGCATTTCACTGCGTGCATTGCCATAGAGCAGACCGTCGGAGTTTGTGAGCGACGCAGTCATTAGCTCGTCGGACCCCGGGCTGGTGCGGATGGCCCGGTTGGTGTAACCAAAACGTGCCTCGATGAGGCGGTCGCCTGACAGACCAAACTCGAGGTCCAACAGGTGCGACTGGGACAGGCCTACGCGGTCGTTGCGCGCATCATCGGTCACTGGCTCACCGTCGAAGACATGGTCGGTTCGGGTGGGGGCTATGTTGCTGGAGTAGCGCAACAACACCCGTTCATTGACCGCCCAAGTGAGCTTGCCCATGCCCTGGATATTGGCGGTTTGTTCTAGCGTCTCCAGCCCTTCTGGGCGGACAGCACGGTAGTTGACATCAATGGCTGTGAAGTAGAACAAGCGCTTCGGAACCGCCGGCCCCCCCGCAGTGAATGACAGCGATGGTTCCCAAAAACGGCGGCGTGAATTGGGAGCTTGGCTGTCACCGACAACGACCGCATGCTGGTTGTAGAAGCCGGCAACACTGCCAGTGTGTCGGTCGCCACCGCTCTTGGTGACGATGTTCAGCAGCATGCCAGAGAATGGGCCAAACTCTGCGGGGGCGCCATCGGTGTAGACCTGTAGTTCTTGGATGGCATCGAAGTTCACCGTCTGTGCCAACGAGTGGTCGCCGGGATCCCGAGTAATGATGCCGTCAATGCGAAAGGAGTTGCCCAGTGCACCTTCACCGCGGGCGGAAGAGGTGGTTCCGAACTGCGCAGTGACGCCAGGCAGCGTCTCTGCCACAGACAAGAAGTCACGCCCGACGGGAAGGTCCTGAAGCGTGTCGCCGTCCAGCACGGTTGAGACGGAGGATGTAGTCATGTCGAGCACAGGTTCTTGGTCGACGATGAGGATGGCGCCGTCGTTGCCGCCGACCGACAGGGTGACGGGAACATCGGTTGTGCGATGGGCCCGGATGACCACACCCACCGTTACCGGCTCGGCCGAGCGGTGGACGATGAGGACGCGGTACTCGCCCGGCGGGATGTCTCGCACGCGGAAGCGCCCTAAGTCGTCCGTGGTGGTGTAGCGCTCGTGGGCCAAAGTACCGCCACTGACAGCAACACTGGCACCCGGCATGCCAAGTGATTCTTCGTCGAGGACGATGCCGCGCATCTCTCCAGAGTCAGCGGCAACGGCACTACTGGACAGTGCCACGGCACACCACAATGCGGCAAGTGTGCGTGCTGTCAGACCCGTCATGGGCGCGCTCCGAGCAACTGCGCTGTGTGCTGGACAACATCGGTCATCTGGTTAGTCGCGCGCCCCACTTACAAACCGCCGGCCCTGCCGGGGAGGATACTCATCATGTCGCAGCGTACCCTGTCGATCATCAAGCCAGACGCCACCAAGAAGAACCTCATCGGCAAGATTGTTGCACGCTTTGAGGCCGAAGGCCTGCGCATTGCTGCAATTCGCAAGGCTCACCTGTCCCGCCCCGAAGCCGAAGGCTTCTACGCCGTGCACAGCGAGCGTCCGTTCTTCGGCGAACTCGTCGACTTCATGACCAGCGGCCCGTGCGTCCTTATCTGCCTCGAAGGCGAGAACGCCGTCCTGAAGAACCGCGAAATCATGGGCGCCACCAACCCGGCCGATGCTGCTGACAACACCTTGCGCAAGCTCTACGCGGACAGCATTGGCGAGAATGCCGTGCACGGCTCGGACAGCGAAGAGAACGCGGCTATCGAGATCGCGTACTTCTTCCAAGGCATCCAGGTCTTCTAAGACCTTTTCGTTGAGCTCGTTTTCGGGCTTCATGACGTGGCGGCCATCTCCTCTGGGGGTGGCCGTTTCTCGTTGGGGCTCCCACCGCGTAGACTCAGTGAATGGAGGGCTCTTGGCGCGTGATTCGCATCTATCGTTGTCGATTGGACATGCGCTGTGGGAGGAGCTGTTTCGACGGGCTCTCCCGGTGCGCATTACCGGTGGAGAGTTTGAGGCCAGTGGTGCCGTGCGCGGGGCTATCAAGCGCCTTGGTGTTCGTAACCGCGTCGCTGGACTCCTAGAAGACCGGCGTCCGCCCAAGCGTCTCACGCGGTTGACTGAGCGCGCACGCGGGTCGTGGCGCAAGCGCAAAGCGGGGGTCTACAAGCGCATCGATGACGTCTTACACGTGGAGGGCAGCTGGCGAGTCGAGCTCGACGACGCAGGAACGGACCTACGCTACGGCAACCAGCAGATTGCCGCCGATGCCTTTGTTCGTGGCACCGCCTCGGGCACAATTCGACTGCTTGCGCGCAACATCGAAATTCCGTTTACGCTCAGCCGCCGGATCGGTGCGAGTGTGACGCTTGGAGACGTCCACTTCAGCAAAGAGAAGGACGGCGTTGTCGGGACACTTCAAGACCTCGTCTTGCACGTTGGCGATGCCCGCACGCTCCAGCTCATCAGTCGCATCGCTGAGCAATTCCTCGAGCCTCAGCTCGGCAATCTCAACCCACTTCCGATTCTCCGTCGCGAGCAGTTGGAGAGCTTGGTCGGCCCACTAGGAGGGCCGCTACGCATGAACATGGGCGTAGAGATGATGAATGTTGAAATTGACGAAGAGCAGCTGACGCTCAAGGTTCGATTCGGCTTCACTCAGACCGCCCTGACTGACGACACTCGCTAGGATTTGATGCGGCTTGCTTTACAGCGAGCCCATCAGCCCGTCACGCTGTTGGATGGACCCGCTCACCACGTGTGATGTAGGACCACAGTTGACTGTAGAGCCGCAGTTTGGCGAGGTCACCTGCATTGTGGCTCGGAGTTCCGCTGCGCCTCCGACGATTGTGCCGCTCACCTCGGTGACCGCTATCGAGGCGTTGCAACTGTCGAACATGGCCGATTGCGTGACATCCGAGCAGGTGAACTCGTTCGTATCCACAGCCCGAACCACACAGTTCAGCTCACGCCCTTCCTCTTCGGTGAACGTTCGCGTAAATCCGAACTCGTCTGTGATGGACGTTAGCCCAGTCCACAGCCCGGCAAAAGAAAGGGTGCGCGGGCTCCCAGCGGCCGTCACCGTCGGCCACTTCATTGGCGGGTGGGTCCTCCAAATACCCGCTCCGCACAGCAGCCGTACGACCGCCACGCATCACTCGTAGATCAAACATCTGGGCGCTCAACTCCACGTTTTGTGGAGCGTCTGCCCACAACTCGAATGTGTCCGCGATGTTGTTGGACTAGGATGCGTACGACGGCTGGGGCGAAGCCTCGAGCCCTGACCGCCGATAGTTGAACGGCCGTCCGCCACTGATTCAAGCGCATTGGAGCCCCACATGTCCGACCGATTTCAGTCCTTTGCCGAGTTCTGGCCCTACTACCTGTCCGAACACGGTGACACGACGAACCGGCGCCTGCACTACGTGGGCTCCACGTTGGCTCTGATGAACGTGGCGGCCGCTATTGTGCTGCTCAATCCCTTGTTCATCCTGGGTGCTGTGCTCTGCGGGTACTTCTTCGCATGGATTGGCCACTTCATCATTGAAAAGAACCGTCCAGCAACGTTCACGTATCCATTCTGGTCATTATTCGCGGACTTCCGTATGTACTTCTTGGCATTGACCGGTCGCTTACGCCCGCACCTTGACCGCGCGGGTGTTGCCGGGTGAGCCTCTTACTTGTTGCTGCTCTCGCGCTTGCCACGACCAGTGGTGGAGTTCCTCGCTTCCCGGACATTCACGATGACACCGTCGTCTTCACCGCCGGCGGCGACCTGTGGCGTGTGCCTGCCACCGGCGGAACCGCGCAGCGCATCACCACCCACGAAGGCGAAGAGCGGTTCGCCCGGCTCAGTCCGGATGGCTCAACCATTGCGTTCACCGCAGCCTACGAAGGGGACCCAGATGTGTGGGTCATTCCAGCGACCGGTGGAGCCGCTCAGCGACTGACCTACCACAGCAGCACGTCGCTCGATGATGTGGTGTGGGACTGGACTGCAGACGGCGAGCGAGTCCTGTTTGGCTCGCGTCATCAGGCCGAAGACTGGCGCTATCTGCAGCTGTACACGGTGGGCCTACAGGGAGGTCTACCCGAGCCGGTGCTGATGTCCGACAGTGGAATTAGCGCTTTCATGCCGGATGGTCGGCTGGTGTTCAATCGCAAGTTCCGCAACTTTCGTACGTGGAAGCGCTACCGCGGCGGGATGCAGCAGGACCTGTGGACCTACGACCCCGTGTCGGACTCATCCGAGCGCTTGACCACGTTCCCCGGCACCGACACTTCACCTATGCCCCATGCAGACGGCAGCATCCTGTTCGTGAGCGACCGACCAGACACGTCGGAAGACGGGGGCCCGGAGTACAGCGCGCGAAACTTGTTCCGTCGTGCCAGTGACGGCACAGTCACCCAGCTCACCACCCACACCGAGTTCGATATTCAGTGGCCCGCACTACACGGGGACCGCGTGGTGTACATGTTCGCTGGCGACCTTCGCGTGTACGACCTCCAGGCCGGTACCGATACCGAGCTGGACATTGTCATCCCCGACGAAGCCATGGGTACCCGGCCCCAACGCGAAGAGTGGGACGCCGACCCGTGGTCATCAAGCATTGGTCCCCAAGGTAAGCGCGTCGCAGTCATCGCACATGGCAACCTGTTCACCGTTCCCGTTGAAGAAGGCAGCTGGCGTGCGGTGCGCACCGAGAGCGACGAGCGAGTCACGGAAGTCGCGTGGTCCCCGGACGGCAACGACCTGGCGTACATCTCAGATCAAAGTGGTGAACAGCAGGTCTACCTGGCCACCCAGTCCGGTGAGAACGACCCTAGGATACTCACGACTCTCAGCGGAAAGTGGCTCGACGGCCTGACATGGTCTCTAGATGGGGACCACATCAGCGTCCGGGACCAAGAGTTCCGCTTGTGGGACTTGAATGTGGTCACTCGCGACATTCGCGAAGTCGACGTGGGCGAGTACGGTCCGGCTGGTAACGCTGCGTACAGCCACGATGGTGAGTGGTTGGCCTACCTCAAGCCTGAAGACTCAGGCTTGTCCGCGCTGTGGTTGTACGACATTCGCAGCGGCGAAAACCACCGCATCACTTCCGGCTTTGACGACGATATTGACCTTGCTTGGGACCCCAAAGGGCGGTTCCTTTACTTGGTGTCGCGTCGTAATTTTGACCTTGTCACCAACACCTTCGAGCATCGCATGGTCCATCGGATGACGGACCAGATCTATGCTCTACGGTTGACCGAAGACGGCGAACATCCGGTACCCACCCGGTCGGATGAAGAGGTGGAGCCGGATGGCACGCCGGATATTGATCCGGAGCCGGTGGAAGAGAGGCGTCGGGAGCGACGAAAGAAGCGGCGGCAGACTCAAGATGTTGTGCCGGATGCACCTCGGGTTCGGATTGACCTAGAAGGACTCGCAGGCCGCTTGCATCGGCTGCCCATTGAGCCAGGTCGCTACAGTAATCTTGCCGCGACAGAAGACGGCGTGTTGTTCATGCAGTCCCCAGCCATTGATGATGGGACAGACGGTAAGCTCATGCACTACTCCCTCGACGACCAGGAGGTTGAGGGCATTGTGAGCGGTCCAGAAGGCTTTGAGTTGGCCGCTGGCGGCGACAAGTTGCTGTACATCGACGGCTACCGCCGGGTGTACGTGACCGACGCCCAAGCAGATGGCGGGCGTGGCGACCGGGTCACCATGTCAGACCTCTCAGCATGGACAGCTCCGAAGCAAGAGTGGGCGCGGACTCTCGACGAAGTGCGGCGCTACCTGCGAGACACCTTCTATGACCCAGACATGCACGGGCACGACTGGGACGCTCTCCACAGCCGGTACCAGGGCCTCTTGGCTCGCGCGACAGACACGTCGGACGTCTCGTGGCTCATTGGCGAGTATATCAGTGAGCTCAACGTTGGTCATGCGTATGCCTGGGATGGTTGGGACGGCCTCGACCGTGTCTCTACCGGAATGCTCGGCGCAGACCTGGTCTCCGCTCCTGATGGTGTGCGCGTTGACCGCATCTTCGATGGCGAGCCAGGCCGAGACGACCGGACGTCACCACTTCGTGCACCTGGCGTTGAGGTAGAGGTGGGCGACTATCTCCTCGAGATAGACGGACATGAATTGGTACTGGGCGACAACCCTCATCAATGGTTGGTTGGCACAGCCGGTCGGGCGATTCGGTTAACCGTGGGTCCCAGCGCGTCGGGTGTTGGGTCTCGTGTGGTGACGGTAGAGCCGCTGTCGTCAGACCGCGAGCTTCGGTATTGGGAGGGGGTGCGTCAGCGTCGTGCGTACGTGTACGACCAAACAGGCGGGCGAGTAGCCTATGTTCATGTCCCGAACACGTCTTCTCGTGGGTACACCGAGTACGTGCGCGGTCTGTACGCTCAGCACCGTATGGACGGTATGGTCATCGACGTGCGCTACAATGGCGGTGGCTTCATCCCAGAGATGTTCGTCGAGCCACTGCTCCGACCGCACTACAACACGTGGGTTCCTCGTACGGGTGCGGACTGGCGAACACCCGGAGTGGCGGTGCATGGGCCCAAGGCCATGCTGACCAATGGCTATGCCGGAAGTGGAGGCGATGCGTTTCCGTACTACTTCCGCCAGTTCGAGCTGGGCCCGCTCATTGGGGAGACCACATGGGGAGGATTGGTTGGCATTGAAGGGTCACTCGACTTGCTGACTGGAGGCGGGGTGACCGCACCGTCCTTCGCCTTCGTCAATCGTGACGGTGAGTGGGATGTTGAACGCACTGGTGTCGCGCCAGATTTACCATTGTTGAACCTGCCAGACGACGAGAATGCAGGCCGAGACCCACAGCTTGATGCGGCTATCGAGTCGGTCATTACGGCGCTTGAGACATGGGAAGACCCGGTACCGCCTCGTCCATCAGTCTATCCACGACGCCCGTAAACGACCGTCATGCGTAGCGCTCGGGCGTCATTTCCACAGGCAGATCCTATCGATTGCCGCCTGAAAGCGGTTTAGCATTGGGAGTGCCGCGGCGGGCCTGGCTTCAGCTATGGTTCGCCGATTGCCTTTATAGCAACTCATCAACTGCCCGATCTGTGAGGTGTCTTGATACGATTTGATAGTAGCTGGCAATGGGCAGAGCTGGACGTTTCGCCGTGGACACGGCATACAGTCGCCAATTGATGGAGTTGCGATGATTGTCTTGGTCCTGTCCATGTTCTTGCCGGTGGCCAACGCGGCATGTCCCGCTCCGACCGCCATGTCGGAGTTGACCGCCAGTGTTGATGATGCGCTGCTTTCCTTCGCGACTCTCGATGAAGAAGGCTTCATTGAGTCGAGTGACAGGCTCCGAGAGAATGTGCCGTGTCTGTCCGAAGCCATCGGCGCTCCAGACGTAGCATCCATCCACCGGTCCTTGGCTATGCGTGCCTTCTGGGACGGCGACGACGCCAATGCGGCGGCCTACTTCCGCGCCGCACGTCGGTTGGAACCCGACCATTCGTTGTCGAACAAGATTGCTCCGGACGGTGGCCCGTTGGCCACGCTCTACGTCGGTGCGCTATCGCCCGCCGTGGGTATGACGGGTGTCGTGGCTCCGTCATGGACCACCGTGTACGTGGACGGAGAACGCTCCAGCCTCCGCCCAGAAGGAGTGCCGGCGCTGTTCCAGTACGAAGTCAGCGGCGAAGGGGTTGTGTGGAGTGGCCTCGTGGTTGCCGGGGCCGCACTGCCGTCGTTGGACGATGCCCGCGCCATGCGTGGTGGTTCGCCTGTGCCGGATTCCGGCGCCATGGTTCGCACCGAGCCTGACCCTGTTGTCACGCCCGACCCTGTCGTCACGCCGGATCCTATGGTCACCGTTGATCCTGTCGTGGTACCGGATGCCGGCAGTGACGGGCCCCCCCGCATTGAGGACATTGACGCGTCGAGCGCTGTTGCCAACAACTCCGGGTCCACCCGTGACCGCGATGAGCGTCGCAGGCGTGATCGCGCAGAGGGCGGCGGCAGCGCCAAGGGGCCACTTCTCGCGGCAACCGTCGCTACCGGTGTGGTCGCTGCGGGTCTGTTCGGTGTGTCCGCCTACTCGCGCAGTCAGTTCGACGATGTTCCGACTGAGGCTCGCTACAACCTCACCAACGCAGCCTTCTTTGGCTCGGTTGGTGCCGCCGCATTGACCGCAGGCCTGTTGACCGCAACGGTCGCAGTCAAGTAGTCACGCAGCGGTAGACAAGAAACGGCCCGGGTCGCGAAAGCACCCTGGGCCGTTTTGCTTGAAGAGACGTGGAGTGGTTGTAGCGGCCTGGACTAGCGGCCGACCGTGACTTCGATAGACGTGGTCACCGACCCGAACGTCGCGGTCAGAGTTGCCGTCCCTGCGCCCGTTGCGCGGATGAGGTTGCTGCCTGCTTGTACAGCCAGCACGCCTGGGTTGCTGGTGGTCCAGTCGATGGACCACGTCAGGTCGAGCTCGCTGTTGTCGGCCAGCTGTGCAGAGGCGAAGAACGGCTGGACCGTTCCAACGCTTAGGGCTGAGGACGAGGCAATCGTCAAACTATTCACCTGGACGTCAGTGACGTTGACGACCATCGGTTGGGTCTGGCTACCGTCCAATTCCCCGGTAATGGTCGCCGTACCGGCGCCTTGGGCTACCAAGCTACTGCCGCGAATCGACACTACGCGGGGATCGGTGCTCGTCCACTCGATGCTGTTCTTCACGTCGACAAAGGAGCCGTCCATCAGCACAGCGCTTGCACCTAGGTCCACTTCAGCACCGAGAGGCAGGCGCTCGATGAGCGGGTCACCAGTGACCATCAACACGTCGGGTAGGGTGATGTTGACGGTGGCGTTCGGGGTAATCATTGAGCCCCAGCGGGCGAAGACTCGGGCACTGCCCGGAGACACGCCAGTCACGCGTCCGGAGCTGTCGACCGTCAACACGCTGCTGTCGCTCGACTGCCACTCTGCGGTGTCGGTGACGTCGATACGTCCGCTGTCGGCAACGGCGAAGGCTTGCAGCATGGCGTCTGCACCGACCTCGAGGGCCACCGAGCGGGGTTCGAGCGTAATGCCCGCTGTATCGGGGTTGAGCACTTCGATGCGTAAGGGCTCGGTGCGAACATCGCCGCGGCGGGCGGTGATGTCTGCCACACCCATGCCCACCGCGCGGATCTGGCCGTTGGGCAGGGCTTCGATGACGCTCGGGTTGCTGGACACCCACTCGGCATACGACGTGATCTCCCGTGCGCTGCCGTCGCCGTACACGGCGGTCGCAGACAGGGACTCTGTGGCGTCCACAACCATGGCCGAGACAGGCGGGAACAGGGTCATTCCAATGGGCGAGGCATCGCTTACGCGGATTGTATACGTCTCGGATGACGCGCCACCCCAGGTGGCGGTGATGTCTGTGGAGCCTTCGATGCGCGCGCGCAAGTCGCCTTCACGGTTGGTCTTGGCCACTAGGCCGTCCGAGATCACCCAGGTGATCTGCTCGCTGACGTCGCGAACGTCGCCGCTAGGAAGAACGGCCAGAATGGTGGGGGCGATAATCTCGCCGCTTGAGTAGGCGGAGTCGATGCCCTGAACCACCAGGGTCTGAACGCCCAAATCGCCAACAATAACGGTGGCGGCCTGCGTGCGAACGCCCTGGAACTCACCGGCAACAGTGGTTTGGCCTGGCTTCACACCGCGCACCACGCCGCTGCGGTCTACGGTGGCGATGCTGCGGTCATCGCCGAACCAGCGAATGGCGTCGCTCACGTCTGCAATACGACCATCGGTGTAGATGGCCTGTGCAGACAGCTGAAACGAGCCGTCCGGCTGGATGCTGATCTCGGCGGGCTGGAGCGTCAATCCGACCACGGGAACGTCGACGACTTCCACGCGGACGGGCTCATTGGCCACACCGTCCACTTCCGCGGTGACTTCGGTAAAGCCGGCCTGATTGGCCCGCAGACGCCCGGTGGAATCAATGGTTGCGACCGCTGGGCGGGATGAGGTCCACGAAGCCGCGGCAGTCAGGTCACGCACCGCGCGGTCTGTGTACGCACCGGATGCATTGAGCTGGACGACCTCAAGCGGCGCCAAGATGATGTTCTCCGGGGTGACCTGGATACGTGCGAGTCGCGCTGGGCCGGTGTCGAGGACGATGACACGTGCTTCGTTGGTGTCCGGATTGATGACCACGGTGCGGCCTTGATCGTCGAGCAGTATGGCATTGCCTTCGAGGTCCACAACCGCCGAGCCGTCGTCGTTCAGTAGCGGTGCGTAGTCGGGAAGGTCCGGCGGAGACCAGCCAACCAACTCGCCCGTGTTCACGTCGCGAACGCTCGGGAGACCGCTCACTGGGTTGAGCACTACGGCTTGCCCAGTCTCTGGATCGGTGACCACATCGCCGGTTTCAGGATCGATAAGCGCTTCAAGCTCCACCACTGCGACAGCCGGCTCAAACGGCTCGAAGATGCCGGTCTCGACGTCACGAATGGCCGGCTCGGCGGTGACCGGGTCGATGACCACTGTCTGACCTGTAGAGGGGTCTACAACGGCTTGGCCAGTCTGTGGGTCTAGGTACGGGGGTAGCGTGACTTCCATGCCTGCAGGCGGACGCCAGGGCTCGTAGGCGCCAGTGACTGGGTCACGTAGCGACGGCAGGCCAGAGCTTGGGTTCAACACAACGGGACGCCCGGTGGGTGGGTCCAACACCGGCCGAGCTGTCTGCGCGTCTACAAAGGCAGGGGCTTGTGCACCGGGAACCGTAAATTCGCCAGCGTCCACTGCACTCGACGGCGGCGACCATGCGGCAAAGGCCCCAGTGTCCGGGTCACGCAGCGCGGGCAAGCCAGTCTGTGGGTCGACAAAGACCGGGCGGTCTGTGTTCAGATCGATGACCGGCTGCAGTGTGGCTGGGTCTAGGTAGGGAACCAATCCGGCGTCCGCGACCGCAGGTTCGCCTGCATCTGTTGCCGAAGAGGGAGGTGCCCATGACGTAAACAACCCAGTGTCGGGGTCCTGTAGTGCGGGTAGGCCCGTTGCTGGATTGACCACAACCGGACGGTCGGTGACTGAGTCGATGACCGGCGCATTGGTCTCGGGGTCGATGTAGGTCTGCGCAATGATGACCTCGGGCCTCGGTGTCCACAGCTCGAAGTTGCCGGTGTCACGATTAATGAGCGAGGGCAGGCCAGTGTCAGGGTTTACGACGACGTACAGGCCGCTGGGTTCGTCGAAGACGGGCTCGCGGGTCTCGCGGTCGATGTACGGGAGGTAGCCCTCAACATTGGCAAAGGGCTGGCCATTATTCGTGACAATGACAAGGCGGTAGTCGAGCTTCTGCGTTGGGTTTGCGGTCAAATTAATCGAGATTGGAACGGTGGTGACATCGCTGCGCAGCACGTACTCACCGGGGGGAACATCACGAAAGACAAATCGCCCGTTGGAATCCGTTGTTGTCTCGAGCGAGCCCAACCGGATGACCCGATTGGTAGCCAGCTCGTCGTCTTGGCCGCCACCACGGCCGTCTCCGTCCGTGTCTATCCACATATCGCCACCAACGGTGCGAATGGGGGCGAGCGCGAAGTGGGCCTTCGCCAAGCGCCCAGGGACGAGCTGGAAGTCGATGTCCACTGAATCAGCAAGGTAGTTCGCCGGGAAATCCAGGGGTGAGACCTTCGCTGTGTACCGACCAGGGGGCAAGTTGCGACCGATACCCCGCCCGCTGACAAGCTCAACGACGACCTCTCGTTCGGTGTCCCGGTTGACGAGCGTCACGCGTGAAATCTCGAGCATTGGGTCGGTGTTCTGAAAGACACCGTCTCCATTGCTGTCGGCGAATGCGCGGATGTCGACCGTGCCTGCGTAGGTCAGTGGAACCGAGACGCGGGCGACTCCGACACCTCCCACTTGCACGGTCTCCCGACCGTTAGAGGTGTAGCCGTCGGCGGAGACCATGACGTTATACGTGCCGTTCGGTACATCCTTCGCTTTGAACCGACCGGAGTCGTCGGGGGTGCTGGCCTGTGCTCCGCCAATATCCACGCTGGCGTTCGGGACTTCGGGTTCATCTTCATCGCGTGTACCGTTGCCGTTTAGGTCTGCGAAGACGTCTCCGATGACCCGACCGTCCGACCCGAGTGTCCCGTTGAACGCTTGGAGACTGACGCCAAGGGTCAAGCGGGTTCGCGACGGCATGCCGGCGAGGGCGAGCCCATGAAAGGCTTGCGCATCAAGTGAGACGGGAAGGTTGGGAAGCCACCTGGCTCCTGCGCCGACTCCGAGCGACGGCTCAAGCCTGCCGTCTTCGGTGCTGGCTGTGCTCTGGGTGAACAGCGATGCACTTATGACCGGTTGGGTGAAGATCAGCTGCGAACGGATGGTATGGCGCATATTTGAGGTGTCTTGGACGACCCGCGTGTTGTACCGCATGGCGAAGGCCCAGACGCCAGGCGGCTGGTACCTGAGCAAGACGTTGCCGCCAGGGGTGCCACGCGGCGCTGTACCGTTGGCGATGGTGGACACACTGTACAAGGCAGTCGCGGTCACGCGCAGGTAGCGTTGCCCGGTGCTGAGCGACAGCGAGCCAACATGCGACTGCTTCTGCACGCTGCCTGGAACCCGTGATCCACTCTGTAGCCAGCGATAGGAGGCCGCTAGGGACAACGGTGACGCGACGCGAAGATTTACCTGGGTGCCGAGGGTGTCTTGTTTGGTCCCGGGTAAGCTGTCGCTCTCGCCAAAACGGGTGGAGTTTCCAAAGATGCTGGCGCGGAAATGTTCAACGCCGGTCTGGGCGATGTAGTTGATACCGAAAGCCGATGGAATACGCACGCCGCCAGCAAATCGATAGTCCCGGTCGGTAGCAAACGCTGACACGTCGATACTGGAAGAGCCGGAGTCGTTCTGAACACGAGAGGAGACTCCTACGCCGGAGCCCCCGCCGGCTCGCGCGATCGCGACAGATGTTCGGACAAAGCGGTCACTCAGAACCATGCGCGCAGAACCGAATCCGGTGGTTTCGCGCAGTAATGGGTTCGCGGTGGCGCCAACGGTGGCCACCGTTGACAAGCTCTTACTGAACTGCCAACGACCACTTGCGCCGGCAACAACTCCCCGTTGTGGAGTCGCAAGATCGCAGCAGGAGCTAGGCCTGGCCGCACCGACCCACCCGGTAAGGGCTCCCGGTGTGTCTTTGGGCTGAAAGCTAACGGAGGCGCCGTTGAACGCGATGCCACTCTGACCCTGGATCTCAGGGGTCACAACCACGTTGCCTTGCCCAAACGCCCAGCCAATGCCTGCGTCGTCGTGCAGTCCCTCGACTCGCAGATTGGGGATCCGCCACGGTGTGCCGGAGTTCTTAATGGCGTCGAACCGACCGGTGTAGTGATTGTCCTCGTTCGAATATTGAAGGTTTGCCGAGTGCATCTGCTGCGTGCTGTTGAGCAGCTCATCGGTGAGGTCGGCGGTAAATCCAAAGCGGTAGCCGAGACCGGGTTGGTCTTGCAGACCGCCGCGAGGCACGGCGGCTCTGAGCGCTTTTGGCGCACGGTCCACGTTGAACACGTACGACTGCATACCGGAGGGCAGCATTACCAATACCGTACCCGACCCGACCTGCACCAGATCACCGGTCACCGAGAAGCCGTTCGGAGTCTGGCGCGCCGTGATCACACCGGGCACCAACGACACGACCTGAACGGGACCATTCAGGTTGAAGGCGAGCGTTTCACCGGTGAACACCAAGACCGGTCCATCACTGGAGTTGGGTAGCGTTGTGAGCTCAACGGTCGCGAGTCCAGCATCCGGCTCTTGCGCCGCCGCATTTGTTAGACAACCAAAGGTTGTCAACAGAGACAGCAGGGTGAGACGTAGCATGCGAGACATGGTGCACCCTACAGCGGTGCGGGCTCAGCGACATCCGAATCGTTCTCTGCAGCCGCTGTGGCAGGAATCACCAACGACGTGCTGAAGGGAAGGGCGCCCGCTTCACCGAACCGCACGGCGCCAACAATCGAGTATGTTCCTTCGGGAACGTCAAACGACCAGTCTACAGGAAACGTCGCGCGTTGTCCGGGCAGCAGAAAGTACGGCGCTCGCGTGTCGAGCGATGCGACAATGTCGCCCGAGTCCGGGTCCTGCAGCGCCGCCACTATTCTGGGGCGGACGTGAGTATCTCCTGTATTTGTCATGGTGAACACCGCTGTTGCGGGGGCTGAACCTACCGGAGGAGTCGCGCCCATATCCTCCACGGACAGGTCGTAGTTGGTCTCGCCCGCGGAGCGCAGGAGCACAGGAACCTTGAACGCGAGGCGGTTGCGTAGTCTCACCCCCGTAGGTTCATTGTTGTAGGGCACGGAACTGACGGTCAAGCTGGCAAATTTACTGCCGATCCACTCTTCGCCGGGCTCAACAATAATCGAGAAGTCAGCGGAGCCGTCCGCGGGCACAATGAGTCTTGGCGGAAAGATCGACATCTGACCACTCAGCGACCGTAGTGTCGTTCCAGCAGGAGGGAACTCGCCTTTCATGGTCTCGGAGTCGTACCAAAAGTCGTCGATTCGGGTCTCGAAGGCCATGGGAGTCTGACCGTGGTTCTGAACAGTGACCGTAAACGAAGCGGCGCGGCCAGCAGGCATTGTACCGTCTACCCAGGTTGGCGACACGGCGACACTAGAGGCGGCTGCGAGCTCACACAGAACGAGCAATAGACCTGTGAACATCGATTCTCCGAGAAAGGACCACATCAAAAAGAAAAACGCGCGACTAGGACACCCCAGTCGCGCGTCAGATTCCTAGGAAGGCCCTATGGAACGATGGTCGGCACTGCGGTGAAGACGTAGTCGGTCTGCCAGGTGTCCGGTGCGGTCGTTGGTGCGACGATGAACGCCAGGTCGACGGCGTAGATGTCTTCGCTTTCTGCGTCGGAGGTCCAGGTGGCGCAGGTTGCTGCGGCACCGAGGGTTGTTCCGGTACCCGAGGTCCAGGTGCTGGAGTTGGCTCCGCCGTCACAGGCCCATTCGGCTGCGGGAGCGCCGGCGGTAGCGCCAGCGGTACCGGTCGGCTGTGCACCCTCAATCGTGACGATGGCGGATGCCAGGCCAGTGTAGGTGAGCTGAACTTGGAGTTCGGCGACGTAGGCAGACGATGCTGCAGGAGCGGCGTAGACGCTACCCTGGCCACTGGCATTGAGCCCGCCGGAGGAGACCTGGCCAAAGCTGACCGTGCCGTAATCGTCGTCGCCGCCGAAGCCGTTCAATCCGCCGTCGCCAACCAAGGTGGTTGTGCCACGAACTTCGTCGTTCACTTCGAGAATCAAGGTACCCGTTACTTCAGCAACGAGTTCAACGGTGACTTGAGCCGTTGAGGTGACTCCGGTGATGGAGGTGTTCTGGTCTGTGATTTCTTCTGCCATTGCCATTGATGGCAGGGCCAAAATTCCGGCACCAGCAGCAGCAGTCTTGAGCATTCCACGAAAGGTCATGTGTTCTCCCCACATTGTGTTTGGTCCGACGTGGTGTCCGCCGGTACCGAATATTAGCACACAACGGCCGAAGCCTGACCAGAAATTTCTTACATCCCAGACTTTTTGGCAAGTAGGCGTTCTTCCTTCCTTATTGGCAGGTGTTTTTGGAGGCGAAAATACCGTGACCGTTTGGCCGAGGCTATATCCACCGCTTTTCTTGGTGAATGAGGGCTGCGGTGTGTGATTTAGGTCAAGTTTCGAAGGGGGAGTGGACCTGGATAGTGTTGTGCGGCCCTGAATCCATTGCCGCGGAGATCGTGCCTGTCCCCGTCGGTAGTTATGGGAGAATCTTCACTATCTGATGTGGGGCCTGCAGTTCTTCAGTCAGAGCCCGGCCACAGCGGCACTTAGGGACGCGAACAGCAGACAAATGCGCCGCGTAAAGAGCGGGGTCGGCTGGGCGAGCACAAAAAAATGGGCCGCATGGAGACGGGATTGGCGGACGAAGTCACCCCGTACAGACGTGAGCCCGCTGGCGCAGAACAAAAAAAAGCGACACGCCAGTGAAGGAGTGTCGCTTTTACGTCTCAGTGGAGGACTATGGCGGGCTGGCTTGCCCGTCGTCGTTGGGGCCCCAACAGAAGGCCCGACCACTGGATTCAATCCCGCAGGAGTGGTTGGTCAAGTCAGCGCTGACGAAGATGATGGTATTTCCGCTGGAGTCAACGGTAGGAGGAGTAGCGCGACCTTCGTTGTCAAAGCCCCAGCAAGTGGCCGAGCCATCATCGCGAATGCCACAAGAGTGGATGATACCCGAAGCGACATCGACAAAGTCGTTGCCGGCCGCTGGAGTGGCACGACCGCCAAAGTTGTTGCCCCAACACTGAATGCTTCCGTCGGGAAGGAGTGCGCAGTTATGGAGTGCGCCGGCAGTCACAGACACAACCGTACCGGTCGGCCGAGGAAGCGACGTTCTTCCTGTGACCTGATTCTGTCCATTGTTGCCCCAGCAGAGCAGCTGGCCACTCACGCGCACCGCGCACACGTGGCGGTCACCCACGGTGACCTGAGTGAACTGGCCGGTCGTTGGGGCGTCGGCGATCAATCCGTCGGCGTCTGACGGGTCTCCCCAGCAAACAATGCCGCTGTTCGGGGTGGTGGCACAGGCGTAGTCCACGCCCGCTCCGACCGACGTGTACTCGCCAGCGGGCGGGAAGAACTGGAAACCTACAACGGTCTCAACGCCCCAGCAGCGAAGGGATCCGTCGGTGATGATGCCGCAGGTGTACTCGAAGCCAGCGTCGATATCGAGGAACAGCTCGCCGGGGACGGCGAGGCGGCCCAACTGGTCAAGTCCCCAGCAGGCGACTTCACCGCGACGGTCGAGCTTGCACGAGTGAACGCTGCCAGTCGCGACCTTGGGGGCGATGGATGGCAGAGTGAATACGCTGGCTGTGCCCGATGGACCCGTGTCTTCGCCGTCCGTTGGTGTGGCGGTACACACCCACGTCTCGAGTCCGCCGAACTCAGAGGAGGGGATGGTCGATGACTCCTCCTCGTCGGTTGCGCCGAAGAACGAGCTGCCCTCTACGGTCCAAGAGAAGGTGTACGAGATGGGGTCACCATCTGGGTCGGTGCTGCGCGTATTGAAGGAGCACACCAAGTCGTCCAGTCCGGCCAGCGGGAACTCGGGGGTAATCTCCAAGATAGGCTGGGTGGGCGGCGAGTTGCGAATGGTCACCGAGTCCGACAGAGGAGTGCCATCAAAGCCGCCATCCGAAGGGGTCACGGTACAGACGACCACGTCGTCTTTGCCGTACCCAACCGACAGGGTCGGGCTGGTTGAGACGGGGGTGCCGTTCACAGTCCATGCGTACCGAGACTCATCGGCTTCGCCCTGAGGGTCGGTGAAGCCTGAGTACTCGCAAGTGAGCGGGGTGGCGGCTGTCGCCGTGTTGGGCCTCACATCTACCGAATCGATAGTCGGGGCCGACTCCACCACTGTAGCGTTCGCTGTCAGTGAGTTGCCGTCAACGTCTCCGTCATTGGCGGTAACTACACAGGTGATCACGTCGCCGGCGGACACCGGAGCGTCGAGCGTGGCACCCGTGTCGACGTCGACAGAGTTGACGCGCCAGGTGACCGTGGACCGCGAGGTGTCTTCATCCGCATCTGTGTACGTCCACAGGCATTCCACTCGGTCCGTTCCTTCCGGAGAGCTCGGCGTGATGCTGATTTCAGCCACCTGGGGTGGGGTATTCAGAATGGTGACATCTCCAGAGGTCACTGTCATTCCTTGTGAGACGCCGTCTGTTGGAGTGGCGGAGCACTGAACAACGTCGTCTTTGTCGAACCAGTCTCCGGCCAGCGTGGCCGTGTCGACGGGTCGAGCGCCGCCGTTGACTGTCCAGCCGTAGAGGTAGCTGACGCTATCACCCAGGTCTGGGTCGACTCCAAGACCCGGCAGGCAGGTGATGGTCGATGTTTCGAAGAACGGCCCTCCCTGAATCGACACATCTTCAAGATCTGGAGGCGTGTTGCGAATGACCACACTGGCGCTGGCAACCGGTCCAGAGCCGTAGGCGTCAGATGGCGTGACTTGAACCCGCCACCGCTCTCCTTTGGCCGTCTCGTTCGCTGCCACCGAGGCCGTGTTGAGTGCCGAGCGCAGAATTTCGTCTCGGTACCATGCGTACGCATAGGTGACCGGATCACCGTCAGGGTCGACGGACGGGAAGTCGAGTTGGGCCGCCAGCGTATCCGCTCCGTTGGGGATCTCCGGCGTAATGACGACGTCTACTGGACCCGGAAGACCGTTGACGCGGTAGGCGACCTGCGCTTGAGTCGACAGGCCGGAGTTGTCTGTCGCGGTGAGCGTCATGGTGTGCTGACCGGCTGCCAGGTCCGAGCGGGCGAAGACGCTGCTGCCGTCGGATGCCGGGGTGTTGGTGTTCAGAGTAGTGACGACCCCGTCAAACTCGTCTTCCCACAGAAGGCTCAGGGAGTCAGCCGGGTTTGGAAAGTCATCGACCATCGCGGTGAAGTCGATAGGCGTATTCGCGGCGTACACGGCATTGGACAGCGGAGAGGTCAGCTGTACGGTGGGGGGGGCGTTGAGGACCACCACCACGTTGCTCGTACAGGTCTGGCCGAAGGGGTCTTCTGCAGTAAGGGTCACCAAGTGTGTGTCGTCTGCCAATCCGCCGAGTGGGAATGTGACGTCGCCATTGCTGCTCGGGATGCTGGTTCCCAAGATGACGCCCGGGAGCTTGTCCGTTTCCCAGCGGACGGTGAGGAAGTTGCTCGGAACATCGGGGTCGGACACTTCAGCCGTAAAGGTGATGCCCGAGCCGGAGCGGAACACCTGACCGTTGACGGGGAAGTCTATGCCGAGACATTCGGGGGGGCGGTTTTCAGGACCGACGCGAACCAATGCGCTGTCGAAGGTCTCATTTCCTGCGCTGTCGGTCACAAAGAGGCGAATGAGGTGGTCTCCCTCGTCTAGAAGACCGGCCCCAGAAACCACACCACCGTCCAAGACACTGGCGTCAACTGCCGGTAGCGGTCCTTGAATGTTGGATTCCCACCGAACCTCCAGGTCTTCTGCTTCATCCTCTATGTCAGAGACGAGGCCTTCGAACTGGATCTGTTGGTCCGCGTAGTACTGGAGACCCGGATCAAGGCTGGTAATCTCTGCGGAGGGCGGCGCACTTGGGCGTGCCCAAAACACTTGAACGTCTTCGTCGCGCAGCGAGCCGTCGGACACCACAAATGTGATCTCGGTGGGGCCAGCGTCGAGCGCAATGTCGCAAAACGCGTCGCCAATTTCGTTGGGAGAGGATGGTGGACATAGCTCTTCGTTGTTGGCAGACCACGTCACGGTCAAGTCTTCGTACGAGTCATCCAAGTCCTGCGCAATCCCACGGAACCGCTGCGAGACGCCCTGAAACAGAGTTTGCTCGTCAGACGGAGAAGCGATCAATGCGCTCGGGGTTGCGTTGCGGAACCCAAGGTCGACCTCGGTATTGCAAGCGACAAGGAGTGCAGACAGGCAAATAGTGCGCACAACAGACATGGACCTTCCCCAGAATTGTGGACACCATACGTCCCAGTGCTGCTGTCACGCAACTGGCATCGAGAGCCGTTGAGTTGTTTGCTCACCCCGGTTTCCGTGAGTCTGGGCCTTACGAGCCCAGTGCCACTCATTAAATCGGGCGCGAACCGCATTTCAAAGCGGACTGCGCCGCGCGGTGTTGAGTCGGCAAACCGCATGCGGTATCGAGGGAGCAACTGGAGTGGTGATGCAGACCCTAAAAGCAATGGCCAGCACCGTGAATGCGCTGGTTCAGGTAGGTGACTTTGAACAGGCGATGTCGCTGGTTGAAGATGCGATCCGCAATCAGCCTGATGTAGGCGAAATACGGCGACTTGCCGGATCTATCGCCACCTCTCTCGGGCAGTTCGATACGGCGAAGCAGCATCTAATCGAAGCTGCAGATCTCGGTGCGGATCGTGCGTATCTTCTCGGAGATGAGGCGTGCTTGAACGCCGCTGTTGGGAACCTAGAGCTGGCCAGCAAACAGGCGTCTTCTGCGGTTCGAATGCGGGCTAACTCGGCATCACTGCACGTGATCCGAGGACGGGTGGCGGCAGACGCGGGCGTTGTGGCGCTGGAGAAGCGCTCGTACAAGCGGGCCTTGCAGATTCAACCGAGTTCGTCGACCGCAGCGCTTGGATTGGCCCGTGCCTACCGAAAGGATGGTTTGAACAGCCAGTCTCTTGACGTGTTGAAGAGTACGATCTGCGAGGTGCCGAATGCGCCGGGTGTGTTTTGGCAGCTGCTGCAATGGTGCGCCGAAGAGAGCAAGCTCGGGTGGGCTCGAGAGCTGGCGGACGAGCTGGTTGCCACGTACCCCGATACCTCTCGTGTCTGGCTGTATCGCGGGTTTGTAGAGCTCCGAGTCGATGATCTCGAAGCGGCAATCACGGACTTTCAGCGCTCCGTTCAGCTCGATGCCTCTGCCATGCGACCACGGCTGGCATTGGGGAGTGCCCTGCTTCAAGAACGGCGCATGCATGAAGCAGTGACGGTCTTGTCTGAGGGGTTCGATGAGGACGACCCGCACCTAGAAATGGGGCTCGGTCTGGCTCAGGCGTTTGAGGGGCTCGGCAAGCAGCACAGTGGTCACGCAATGTATGCGCGCCTGGCCGCTGTTCACCCAACAGATCCGCGCGTCTTGTTAGGTCTGGCCCGCCATGTAGGCGCGGGTGGGGACTTCGATGCGGCGCTCGCGAAGTACGACGAGCTGCTGAAGATCCCGGTTCACCGTACGAATGCGCTGGTCGGCAAGGCAGAATTGCTGGGTAAACAGGGCCGTACAGCAGACGCTGTTGTGATTCTCGACAGCATTCTGGCGGAAGAGCCCGCCCACATTGCGGCACTTGCCAGCCGCATACACTTCGCGTCGCGTGGGCATCCTGCCGCAGACGACGTGATCATGGATGCTGAAACGATTGCGAAGACTTCGGTCGTCAAGCAGCCGACCTTGCAGTTCGCACTCGGAGCGCTGCGGCATCGGCAACCGGATCCTGCTGCAGCTTTCGAGTGGTTTAAGTCGGCGAATGCGG
>JBLHSN010000021.1:0-35490 GCA_047626195.1 Myxococcota bacterium
ATGCGCGTTATCCCTTGAGCACGGGTCGCGTGAGGCGTCGATTGTGAGTCCGACGGCGTTGCCGCTTGTGGCGATGCGGACGGACGGGTTGTTCTCATCTACGCCGCCGGCGATGTGTTGCCGCCAGCCGGCCTCTCAGTCAAGGTTGGCGTCTACGTACCGGGTTCAGATCATGTCGGTGTCTGCCAAGCGGTTGTTGGTCGCGGTGTATGTCTGAAACAAGGTGGCCCCGCTCACGAACGGGTCGAGCTCGACGGCCAAGTCAGGATTGCCCGCCACCACGAAGCTGCTACGCCGGTGGGGCTCACCGACCCGCTCGTCGGACAGCATGTGCTCGTCGCCGGCTAGCACATCCGTTGGCCGGTCGTAGCCCACACAGCTCGACGCGTTATCGTCAAACACTCGGTTGAAGGGCCACGTTCCGTTTTGCCATGCCTGTTGCCATTCGCCGCCCTGGTCGAACAGGTACATCGTCTACGCTGAAGCTGCCGTAGCCTTCTCCCACGCCGCCTTGCAGAACACGTTCCTCTGCGGTCGCTGTCACGCAAAATATCCACCCGAGACCTAAGAGACTGAACCGCATTCTTTTTCCTTTGAGACCGCCCAGGGATGGCGGCGGTACAGGTACAGCGGTGAACCGTGACGCTAATCGGGTCGACAGAGGTTTGGTCACGGCTTGAAGTACGCAGTGAAACCGGTGTTCAACGGATAGGAGGTACTGTATGTCAGCGCCGGGTTCGCTCGAGCTTCGCCAGCGCATTGTAGAGGCGTACGAAAACGGTTTCGCTCGCCAGCTGCCAAGCGACCAGATGTCGTCGCTGCCTGCCGAGAGTACATTGACCAGCAACACACATTGGAGTCTGAACACCTAGTCTTCTTGGATGAATCTGGCGTTATTTGTTTAATGAACGGGCTTTACAGGGGTGGACCTCCACGTTGATGTCGAACCCGACGCTTTGGCACGCCCAGTTTCGCCGCCAACTTCCGAGTAGTAACAAGTGACAACGTCGTCAGTTGGCGACGCCCCTGAACGCACCCTAGCGCCGGTTTCGTCCATCAACGACATCGGCCACCCCTGTACGGATGGGCGCCTATCGGGGAAGAGGCCATCATCACCCAATCTTCTCACGGGAAGCGGCTGAGCTTTGTTGGAGCCATGGCTATGGAGGGTCCGCGGGCATTGATGACGTACGAAGGCACACTGAACACGGCGTACATGATGACCTTCACCAAGACCCACTTGGTTCCCAGCCTGAACCAAGGCGGTACCGTGGTTATCGACGGCCTCAGCATTCACAAGAACACAGAGGTCCGTGAACTCCCCACTCGTTCCGGATCGATGATCATGACTATCCTCCACTGGGGGGCGGTCGCGGGACGTTGTCGGCCAAGACTGGCCCGCGACCGATACCCCTGTGGTCCATCCCCAAAGATCTGGTGCACATAGCCGAGAGGGATGCGAGGCGACGGTTCGTCAGGTTCTCAGGACGTGTTCATGGATCCAGAACGAGTGGGATATCGCCAAGGGTCCCGGAGTTCTTACCGGTCGCGGTCTCAAGGGCAGCGAATGTGGATGAGATTGCGACGTCGCCACAGCGTCCTACCGGCGTGTCTGAGCTGCGAATGGCAGCGCACCAAGACGCGGTCTACGTGTTTGCTTCTTGGTCGGACAATACTGGGTCCGCCGCTGAGGCCGAGCTCGAGCTGTCACGGGACCGATATCCGTACACGGCTCAACCCATGCGTGAGATTCTTCACGATGTGGTGATAGCGCTATTTCCGCAGGAACACGCCTACGGAGAACCACTAAATAGTGCAGGATTTTGGGGTTTGCTTCCCACGGACTGGCCGGTACGCGGCGTGCAGTGGGCGCTAGTATTGCCCGGACGTTCGGTGTCGGTGCGTGCAGATGTTGGGGACGTCCGGTCACGGCTTTCAGCGCACCGCCAGCTCGCCCTCATCCGTAAAGTCAATGCGACTCGTGGCCACATTCTCAATGAAGAAACGGTCGTGGCTGACCACCATGACCGCGCCAGGGAAGTGCACCAGGGCGCGCTCCATGACCTGGGCGCTGGTCATGTCGAGGTGGTTTGTGGGCTCGTCCAGTACCAGAACCGAAGCGCCGGACAGCAAACACTGGGCCATTGCGACACGGGCTTTTTGCCCGCCAGAGAGCGTGCTGATCTTGGCCTTCATGTCGGCCTCGGAGAACTGGAACATGGTCAGAAAACGGCCGACTGCTTTGCGGGTCGCTGTCAGGGCCAGGCTCTCTGGAAGGGCGTTCACCGCGTGTGTGACTGTGTCTTTAGGGTCAAGTTCGTCTAGCATTTTGTTGAAGGAGACGAAGGTCTGGCCCCGAGTCCACTCCACGGTACCGGCGTCCGCTTCGGTCAGTCCGGTCAAGACCCTGAGCAGGGTAGACTTACCGCTGCCGTTGGGACCGCTGATGGCCAAGCGCTGTCCACGGCGTAGGTCGAAGCTTAGGTTACTGAACAAGTCTTGTTCGCCGTACGACTTGCTGAGACCGCGAATCTCGCACAGGCAGGCCTTGGTGCGCAGGCCTTTGTAGATCTCGGTGAGAATCTGGTCGACCGGCTTTGGGCCCTTGGCCTTGCGGATTTTCGAGAGCCGCTTGCCAAGATCTTTGCTTTTGTTTCGCGCGGCTTCGCGGCGGCTGGCAATGCCCTCGGCTTCGTAGGCAAGAAGCTCCGACTCGTACACGAACTGCTTCTGCAGCGTCTTGAAACGCAGCTGCTTTTCGACGACGTAGGCGGCGAAATTGCCGGTGTACTCATGTAGATGGTGGTTCTCGACTTCGATGATGCGGTTGACGACGCCATCGAGGAATGCCCGGTCGTGGGAGACTACGATGGCAGCGCCGTGAAAGCTACGGAACCAGCTCTCGACCCACTCCACACCGGCCACGTCAAGGTAATTTGTGGGTTCGTCGAAGAGCAAAATATCCGGCTTTTCCAGCAGGATTTTGGCTAGAGAGGCCCGGTTTCGCCAGCCGCCAGAGAGCGCGTCGATGGAGCAAGTACGGTGAGCTTCGCTGAAGCCGAGCTTGGTCAGGACCGTGTCGATTTCCCGGTCGACGTCCCAGCCGTTGAGCCGCTCCATGTCCTCGAAGAGTTCCGCCTGTCGTTCCACCAAGCGGTCCAGCGCGTCGGCGTCTGTTGTCTCGTCTGCCATTGCGGTGTCGATGGTCACGAGCTCGGCCTCTACGGCGCGCACATTGGCGAAGACCTCGGACAGCACTTGCAGGACGCTGACGGACCCATCGAGCTCCGAGAACTGTGAGAAGTAGCCGATCTTCACATTGTCCTGGACGCTGACGGACCCCGTTGTGGGGTGCAGTTGGTCTAAGACAAGCTTGAGAAGCGTGGACTTGCCAGACCCGTTCTTACCGATGAGGCCCACGCGGTCCCCAGGCTCCAGGCGGAAGAACGCTTCGCGCAGCACGAGGGTGTTGTCGAATTCTACCGAGACATCGTTCAATCGAACCAGGCTCATTGAGCTCCAGGGGGCATGACGGGGGCGGCCCACCTGGGGACCTGCGGGCACGTAGTCACGCTCACTGGCGGGTGCGAACTCTGTGGCTATCGGAGACGCGCTCTTGAGATTCTACAGCCCTTCGGCGAGTCCCATAAGATAGGCCTCGAGGTCGGCGAACGGACCGCTCCTGGCATCACCGTTGGTCAGCACAACAAAGCCCACTCCGCGTTCTGGGTGTAGGCCGATGGAGGTGGTGGCGCCGACCTCGCTTCCGTCGTGCATGCGCCAGCCTCCATCGCTGCGGTCGTCCCGGAACCAACCCAGAGCGGTTCCGCCGTCGCCGTCATCGGCTTGGGGCTCAAGCATCTCGCTCACCGTGGACGCCTGGAGAATCTGCTGGTCGTCTAGGGTGCCGCCGTTGAGCAAAGCTGCGACCCAGCGCGCCATGTCCGGCGCACTCGCGCGCAGTCCGCCATTTGGGTAGTCGGCGAATGTGTAATGTTCTACCGGTGTGTTGCCGGAGACGTGTGGACGTGCGAGCGCGTCATTGCTGAAGTCAGCCAGTCGCCAGCTGGTGTTCGTCATGTTCAGCGGCTGAAAGAGTGCGGTCTGACTGTGCGGCCCAAGGTCTTCACCTGCCGCATACTCGGCGACGTAGCCAGCCAAGGCGAAGCCCATGTTGGAGTATTCGAAGTCCTCTCCGGGGGACCAAGACTGGAAGTTGTCGGCGGCGTCGTAGTAGGCGCCGCCCGGAGTGAAGTATCCTTCGACGACGGCCTCCAGAGAGATGCTGGGGTCGGCATTATCGACGTAGAAACTATCCATCACGTCGCTATCAGCGATTGCCCCGTAATGGGTGAGCAAGTCAAGGACTCGGATAGGGCCGTTCGGATGACGTGCTGCAAAGGGTAGGAACTCGTCAACAGCCGTTTCGAGGCTGAAGTGGCCGGCGTCTCGCTGCTGAAGCACCAAGGTGGCAGTCACAGACTTGGAGACCGAGGCCAGTAGAAATGCGGTGTCCTCGGCGACGACGCGCTCCGCTTCAGCGTCTGCGAAGCCAATGGCCGTACACCAGACGACGTTGGCTGCCTCGACAAGGCACATGCTGAGCGCAGGCACTCGGGCGCGTGAGCGAAGGGTCTCTAGGGCAGCGGTGACGACGGGGCCGTCCACCCGCGAGTCTTCGAAGCTGGAGACGGGTAGCGGCCCAGACTCCGCAACACAGCCGGCTCCCAAGAGGGCCAAGCTGGCAAAGAGAGAGGTAGTCTTCGGGCGCAACGGAACGGTCATGAAAGGCCTCCCCGATTTGGGATAACAAGGTTCCGGTGGGAACCCGGATACTTCGCCACTCTTGCTACCACCGAACCATAGGTTAGAAGCACGCTATGTTGCTACTACTTCTGATTAATCTGGCTTGGTCTGGTCCTTCGGCTTCAGTGCTCGCGGGCTTTGAGCCCCGTCTGCTGACCATCACCGGTAACGACCAAACGCTGGACGAATACGGATTTGCTCCAGTTCATTCTTCGTTTTTACCCTCCTGGGGCCTGCGGGGGCGTGTCGACCAGGAGAATGGCTGGACAACCACAATGGCAATGTCCTACGGCATTGCAGTTCGTCCGGATGATGGCAAACCGGTGCCAACAACAACCAACCAGGTATTGGTGGGTTTTGGACCGGGACATATGCTTGGCTCTCGCGGACACATCGGGGCGGTCTTCGGTTTTGCCACCCTCGGCCATACCGTCGGCAGCTCGGTGCAAGGGGGAGCGCTGACGTATCTTGGGCCGTACATAGAGCCGCGCGGCTCGTTTCGCGTGGTTGACGGCCCTGGGGTGATTGAGCTGTCTGCAGCGGTCCTCACACACCTGCCGGTTGGACGGCCTCATTCACAGATTCTGTGGGAGGAAGACTTTCGCCGGCCCGTGATTGGTGGACTGTCCATCTCCATCCATGCCGGCCCGGCGGTGGGGCCATGATGGTCGTGTGGTTTTTGCTCGGCTGCAGCCAGCCCGAATGCGACCTGTCCGACGATGGGCTCGGCACGCCCACGCCGTGGGAACTCGCCGCGGTTGCGGCGGGATTGCCGGTTAGCCCTGAGCCTAGCTTTCTTCTTGCGGAAGATGGCTTGAATCTTGCCTATAGGGACTGGGTTCCGGCAGACTGGACAGGCGATGGCGCGATGATGCTGTTCGTCCCTGGCAGCTCAGCGCACTCCGGCGAGTACAGCGCAATCGGTTCTGGCCTGGCGGAGCGAGGCGTTTACACACGTATTATCGACGTTCGTGGCCATGGTCTATCGGTCTGTAGTACGCCCGATTGCACAGATCCTGAGTTTACCGACCGTTCGGTGACGGACGACGGAGAGACTTGGCCGGGCCGCCTTGGAGACAGTGCGGATGCCTGGCAGATCAGCCGTGATCTCGGGATTCACGTCGCAGATCTGCGGTCTACTCAACCTGCAGCGACACTCGTAGTGGGAGGCCACAGCAGCGGCGGGGGAGTGGTGTCCCGATGGGTCGAAGGCGGCGGCTCCTCACAGGCAGATGGGTTCGCACTCTTGGCCCCTTACAACCATCCGGACCAGCCCCAGGTTCGACCGGAGGTCTTGCTCGAATGTGCGGATATTGGCGGTACGCTGTACGCGCGACTCGACTTTGGGGCCTTGGGCGACGCCCTACGTGGAAACACCCACCGCTACGTATTGAGCTTCCACAAGCCACCCGAGTACACCGACCCACTAGACGTTCTTGACTACACGTGGAACACCGTCCAAGGCATGGCCGCCACAGACCCAACAGCTTTCTGGTCTTCGTACACCAAGCCACTGCTGGTCGTCGCGGGTACCGAAGACGCACTGCTGGACCCAGCGGTCACGCGTACGCAAGCCGAGCTCGCTCCCAATGCCGAGTTTATCGAGATGGTGGACCACAGCCATGTGGGGCTGAGCTGGTCGGATGACGTCGCGGCAGAGCTTGCTGAGTTCGCAGGTGGGATTGTTCGCTGATGGCTGGTGCGGACAGACGCGTCGCCTTTGGTGCAGGCGCCGGACGGGTTGGAGAGGTGGACCGCTCTTGTGATACAGTTAGCCTCGTCGTTGTCTCGGCGAAGGGATAACGAAGTCAATACCTGGGTATTTGGACGAAGAAGGCCCCGTCCGGCAGGTGCCGGACGGGGCCATCAATGGCCGAGAGAGGGTCAGACTCAGCGCCGCCAACTTCGGCTGTGGACCTGTTGCCGCCCAGGCCGTCTTCGCTTCAAGAGTCGGGGTGACCTGGGACACACGCAGTGCGTCGGTACAGCGTTCAGCGAATCCAGATGTGCCGGTGGCGACCGAACTTTTTGTTTGCCGCAGCACCGTGCAGCCCGCCGCCGACGGACCCGCACGAATCCACCCTCGCGTTGCAGTTGGATGTGCAGTCCGCCGAGGCACCAAAGCCCGCAGCGTCGTTACAGGGGTGAGCATCGGTCTTGATCTCGAACCCGACGCTTTGGCGTGCCCAGTTCGGCCGCCAAAGTCCTAGTAGTAACCAGTTACAACGTCGTCAGTTGGCGGCCACCCTGAACGAACCCTAGCGCCGGTTTCTTCCATCAATCCCATCGCTCACCCCTGTAAGGCCCGAGGTGCTGCTCTCGTCGTTCAGCGCGATGCCAAAGCGCACCCGGGCGCGGTAGCAGGAGCTGTCATCGTCGATGTTGATACCTGTCCGGTAGAACCACAGCCCCTGCTCAACCGACAGTGGGTGTCCTGGAAACTGAGCCCCATAGTTGTCAGCCACCCTTCGGTCTCACAGTCGGGCTCGTCGAACTCAAAAGCCTCGCCGCTCTCCGGACTGCCGACCACAATGGCGCTGAACGCGCTGAGCAGTGTATCGGGGCTGGGTAGGTCGTAGAGCCTGCAGCCGATGACGCCTGTGGTGTCGTCGAAGCAGCCACGGACGTCATTTCCAAAGGTCTGGTCGAAGGCGGTGAACTTCGAGTCACTGTCTCATGCGGGGTCGAGGTCGGTGTCGTTAAGCACACCGGCGCTATGCCAAAGGGCATTGTTGACGGTGAACGTACTGTCCTCAGACGCGGTCTTTAGCGCCAGGGTCCAGCCGCCACCGTCTGTCGTCTGATCGCAGTAGGCCTCGAACGGTCCGGATTCGCCGGCCAGCCAGTAGATACCGTCTGCGTCTCCTCCATCCGCAAGCACAGCGTCGCAACTCTCCGGGACGATGTTGTAGAGTCGTCGATCTCGTCAGGGTAAAGCTCCCCGTCGCGCTCGGTTGCGTCACCGTCGCCATTCTCCAGACCGACTTGGATACTAAGACCTCCGGTCAGGCAGTCTGCATCGCCGGTTTCTCCGGTTGCTCCGGTTTCTCCGGTGTCGCCATCTTGGCCTGCGGGGCCAGTCTCACCGCTGGCGCTCGCTACTCCGTCGCAGACCGGAGTGGTGGATGTGATTTCAGAGTCCGAGAGTACGCCGTCGCGGTCCGTATCCTCGCCGGCGTGAAGCAGTATGCCGCCACTTGCGTAGCCTTCACCGAACTCTACGTCATCGATACGCCAGAGGGCGCTGGTCCCATTGCTGCTGCAAGCAGTCACGACGAGCAAGCCTAGAGGTAGGAACCAAGTCCTGGCGAATTCAACGGTATGCATGGAAACCCCATCTGATGATTAGAATTCACCGTACACAGTTCACCAGATTGGCGATGCCGACAGTGAAGGCGGCCTGGGCGTTAGTGATGCGGTACGGCGTTACAGGTAGACTTTGTAGTCCGAATTCCTCGATTGTGGAGTTTTTGGGAGTATATAAGCGGTGGGGGAGTGGCGTCCAAGCGTGGCAAAAGCTCTTCTCGGGTTGATGCCCGACGCTGATTACTGTAATCTTGAGGATGCTTTTAGGCATGCGGTAGGAAAGTGTTACGACTTTGCCGGTTTCACGACGGTGCGTGCTGATAAAGACTCGACGCAGCGGCTTATGTGGCCCTTTCCTCACTCGATGGAACCCCATGCACGTTGTCGAACACGCCGACCCCCTCGCACTGACTGTCCGCTCCCACCCATGGTTTGGCTCAACGTCGGACCGGTCGCTGCGTCACCATGATCTGCGCGAGCGTCCCGAACTCATCCGGTCGGCGCTCGAAGACTTCACCGGCTGGACCCGGTACCCGGCGATTGAGACGTTTTACCAATGCATGGAGTGGTTGAACGGTCCTGCTTCGACGCTTGAGACGAATGACTGTGCGTTCACGGGCCCAGCTACCAATGAGATGCCCCAGTTCGCCAAAGCACTGCAGTGCTCGGGTAGGGTGATGCTTCTGTTTCGCGACTTGCCACACAACCTGGACGAACAGCGAGTCCATGTGATGACCCAAGAGGTCGCCCGTGGCCTGGCGTCGCGGGATAACGAGTTCCAATGGGGTGTTGTTGGCGCTACGATAGTCCCGGTGCGCTTCATTGCACTCCCCGGTAACGACCGTGAACAGCTCGGCTCCCAGCTGATGCTCAGCTTCTGGGCCTGGGGAGATGACGAGTACGAGACTCTGATGAACCTCGACCGTACGCTGACCAATCTCTTCGCAGTCCTGCGCGATGTGTCCGCATAGACGAGGAGTCTGTTGCTGAGTGGATGGGTGTACGTCGGCAGGCGATTGGTCGTCGGGCTCTCAACCGTGCAGGTCGACACAACGTTGGACCAGCGTCTCGAGAAACTGCTTGGTAAGTTCTTTAGAAGAGAATTCCTCCACATTGGAGTTGCTCTCGGCGCGTACCCGGTCGGAGAGATTTGACGAGGTGCTAAGCATGGCCACCAAGATGGGGGAGCGTTTTTCGACGGGAAGGTTGTCGAAGTGGTCGAGGAATTCCCAGCCGTCCATGTCCGGCATATTGATGTCTAGGAGCAGGATGTCTGGCGGAATGGCGGCCTGTTGTAGGTAGGCGAGCGCCTCGGTGCCGCCTTGCGTCACGGTCACGGTCTGAACGAGGCCGCTGCGCAGGATTAAGCGCCGGTGTAGGTAGTTGTCCCCATCACTATCATCGACCAGTAGAGCTTCGCGCAGCGGAGGAGTCATGGCAGGTCCTTTAAAAAAACGACAACAGAAATGCCACCTTCTACACCGTCTTCCATCCAGATATCGCCGCTGTGGAGTGCCACAATCCGAGCGCAGCTGGCTAGACCAATGCCGGTCCCCTCGAACTCATCTCGCCTATGTAAACGTTGGAAAATACGGAACACCTTGTCGCGGTTTTTCGGGGCAATGCCCACCCCGTTGTCGACGATGCGGAACACGTTGCCTTTCGGCGCTGTCTCGAAGGTTACCCGCACATGGGGAGTAACGCCTGGATTTTGGTACTTGAGGGCATTGCTCAACAGGTTCTGAAATAAGACGCGCGCGCCTTGTGGATACAGGCGCATTGTGGGCATGGGCTCTACTTCCACGACGGCATTGCGGTCTCCGATGGCGGCGCCTAGGTCGGCGAGGACCTCGTCTAGGACAGTGCCTAGGTCCACATCCTGAGCCTCAGGCTCATTGCGCAGGCGACTGTAGTCGAGCAGATCGTGGATGAGTGACGCCATCCGGTTGCAGGACGACAAGATGAATCGCATCATCTCGTTACCTTCTGCGTCGAGGGTGTGTGCGTACTCCTCACGTAATAGACGGGTGAAGCTGGTGATAGTGCGCAGAGGCTCTTGCAGGTCGTGGCTTGCGACGTAGGCAAACTGTTCAAGCTCAATGTTGCTGGCAGCGATGGCGCGGTTGCGTCGCTCGAGGGCGTCGAATGATTGTTGGAGCACGGCGGCAAGATCACCGGCTTCACCCCAGAGGCCCTGGGGCAGATCGATGGTTTCTCTCTCTGGGTCGAAGTCTTCGACTGCCTTGGTGAGGGCTGCGATGGGCGCGACGGTCATCCGGGTCAGGTAGACCGCGAGCGCTGCCGCAATAAGTGCTAGAAGTCCGCCTGCGAGGGCTACTTGGCGCAGAGCTGCTGTGATGACGCTATCGATGGCGTCGAAGGACTGCTCTCCGACCAGTATCAGGGCGCGTTCACTCGAGCCGCCCATCGAGACGCGGCGCACAGAGTGGACCTTACCCCGGTTGTAGTCAATCCATGAGCCCACCTCCGACGGACCTGCGGCACGCTCCAGGCTTTGGCGAAGGCTGTCGTCCTGCGTAGACGGTGCTGTGCCCAACTCATGGCTGAAGGCCATGCCTGGCACTGGGTGGACCAGAATATGACCGTCATTGTCCATGACTGAGATGTGCTTGGAACCTTCGTGGGCCTCCGCAATCTTGTCCAGCACATCTCCCATCGACACATTGAGCACAACCAAGGCGAAGTCGCGTCCTTGGTCATCTCGGACGACTGACGTGGCCCGAAGCGTTGGAAGATGCGGCACTTGGATGCGGCCGTGTTCCTGGTTTAGGGTGATGTTGGAGAACACCACCTCACCTTCGCCGGCGATACGACCTTCGATCACGTAGGGCCTATTCCCTTTGTCTTGCAGGGCGTCGGGCGGGCGTGCTCGTGCGGTACCGTCAGGCTGACGCTCCACCCGTACCCACTCTGGTGCCCCCTCTGCGGTGAGCAGAATGACCCGGGCCTGGACGTACTCGGGCTTGTATCGCAGGACCTCGATGAAGATAGTGGTGATGCGTTCGGTCCACAATTCGGTGGAAGCGCCGTTCTCCGGGTCGATGCCGTCGTTCGTCATGGCGCGCATCAGCCCGCGCAGCGGTGGTGTCGCTGCGTAGACTGCCACATCGCGGCGTAGCTCCCCCATGCGTGCATCGAGGGTGGACCGCCGCAGCGCCGTATCCAGCTCAAGTCGATGCTGCTCAGCCTCGATGAGCTCGCCGCGGACACTCGACATCATCAGAGCGGCACCCGTCAACGCGCTGACAAGTACTGCGGGTACGAAAAGTGCCAACAATCTCTGTCCCAATCGCACTGCTGCTCCCTCGGAACGGGGTGCCCCAGCTCCGGTCGATTAGACAGCGTACTTCTGGATACCAAGTAGAGCTTAATCCCAGATAATCAACCATAATTGTGCAGTATCTAGCAAGCGAGTAGCAGCTTTTATTTTGGCGATGCCTGACCACGTTGCTGTGGGTTTGATCTTTCTCGACGCGGCATTGCACGGTGTGATGCTGTAGCGGGGAAACTCTTGCACGGGCGACTGGCGTTCGTCGCCGACCTCCGTCACACTTCGACCTCCCTTGGGCGCGCATCGCCTTCCTGCAACGGCGCTCCATGCACACTCACCCCGCCACTTATGTTCGCCATACCATTCCGGCGGTCTTCACCCCGGAGGAATGCTCGACACTGCGAGCGACACCCGGTCTATTTTTGAACGCGAAGGTTCAGCTGGATCCTGGCGATCCGCGTATAAATGTTCGCACGTCCACCGGCATCCAGCTGGCTCACGGCGTCTCCACAGACTGGATTGTGAACCGACTACATCCACACATCTTGGCCCTCAACCAGACGTTGGACTTCGACCTGTCCGGCTGGGCATCACCCGCCGTGCTCCGCTACGGCGCTGGTCAGCACTACGCGTGGCATGTAGACATGGGACGTGACGACTTAGCGAGTCGCAAGCTTTCGGTCATCGTGTTGTTGTCTGACGCCGACGCCTACGAGGGAGGCGACTTGGAGTGGATGCCAGACCTCGGACCGTGCCCACGCCAGCTTGGAACCGTCATCCTTTTCCCGTCGTTCATTCCGCACCGTGTGACGCCGGTGACGTCGGGAGAGCGCTTTGCTCTGGTGGCGTGGGTACACGGGGACCAGCCGTTTCGGTAGCCGGCCCCCGCGGTGGGGTCGCGTCAGATGGTGAACGTGCCAACAGCGGCTTCGCAGCCTTCCCAGTTGACC
The DNA here is from genome assembly GCA_047626195.1 of Myxococcota bacterium. Lineage (GTDB taxonomy): Bacteria > Myxococcota_A > UBA796 > UBA796 > CAJXTB01. The sequence goes on from JBLHSN010000021.1 coordinate 12,355, forward strand.
TGTATGTTGTCAGCATCCAGCAACAGGGGCTCCGGTTCAATCAGGTCGGGGAAACCGGCCCAACTCTCGGGACCGTAGAAGTCCCCTGATTTGGCTTCAGGGTCCATGCAGCCTCGAATGATACCCAGCGCACCGTCCTCGGCAGACTGGGCTTGGGCCATGAATGGGCTGTCGATGTCCATTCCACCGGTCTCGGCCGTAGTGACTTGTAGCTGGGTGCTCGCAAGGCCGGGATGGGCGAGGATAGACTTGATGTGGGTCAGGCCGGCAGTATCTAGGCGAGCTTTGAGTCCGTAGGTGAACGCGGCGTTGGCGAGCTTCGTCTGTTGGTAACGCCGCCAGCGACCGCCGCCGAAGCTGACGTTTTCCTCTTCAGTGCCGTCTCCACCGAGGCTGCCGCCATTCTTACCGAAGTACTGTTCTTCGAGCCGTGGGCCTCGGCGGGCACCGGAAGAGTGGTTGACGATACGAGCGTCGTCACTCTTGGCAAGCAGGGGAAAAAGGTCCTTGGTGAGTAGGAAGTGTGAGATGCAGTTGGTCTGCATCTGCACGTCGTAGCCGTCCTTGGTCGCTCGGTCTTCCAGGGCCATGACGCCCGCGTTGTTGCACAGTACATCGAGCCGGTCGTGGGTCGAGGTGATGGACTTGATAGCGGCTCGCACGCTGGCGAGGTCTTGGAGGTCGCAGGTGATGGCTTCGAAGTCGGCCCCGGGCACGGCTTCTTGCAGGCTCTTGAGTGAGGACACTGAGCGGCTGCTGTCTCGGTTCAACAAGATGACCTTAGCCCCGCGCTTTGCGAGCTCGCGAGCACAGAAGTAGCCGGTTCCGGTGGTGGTTCCGGTGACAGCGGCGACGCGACCCGTCATGTCACGGGTGTGGTTGCCAATCACTGCATCGAGGTGAAGGGTCTGAATAGGTTTGGTCATGGAATGCCTCGGGCATGGGGGGGATTGTGCGTGTCCAGCCATATTCTACCGATGTACTAGACGGTGGAAAACATGATTAGTACGGTTCGCAAAACGATTTATGGTCAATGTCGGAGTGAAAACCCACCCCTTCGGTAGGCAGCACCAGATTCTACAGGGGTGGCCGACGTCATCGATGGAAGTAACAGGCGCTAGGGTGCGGTCAGGGGCGCCGCTAACTGACGACGTTGTAACTGGTTACTACTGGGAAGTTGGCGGCGGAACGGGGCGTGCCAAAGCGTCGGGTTCGACATCAATGTGGAGGTCTACCCCTGTAGATGCCGCGCCGCCGGCGGTTTACTGCGAAGGGCGATGGTGTACCAACGCCTACCTCGTACACCACGTCGCTAAACAGGCTGGTGATGTACACGCTACAGGGGTCGAAGTCTCCGCTGCCGAAGGCCAGACTTGCAGGCGAGTTGAGTCCGTCTGCAATGACATCGACATCACCGTCCGGAGTCACCCGTAGCAACTCGCCGGGCAGGTTGGACAGCACCAATATATCGCCGTTTACATCTAGGGCGATGCCGTCGAGTGTCGCGTTGTCGTCGAATAAAGCAACGGTGCGGACATCGCCGGCTTGGCCGTCTGAGGAGACGTCTACGGCGTGAAGGGCAATCGGAGCGGTGTAGGTCTGGGCGATGAATAAGGTGTCGGCGTTGTTGCTGAACACCATGCCGTTGGGCGATTCAATGCCGGTGAGCCACTCGGTCACGACTCCGGTGTCTGTTACTTGAAATACGGTCGTGCCACCGGGGCTTGAGACCAAGAGCGAGTCCCAAGGGGTGACCACAATAAAGTTGGCACCTGGGATACCCGATGCGAACACCTCTGATGCGCCGGTGTCTGGGTTGACCCGCATGACGCCACCGAGCTCACCGGCCGGGCCGTCGCTACCTACGGCGACAAGCAGTGTGTCCTGCCACCAAGCGAGTCCCACAGTTGAGGTCATAGACACGATAGGTGCAACGCCACCGTCGCCCGAGACCTCCGCAAGAAAACCACCCCCTGAGTATGCGACGCCTCCAACGAAGAGGCGACCCGCAGGAGAGAAGGTCAGGCCCTCTGATCCTTGTGTACCCTGGTCTTCCAGTCCTGTAGCGAAGGTGTTGACCTCACCTTCGGCCGGACTATCCGCCGGGCAGGTGAGTGGGCCAAGAGGCTCGTCAGGCGGTGTGGTGCACGCGCAGAGCGTGGCGAGGAAGAGGGCACGGGTCATCTGGCGGAGTCGGTGGCCGCTTGGTTTGCGGTCTCACAGGACTGTGAGAGGGCGGACACTGCCATGAGCGACAGATCTGCCACGAGCGACAGACACAGGTGATGCAAAACCATGGTGGCTCCTGGGTAGATTGGCGCCGCTGATATGCGACGAAGGGGAGGGAGTTTAGACGGTCTTTGCAGAGCGTAGGCGAGCTGTTGCTCAGCGTACCACGTCTATCGACTAGGCTCGGTGATGGGAGCAGGGCGGGGTCTTGATCGAGTGCGGTGAGATACCGTTGATATTGTGCTATGCATGAATGTTTTTCAGCGGATGACATTTCATGGGCGTAGTGTTGTACAACGGTCACACCCCACCTTTGGAGAACCTATGTCTCGCTTCACTCTCTTTCTGATCCTGTGTCCTTTCATCGCCGCTGCTACTCCGGGTGACCGCCTAGAGGCCGTCGACAACGTTGCTGACCGTGCGGATGACAGGAGGGATCTGGCCAACGACCGGATTGACCGAGCTCGCTTGGTGGTCCTTGTGGACGATTGGCACGACGCGCGAGCGGCGGGCAATGGAGCGGCGGAAACACGCGCAGATGACGCTCTCCGTCGCTGGGTACGCCAAGAGATTGCCGAGAGTGCGCATGAGGTCCGCGAGGCGCGTGTCGAAGTGGCCCAGTCGACGGGCGAAGTTATCCGCGAACAACAGGAAGTTGCTCGAGACCGCCGCCGTGGGCGTCCGGCGGCCGCAGCAGACGACCGCCGGGACCGCCGCGACGATTCACAGGACCTTCGCGATGACCAGCGGGACTTGAGCCGTGAGCAGGCCGACTTGACCGCGACGGTGCGCATTGCCGAGCAGCTTCGCGATGGTCAGCCGGCGTTTGAACGCGGTAACGCCACGCCGGCGCAAGCTGCCGAAAAGAGTCGTCTGTTGCGCCAGCTGCAGGTCCTCGCCCGAGCGGAGGTTGCACGTGACCATGGTGAACTGCGCGAAGACCGTGCCGAGACCCGCGAGGACCGTCGCGAACGGTCTGAATAGCGGTACTGCATTCGAATCAGACCTTACGAGGCCTGATTCAGCGCATGCGCGAACTGCGGCCAGCCCACCTGTTGCGGCCGTATGTGGCGGTGAAGACCGTCCAATATCGATCCGGCTTGCCTCGTCTCCTCGGCGTCTAGCGCCGGTGCCAGTCGTTGAGGTCGCACCGTCGAGTCCGCCGGCCTTCAATGACGCTGCCCTGATTCGCGCTCGGAAGGCGATGGCTACCCTCGGCACCACTCTCAAGCAGACCTTAGTCGCCAAGATGAGCACCGACGGACCTACCGCAGCACTCGATGTCTGTTCGCAGGATGCCGTGTCGCTCACGGCGTCGGTCGCGGCGAACTCAGGCTCCTCTGTTGGGCGCTCCAGCCTACGTCTGCGCAACACAATGATGCCGGACCTGCACGGGTGACAGGATGGCGTGAGACCCCAGGCGAGCGGGCTGCGGAAGGCGTGGAGCCTCTGGCGGCGGCAGCAGTCCTACAGGACGGCACTGCGGTGGTTCGAGTAGGGGGTACCCATTGCCATAGAAGCGCCGTATCCGGTGTGTCACCGTCGGGCACAGGGGCGCTCGGAAGAACATAGCCAAGCGCTCGTTGCGGCATACCCGGCCGACCAGGCCAGCGAATATGCGCTCGGTGACCTACGAGGCGGCATCTGGGGCGAGGTTTCAGGTGTCGACTCTGGTTTTTAGGCTTGTGTCGAATGGGGATGCGAAAGGGGTCAAACACCCGCGCGGCCGCCAGCGAGATTCGAGCGGCTCTCTCCGGACCCCCGCTGGCGGATAGTGCTGCGGCTGCGGCTCTGGCTGAAGAGCTTGCATTGGAGTTCGACCTGTTCTTCGAATAGTCAGCGTGCGGGCGGGTTCCTGGAGAAAAGAGGTTCTCTCTCCGGGATCGTCGCCGTTGTCATGCGCATTGGCGGATGTCTTCCTGTAGACTCCGGGCATGCACACGCCCTTCCTCCTTACGGACGCCAACGTTCGTCACCTCGGTGAGGGGGAAGTCCTGCAGATGGATGATTTCGCATCCCATCACGAAGTCGAAGACTGGTCCGATGCCATGGCGCTCTCGTACGCGTCCTTCTCGGGTGCGAGTACTGGGGCGAGCCACACGCGTAACCCCGAGGTCCGCAATGACCGGACGGCGTGGGAATCCGATCTGCCGGGAAGGTTCCTCGGCATGCGGGAGCGCTTCGTGGAAGTGCGTACAGAACTCAACGCAGCCGCGTGGATGGGGCTGGAAGGCTTTTCTATTCAACTCGCAGTCTTCGGCCCCGGAGGTCACTATCAGTCTCATCGAGACGCCCTTCGCGGGGATTCGGCACGGCGTGTCACCGCAATTCTGTATCTGAATCAGAAGTGGATAGCGTCGGACGGAGGATGCTTACGTGTTCATACAGCAGTCGATCCGCGTGATATCGAACCGCGTGGTGGACGCCTAGTGGTGTTCTTGTCGGACCGTGTTCTTCATGAAGTTCTTCCGGGTCATGTTGTTCGCCATGCCGCCACCGCTTGGTTTCACGGGTATGGTAGCGGTTGACGGGCGCGACAGTTGTAGAGCGTCAGGCTCCGTGCCTCAGCCGTTTCTCGACGAGCCGCAGCAGGTCGGATGCGAACAGGTGGTCTGCAAAGGCGTCGTCGCCGTCCGGGCTCGACCCGCCCGGTTCTGCGGCAGCCGTTCGCAGTCGAGGCAAGGCCGCCTGGGTCATGACGCCATGGTACACCGACCCGCCGAGTTCATCCGCGCCATTGCTCGCGAAGTGAAGCGCACCCGAGTGTATGACGGCGATGTCTCCCGGTCGCAGCAAGACCAAAGAGACGTCGATGTCCTGTAGGAGATGCGCCTGGCGAACAGACAACGGCCTGTCGGTGGGGATGTACGTGGCCGGCTCTTCGTCGTCTTCTCCGCTGTATCGGGCACGCAGACGAGGCGTCGCCGAATGGGAGGCAACGCCCAATACCTTGCTTCCGAGAAGGCCATATGCCACCTGCACTTGCGGGCAGATGTCGACATGGGCGCAGGTTACCGACCCCGACTCTCCCAAGAACAACCGTGGGATGGGCTCGCGCCAGAGCAGTGTAGGTCCGCACAGGGAATCGAAGTCCGCGCCGACAGCGGTATCTTTCGCTGGGACCCCGAGGCCTTGCAGCGTTGCTGCAGCCGGCATCTCGACGGCGTACCAATGCCTATGCGGCGAGGCGGTGGTGAAGGTCATGGTCAGCCATTCATCGGCATTGCGGCGAGCATCGATGGCCCCGAGGATGCCTTCGAAGGGCAGCGCAACGCCGGCTGAGTGTAGGACGAGTTCAGGGCTGGAGAGCTGCGTTGCCACCATGCCGACCTCTACGCCTGCTGCCGCAGCGGCCTCGCCCTGTTCAACCATTCCGACTTCGATGCCAGTGCCCACCGAGGCGTCATGAGCGGACTGTCTGTCGTTGGCGACGTCGGCGCTTGGAACTTCAGGGGCAAAGCCCAGTCCCATGGGCTCGTCAGGGTCGAAGGTCACGGTAAACTGACCAGTGCCCACAGCAGCCTGGCATCCGTCCGCGATGTCAGTTCCCACCTGCGACAGGTCTCCCCAAGTGGACTCGCCAATCAGGCGGCCATCTCCTGTCCAGGCGTAAGGTGTACCCGTCGCATCCGCCGTCTGTAGACCCCGCTGTAGCAGGGCTATCAGGTTCTTGTCCTTGGCTGTAGTGCCAGCGATGGTGGCTAGGACCTCGCTAACGACTGCGAGTCCGCGAAGTCCAAGCTTACTCACGGCATGTGGAAAGAGCAGCGGTTGGTCGATGGCGGACCCGGTGAGTCGGGCGAGGAACCACTTGGCGTCAAAGGCGATGGTGTAGGCCCCGGACGCTCGGCGACGAGCCAGGGAGTCCTGGACTGCTGCCGGCCAGTGAGGTGTGGCTCGGGCCACCGCTTGTGTGGGAAGAGTTGGCTGACCCATTGCCAAGGTGAAGACGTCGTCAGGCGAGCCTAGCTCCAGGGTCTCCAAGTGGGCACCGGCATCCGTCCGCAACGCCCAAGCAGAACCACTTTGGTACGTCAGTACTGCTTTTTGCCAGGGAGTCTCTGTCGCTGGGCGGACAGAGACTTCGTACGACCCACCGCCATCTGCTTGCTGCTCCAACCCGAGGAACTGAAGCATACGGCCGTTGCCGAAAGGAAGGGTGGGGCCAGCGGCCAACGGGGTCTCGACCATGCAATCCCCACGGGGTCCGGTGTGTGGTCGGCAGGTAACCTGGATGACCCGCAGCCTGTCACAGTGCGCTTACTGTGACTTGCAGCACATGTTCATATACACATCGCCGTTCCAACCATTGCCATTGGCTGGACTATGGTAGCGGACGCCATTGCCGGCGAACGTATTCGACCGCAAGTAGGTGCCGTTGGAGTGGTAGTTCCAGATGGCGCGCAGGTGGTTGTCATGCCGGGTGAACCCGGCTGGGCAGCTGTCGGCGCCCCGAAGGATGCAGTACGGGCCCGAAGGCCAGGTGTCGGCCTGGGTTGCCAGGTCGACGTAGTCGTCCGAGTCCAGGTAGTCGGCCAAGATGTCGTCGACGTTGCGAACGGCAGTCGCCATATCGGATGCGGGAGGGAAGCTCGCTACGGTTCTCTGCAGGGCGTATTCGGACAGCGAGTCGGTGGTGGCGTAGTCCGAGAGGGCCGCTGTGCGTACGTGATCAGACGCGGCATCGACCGTCATGTAGCCTCTTAGGTCTGCTGTCGTTGCGTAGGCCGACAGCGACGAGGTCGTGGCGTAGCTGGACAACGACGAGGTTGTTGCGTAGGCCGACAGCGACGAGGTCGTGGCGTAGCTGGACAACGACGAGGCCGTGGCGTACTCCCGCAAGGATGCGGTGGTTGCGTAGTCTCCGAGCGCATTGTTAGTGACGTAGGCGGAGAGGTCTGACGTTGTGGCGTACGCTGTGAGCGCGGACGTTGTGGCGTAGGCGGAGAGGTCTGACGTTGTGGCGTACGCTGTGAGCGCGGACGTTGTGGCGTAGGCGGAGAGGTCTGACGTTGTTGCGTAGCTAGCGAGGTCGTCGGTGGTTGCGTAGGCCGCTAGCTCGGAGGTCGTTGCGTAGGCCGCTAGCTCGGAGGTCGTTGCGTAGGCCGCTAGCTCGGAGGTCGTTGCGTAGGCCGCTAGCTCGGAGGTCGTTGCGTAGGCCGCTAGCTCGGAGGTCGTTGCGTAGGCCGCTAGGTCGAACGTCGTTGCGTAGTCGGCGAGGTCGTCGTTGGTTGCGTAGTCGGCGAGGTCATCCGTGGTTGCGTAGTCGGCGAGGTCGTCTGCGGTTGCGTAGTCCGTCAGCGCGTCAGACAGAGCATCCGTCAGCGTATCCGTGGTTGCGTAGTCGGCTAGGTCGTCGTTGGTTGCATAGTCCATCAGCGCGTCAGTGAGCGCATCCGTGGTTGGGTAGTCGGCCAGCGCGTCATTGGTTGCGTAGGCGGCCAGCGTGTCGGCGGTTGCATACGCCGATAGGTCTTCATGGGTGGCGAATACCGATAGCGAAGCGGTTGTAGCGTACGCCTCGAGCGAGGCTGTGCTTGCGTAGTCTCCGAGCGCTGCTGTGGTGGCGTAGTCGGACAAGGACGTTGTTGTTGCGTAGTCGGCTAGCGTTGCCGTAGTCACGTGGTCGGCGGCGTCGAATACCGTGACGTAGTCGCCTAGGGCTTCCGTGGTGGCGTAGGCGTCGAGGTCCGAGGTGGTTGCGTAGTCGTCTAGGGCGCCGAGAAGCATAGAGTCGGTCACTAGAGAGAGGCCGTCATACCCGGCGAATCCAGCGGTCGCTGCATCCACATAGGACAAGGTCGCGAGCGTCTCAAGGGTTGCTTCTGCGGCGACCAGTGCGGCCTCAGTGGCTTCGAGTCGAGCGGTCAGCTCGGCTTGGTCTGCGCGCATGGCGTCCAGCTCAGCGGACAATGTCTCATCGTCCCCACCACGGCATCCGGCCAACAGAGACAACACCACCAATCCGACAACGCGCATTTTTGCTCCATAACGAGCCGTAGTCTGCCAAAGGAAAGGCCCTTAAGCAAGACAGAACTACCGAACCTGTGAGGGAGGAGGACGGTATGGGCTGTCCGTTTGGAGTTTCCAGGGTCGGCTTTGCAAGAGGCAATCACCCATGTGTCCTTCGCTCAGGGTGACGTTGAGGCATGCCGGGAGAGAGGGACAGGTCAGGCCTGTGGTCGGTGCGGTAGCGCTGCCATAGCTCTTCGGGAGACGGGAACTCGTCCATGGACAGCAGGGTCTTGGGCTACTCGGCGTCTCCGATGGCGTCGTAGAATACAAAGCCGTCGCCGTTGGACTCGAAAACGAACGGGATGTCCAGGGTGTTTGCGGACCCTCTCGACCTTGGCAGCCTCCGCTACACCTCGTCAAGACATCGGCACGCTACCCCCCATCAGCATCAACACCAGCAAGGTTACAACTCCCTAAATGAACAACCCGTCCCAAACTTTCAGCTGGCCATCCATCATCCTTCGCTGCGCTGCTGCCGGGGCTTGGCTATTGCTTTGTTCTCTGCCTACTTTTGTGGCGTTTGTTCTTCTGATCCCGTGGCGCGGTTCCCGTATTCGTGTGGGAAACCTCTATGCGAAGGCGGTTTGTTGGCCTGGCTTATGGCTGTTCGGCATGCGGGTTAACGTGGTGAACGCAGAGCGATTGGACGCTCAGCCGGCCATCTACGTGGCGAACCACACCTCAACGCTGGACTTGTTCATGGGCAGCGCCTTGTGTCCGGTGGGGGCTTGCGGGGTGGCGAAGAAGGAGATTGCGCGACTCCCGGTGTTTGGGCAGATCTACTGGCTCTCCGGCCACTTGCTGATCGACCGTGGTAATCCCGAAAAGGCCCGCGCCTCGCTCGCGTCACTGGTCGACCTGGTGCGTCCGTTGGGGCTATCGATCTGGATTTGGCCCGAGGGAACCCGCAGCCGCGATGGCCAGCTCAAGAGCTTCAAGAAGGGTTTTGTGCACATCGCTTGCGCTACGGGGCTGCCGGTGGTGCCGGTCATCCTTCAAGGTGCGTGCGACCGGTGGCCGGGGAAGGCCCCGTTGACCTCGGGTTCGGTCAATGTAACGGTTCTGGAAGCGATCGATACATCAGCGTGGACGCCAGATGCTGCGGGCTTTCATGCCGAGTTCGTCGAGGCCATCTTCCGGCGTGCGCTCGCTTGAGCTGGGACCGGCGGAGCGGGCTTGGGGTCATCCGGTCAGTTTCGGAGCATCACGGTGTGTAAAAATCGTCTCGTGTACGCTAGAGTAGCGGTCCACTACCCCTGGGGAACCCATGCTGTTGCTCGCACTGACTTTGGCCCACGCAACCCCCATTCAGCTCACCCATCAGGGCCGAGTGTTGGACGCCAGTGGCAGTCCACCGGAAGATGCGCAGACCCTCACGGTGTCGCTATTTGACGGCGAAGACAGCACGGATTTCTTCTGGAGCGACGACTTTGCGGTCGACCCCAGCGGCGGATACTACTCGGTCGTTTTGGGCTCCGGAGCAGTACTCGACACGAGCGAGCTGTACCGGCCCGAAGTGTGGGTTGAGGTGTCGGCGGGTGTGTCAATGGGGCGGCAGCAGCTGTTGAGTGTGCCGTACGCGGCAGTGGCGCGCTCGGTAGACGGCGGGCGAGGGCGGTTTGACGGTGCGGTCACGCTGGGTACTGAAGAGGGCTCGTTCTGCACGCCCGAGACTGCCGGTTCTTTAGTCTGGGATGCAGTCAACTCGCAGGTGCAGGTGTGCGATGGGGACAGCTTTGGCGCGCTCGGCGGGCAGCGCATCGTGCTTGACGGTGCCGCGCGGAGGTGGTCAGATGGAACGTTTGCCCGCAGCTGCAAAGGCTACCGCACCCCGGGCGGCCTGTACGAGTACTCGGGGGATGTCGGAACCGGCGTGTACACGATTGACCCAAGCGGTAATGGCACTGGGTTTGAGGCGTACTGTGACATGGATTTCGACGGCGGAGGGTGGACCAATGTTGGCTACAACGTCAATCGCAGTCGCACCTTTTTGACCGGCACCTGGAGTGCGACGAGCACCAACAACCCGGTCACGCCGACAGATGGCCTCGAGCGCGCCATCAACCCCGAGATATTGGGCATCGCATACAGTGAGATGGCCTTCTACATCGACGACCCACAGTGGACGTCTGCCGGCCGGAGCTACACGGGTTGGTGGAAGGGAGCGGATCCCGCAAGCACCTACCAGATTACGTCGAACACCTGTCAGCTGCTGGAGCGCACGGATGTGAGTCAGTGGTCGGGCCAGCTGGTCTACTTTGCCGGTGACGGTGCGAACGACAATGGCTGCGGTGGCGGCGGGGCTGCGTACGGCGGACACACCTGCGATGACGGCGGTGGCGGTGTGACCACCAACAATTCGTGGCCAACGAACGGCGGCGATGGTCTGTGGGGGTACAACTGCATCAGCTCCTACTCACCGACCGGCGCGTACAAGGGAAGCCCCATTACCAACCAAGGTGAGCACTCGTACTGGGTGCGCTAGAAGGCGTCCGGTCCAACGTCCCAGAACCAGTCGTCGCCGAAGTCTAGCGGGTATGCCCAGCCGCTCGTGCGGTAGGTGTCGGCCTCCCACAGGTCGATAGCTTCATTGACTTCGAGGTCGTCGCCGTTGGACTGCCACCAGCTCACAATGTCAGCGTTGTCCTCTGCGGCCAACGCCAAGATGTCGGCGTTGTTCTGCATGTCGTCCGAGAGCAGAGGGGCCCAGTAGGGACCGACGTACTCTGCGAGAACGCGCCTGCGGGTAGCGGTTGCGGTTGGGCCGTCCAAGATGGCGACGTTCAGCTCACCTTCGTACTTGTAGCCGCGGTTATTCCAGTTGCATGAGCCGATAGACACGTAGACGTCGTCGATGATGCGCAGCTTGCTGTGGTTGTAGACGGGGACATCCAGCAGCTCCACGGTGTCCCAGAGGAAGCCGACGTCCGTGTACAAGTCTGTGGCCATGAGCTGAATCAGAACGTAGCGGTCGCCGAAGCGTTGGAAACGCTGGTCATTGTCGACGGTCCAGCGAAGACCTGGGTCAGACCCGCTGACGCTATTGGTGACGACGATGAGCACGAGGTCAGGCTCGTCCCACATGCGCTGCTCGAGGGCTTCCGCGACAATCGGGGCGCGGAAATACTGGTCTTCAATGAGCACGTACTCGGTCGCCTGCTCAATGGCGCGAAGGTGAGTCTCTAGGATGGTCTGCTCGAGGAAGGGCTCGGGTACGGTGGCAACAATCTGCAGCGGGACGCCCCCTGAAGGCTCGCGCGCGGCGGGCAGCGCGGACAGGGGGGTTGCGGCGTCTGCGTACAGCACATCATCGGAGATGCCCTGTGACCAACGACTGCGAAAGTAGTCTTCGACGTCTCGTGCGGCGGGGCCTTCGATACGCACGCTGAAGTCCTTTCGTGGGCCCAGCTCGCTCGGCTCGTTGCGGTAGGCGACCTCTAGTCGGTCGTCTTCGTCGGCGTCGAAGGGCATGCGGCGGGGGTCGAAGACTGCGTGGTCGCTGGTGTCCCAGTCGGCGGCTTTGGTGTTCATACCCGTGATGAGGGCCACCTCTCCGTCGACCACAATGCCCTTCTGATGCCAGCTCGCGGCATCGAATGCGGTGAGTCCTCTGCGTGCGGTAACGTCTGCTTGTTCAGCCCGTTCCTCTGGATTCTCGGTGCGCACGCGTCGAAGGAAGGAGATGGGCTGCGGCACGGCGTCGAAGGTGTCATCGAGGCTGACTTCGGTGATGTTGCCTTGGAGCATGACCTCAAAGCCATCGTCGCTGTCTTCGGCGTACGAGCGCAGTGCGGAGTCGGTGTTGATGTACGCAGTAAAGTCGAAGTTCTCGCCCCAGAAGCGGTTGATGAGCACTCGGGTGTCGACATCTGCTTCTTCCAGTACGGCCATGACGGTGTTGGCTTCGCGCTGCGACTCGCTCATGGTCACGTGACCTAGCGGACGAATGAGTTCAAAGTCGCTCTCCCAGTACCAGGTAGACCACGTCACCCGCTCCTGAGCCGAGACGACCATGTCATAGGCTGCCTCCCATCCTTCTTCGCCGTCAAAGAGCACTTCAGCGCGGTTTCTGGATGGCGCACTGGCCGATGGCGCGAACCACTCGTGGTCGAGCCCAACCCAAACGGTGAGGGTGTCACATGACAGGCCGTCCACGGTGGCCACGTTGCGAGTCACCGCCCAGCGACTGCGGTCGTCTAGGCGCTCGACGCGTACGCCGGTGCTTGTATTCTCAATGCGAACGCGGGCATTGTGGTGGTCTTGCGCAGACATCCCAATGGTCACCGGGCCCGGGACGTCCTGGCTCCACCACGCCACACCGTCGCCGCTGAGGAACGTGCCTGTGGACGGAGTCGGGGCTTCATTGACAGACGCTGTGCGTGCCCACGGGTCCGTTCCGACCACCGCAATTAGTGTGCCTTCGCAGGCGTCATCGGGCTCTGGCAGGGGTTCTTGGGTATCTGTATCTGTGTCCGGGTCGCCGCCAACATCCGGTTCCGATGTGTCGGCTTCTGTACCGCTGGTTCCAGGGTCTTCGACGTCGACCTTGGCGGTACAGGCGGATAGAATAAGAGCGGCGAGGAATGTGATTTTCATTGCATAAGTTTAACTGCGCTCGATTCGAAACGCCTCCTCTTTTGTTCGGAAGACGCCGTCGTTGCGCTAGTCGGGGGGGGTGTCGTGCCAAGCATCGACGGTCACTTCCTCCCCGGGTGTGAAGCCGCCCCACCAGTGTTCCGAGCCTTCGATAGTCAGAGTCGCGGTACGACCATCGCTCTCCGACCACTGTTGAAACCACGCGAGGTTGTTGGCCTCTGGAAACGCATCGCCGTTGATCTCGTCTTCAAATAGCCGCCACATTAGGGCGTCGGGCATGCACGGTGCAGCGAGACGCATGGCAAGAGCGGCGGTCAGCGGCGCATTCAGTGCTTCGGCGGCGTCGTCATCGAGTGCTTCGACAACGAATGTCAGCTTAGCTGCGCGAGGTTTTGTAAAGCACGAGCCATGTGCAGCATGGGCTAGCCACGCTGCCTCGTAGATGGCGCGGTGCCAGTTCATGTGCGAGTGCTCGATCCAAGGCATGCCATCGAGCATGTCTCGCGCGACAGTATCGCGCATTCCGGCGGTCATTTCGTCGTCCAAGATGACCTGTAAGAGCTTCATTGCGCAGGGGATAGGCTCGAGGTCCTGAAGTGCGAGCTCCAGCATCTCGGTGAGGTCGGGACCCGAGAGGTCTGTGGGCTCTTCGAGCAGCTCGGTAAGCAGCGCACGCTGGCGGTCTTCTGGCCACATGCCATGTACAAGGTTGATGGACCGCTTTGCCGAGAGCCGTACGTTGAATTGTGGTCGCATTGCGAACTCCTTGTGCGCTGGCGGTATCGCGTGGGGATGTCGAGGGGGCGGGTTCATTGGGTTTGAAAGTGCGAGGCTCGTTCATGAAGTGTTCGGTTAAGCTTCGCTGCTCTGGAGGGGCCGATTTGGCTAGTTAAATTCGACATGGTAAATCTGATACAGCGATGCTCAGTCAGGTTGACCAGCTGCATCGACATCGTAGCCACATCCGCGTGCCCACTGGTAACAAAGGTGCGGCGTGACGGATTCCCACCGTTTTAAGGTGGCTTCAATGAGGCGAGTGACTGACCGACTCGCAACTCGACGCAAGTCTTGCTTGAGCCAACCCCAGCAAATCTCGATTGCGTTGAATTCTGGTGAATATGGAGGTGGAAACTTGACCGTAGCTCTGACAGCTTCTATCGCTGCAAGCGCCTCGGCGTTCTTGTGAACGCAAAGGGTGTCCATGACCACGATGTCGCCCGCTCGTAGCATAGGAACCAGGTTCTGCGTGACGAAGTCAATGAAGGTTGGCATTCGAAGGCCTTTCTCCAGTACAGCGAGCGTCTTTCGGCCATCGACCGCGATTGCACCAACCAACGTCCACTTTGCCCCATACGTTCGGTGCGAACAGCGTTACACGGCTACCTCTTTTCGAGCGAGCGTAGCGATGGTTCAAAGCGGTTGAAATGCAGGATTCATCGGGAAAAATAGTGAGCCACCACTTACAGGGGTGGACCTCCACGTTGATGTCGAACCCGACGCTTTGGCACGCCCAGTTTCGCCGCCAACTTCCTAGTAGTAACAAGTGACAACGTCGTCAGTTGGCGACGCCCCTGAACGCACCCTAGCGCCGGTTTCTTCCATTAACGACATCGGCCACCCCTGTAGAGTCGGTTGCTCGCTCTCGAAGGCGTTTCGGCGTTCAACGACATCGGGACGTTGCGACGCTGGCGACCGGAAAACCCCCTTTTGCGGGTGTAGCCCATCTTACGTACCCTATCGTTCATCGTGCTGAGTCCCACCGTCCCACCGTCCCACCGTCCCACCGTCCCACCGAACTCCTGTTCGTAGGCGCTGACCAACTCGCGGCATGTCTTATCGGGAACAGCTTCGAGAGCGTCCGTAATGAAGGCTATTCCTGCATCATCAAAGAGACTTCCGCGGCTCCCGCCCATGGCCGCGGGCGCCAAATCTCCCGTCCGCGCCTTTAGCCATACCCAACGCTTTACCGTTCACCGACCTTGAATCGTTCTGCCAGCTCGACATAAGTGCCTTCTCCATCATGATATGCGCTGACGACACGTTCTCGGACTTCGATTGGATGGGGTCTGGGCACTGGTCCTCTTGAGCGGAGAGACCTGATCACTCAGCGAGAGCCTAGGCGCAACCCGGATCAACCTGCGCCGGCATCGCTGCATTTGTTCTGAAATTACCTCCATTTGGTAATTGTTAACTGGGTGACAGTGTAATATCAATCCATTGATTGTGTCGCCGGGGACCGGATTTTTAGGAATTATTGTTTTAACAAATGGGGTACGTGATCCGGCCAAAATCAGCTTGGAGTAGAGCGGTCTGGCTTTGGCGCTGCGGTTGTTCCAGTGCTGCTCGCTCGGCGACCCCACTACTTGTGTTGCTTCAGCCGAAATGCGCTGCGCAGCCAACGGGGCATGATGTAGGTGAAGTCTCCGCAATTACGGAGTCAGCATCGGGCTCGATAACCGGTATCGAGCTGCGGACGGGTCCACAGCTGAGCCTTTACGCTCGCTGCTGGGGCTCGCGCTAGGCGCGTCACGGCAGGGCCTGAATGGCCACAGATACAGCACCAGACGCCGCACCTTCAGTTCCCAACGCATCGTCATGTGGCGCTGGCCAGTGCCATGTTGGTTTTCGTGATGCCGTCCGGCAGCTTGCTCGACAGGGTGCTCGGGCCCAGCGCCGGCAAGTGGCCGGCGCTCTAGTCACGTGAGGCGGGGTTCTCGCTCGCCAAGCCCTACAGGGGACCCATGTTCAGGCCTGACACTTGCACGGGGATATCGGATCTCTGAAACAGCCCGTCGCCGAGCGAGCCGCTTGTGCCTGAGCCCCAACACCAAACGTCTCCGGTGGGCGTCCTAGCGCACTGCGTCATGGCGGCGCCGCTATGGGACAAGGCCGCAACGGGGCCCATCTCGGTTTGGTCCACGAACACGTAAGGGGTCTCGGCGCTAGACCGCTCGTCTCCGGCGCCGAGCACACCCGAACTCCCGTCACCCCCACAGACCACGGTCCCGGCTGAGGGTTCTGCTAAGAGCATACAGGAGTATTGCTCGTTGGTGCTTAGTTCAGCTACAGCGCCAGCACCAGCGAAGGCCGTAGTCGGTGAGCGTTCCTCACCGGTGTTAGGGATACCCATCTCCTGGAACGCATTGTTGCCCCAGGCCAGCGCGGTTCCGTCTGGCTCGAGCGCAAAGGCACGGGCTTGACCCATCGAGATTTCGGTGATGTTTTCGAGTCTATCCACCTTGACCGGCGTAAATGAGTTCAGGTTGCTATAACCACGCCAGTGGAGTTCAGCGTTGCCGCCGAGTGTCTGCCCATTGCCCCAGCAAAAGACTTGGCCGTCGATTGCGAGTGCACAGCTGCCGTATGACCCAACAGCAATGTCGAGGATGCCGCTTAGGGGGTCACCGTCTGCAGCAATCACCTGGATTGGCTTGTCGATGCCAGTCGTACCTACGACCCCGAGTCCCCCCCAAGCTCCCGCGCCCCAACACACGACGGTAGTGTCCGATTTGACGGCGCAATAATGGTGGTACGCAGCAGCGATAGCGGTGGCGTCGGTCAACCCTGTGACTTGCACCGGGGTTGTCTCTCCGCCCAAAACCGGGGCTGTGTAGACGTCAGATTGTGTCCCGGCGCTATTGCCGAGCTGACCATCCCAGCCCTGGCTACCCCAGCACCAAACGGTTCCGTCGGTCTTCAACGCGCAGCTGTTTTGGGTGTTTAGGGCAAAGCCCGCGACGTCGGTCAACCCGACGACGGCGACCGGTAAACCCTCATTAGCCCCGGCAACTCCACTAATATAAGAACCGTTGTCATCGAACCTGTCGTGTGACATGGGTGCTCCGTTTCCAAGCTGACCATCGTTATTATAGCCCCAGCAGACCGCTGTTTCGTCGGGTAGAACGGCACAGGCGTGGGAGCCGCCCACAACGAGCGGTCGGGCGCGTTGGACGAGAACGGGGGAAGTGCACGTATCGCCCTGGCTTGTCTTGTTGTTCTTAATTGTGACTCCGGAAGCTACGGTGTCGCCGGCGCAGGCAGTCGAATTATTTCCAATTGTCCCGTGAACCGTTGCGTTTTCCTCCACAATGGCACGCTTCCCAACCGTCCCAAAAACCGTTGCGTTGGTCCCTACTGTGGCACCAATCCTAATGGACGCGCCATCCATGATCTGAGCACCAGACCCAATCGTCACGTTCTTTGCTACTTTGGTGTTTAGGTCGATCAAAACGCCCGCTCCAATAGTGGCGGTGGGCCCCACTCTGGCCAGGATGATGCTGCCCCCCTCCGGAGAGCTACCGCCGGTAACCACGCCGTTTCTGCCGATGGTCGCGAATGGCCCCATATAGGTGTAGTCACCTAAGGTTGTGTGGCTGCCAACCGTCACATAATCATCAAGGCTGACCTTCAACCCGAGATCTACACCGGTATAGATGTGGACGCCTACACCAGTCGTCACATCGCTCTCCAAGATGACTCCGCGCCCGACCTGCGTATCGTCGCCGAGGGTGCAGTTGGCGCCGATTTGTGCCACCCTCCCAACCGGTACGTTCTGGCCGATGATGCAGTCGGCGCCGATCTCTGCGCGGCTACCGATGGTACTAAGATCACCGATGGTCAGCGGCTTAGTGAGGTGGCTCTCCCAGCCGTGAATGATGGCACCATTTCCAACGAAGACGTCTCCCAGATCCACAAAGGGGCCGATAGAGGCGTAGTCATAAACATGAGTGTCAGACGTCGTGGTGACGGTGTCATCAACTACCGCGGTCTCGTGGATACAAGCGCCATTGAGGGCGAACTGTGCATCTTCGCAGTCGTCACCGTTTAGGTCTGCTGCGAAGGCGACGGTGGCGGTAGCCAAGAGTGGCGCGAACAGTAAGATGCGTGAATATGGCATTATTGGCCCCTATTTCTGTTGATCCGATAGGTACCATAGAGATCAGAATCGATGATATTGATTTTTGAATATTGCCCCAATTTGCGCTGAGCAACTTGTTTATGGCATGACACTGATCGATTGATTTAGCAGCTGGCCTACTGCATCTTTGAAATTAATGTCCCAACAAATTGATTGTCTGTCCCGAAGGGGACACGACACAGTGAGCCAAGAGTGGAGCGAACCGGCTGTGGCGCTGCGGTCACTGCAGTGCTGGTCGCTACCTGTGTTGCTTCAGCCAAAATGCGCTGCGCAACCAACGGGGCATGATGTGGGTGAAGTCGCCGCAATTACAGCGTCAGCACCGGGCTCGATAACCGATATCGGGCTGCGGACGGGTCCACGGCTGAGCCTTTACGCTCGCTGCTGGGGCTCGCGTTTGGCGCGTCTAGGGAGCCCTGAATGGCCCAGATACAGCACCAGCCGCACCTTCAGTTCCCAACGCAAGGCACCGTGTTGTGGCGCTGGCCAGTGCCGTGTTGGTTTTCGTGCTGCCGTCCAGCAGCGTGCTGGACGGGGTGCTCGGGCTCAGCGCCGGCAAGTGGCCGGCGCTCTAGTCACGTGAGGCGGCGTTCTCGCTCGCCAAGCCCTACAGGGGACCCATGTTCAGGCCTGACACTTGCACGGGGGTAGACGCTTTCAGCGGCGTCGTCCCGTTGCCGAGCGAGCCATTTCCACCTAGGCCCCAACACCAAACGGTTCCGTCGGTCGTCCTGGCGCACGTCGTGTTGGGGGCACCGCCGTGAGCCAGTGCGTTGACGGGTTCCATGCCGGGCTGGTAAATCGGGGACAGGTAAGGGGTCGTGGCGGTAGGCCAAGTCCCTGGCCCACTGCCTGCGCCCAACACACCCGAGCTTGAGTCTCCCCCACAGACCATAGTCCCAGCTGCGTCTGTTAAGAGCATACAGGAGTGTTGTTCGTAGGCCCCTAGGGCCGCTACAGCGCCAGCACCCGTGAAGGCCGTAACCGGTGTGCGTCTGTGACCGTTAGTGGTGTTACCCATTTCGCCGAAAGTATTGCTGCCCCAGCCCATCACGGTTCCGTCGGACTGAAGCGCAAAGGCACGGTTTTGACCCATCGAGATTTCGGTGATGTTTGCGAGCCCATCCACATTGAGCGGCGTAAATGTGTTGTAGTTGTTACCGTAAACGTTGGACGGTACGCCATTGCCGCCGAGTGTGTCCCCATGTCCCCAGCAAAAGACCTGGCCGTCGATTGCGAGTGCACAGCTGCCGTATGCTCCAACGGCAATGTCGAGCATGCCGGATAGGGCATTACCGTCTGCAGCAATCACTAGCTCTGGCGAGTCGCCGTTAGTAATACCTGCTGTGGTTACGCCGGGCTCCCCCCCGTACATCAGACCTGGCCTGCCGAGCCCCCCGGCATATCCATAGCCCCAACACATGACGGTAGTGTCTGATTTGACGGCGCAGTAATGGTGGTACGCAGTGGCGATAGCGGTGGCGTCGGTAATTCCTGTGACTTCCTGCGGAGTTAGGAAAGTGCCGGTCGATATACCAAGGCCAAGCTGACCCGAGCTGTTGGAACCCCAGCACCAAACCGTTCCGTCGGTCTTCAACGCGCAGCTGCTTTGGGTGGCTAGGGCAAAGCCCGCGACGTCGGTCAACCCGGGGACGACGGTCGGAAGCGATTTGTTAATCTGCGTGCCGTCGCCAAGCTGACCCTGGGAGTTCCAGCCCCAGCAGACCGCTGTTTCGTCGGGTAGAACGGCACAGGCGTGGGTGCCACCCACTGCGAGCGGGCGCGCACGTTGGACGAGACCGGGGGGAGTACTGCACGTAGTCGTGCCCTGGTTTGTCATGTTGCGGGCAACCACCTGACCCGTCACTACGGTGTCGCCCGCGCAGACACGACCATAGGCTTTGACAAGCCCGTGAACCGTTGCGCCGTTCTCCACTACGGCAAATTTACCAATCGTCGCTCCGGCCATGATCTGAGCACCAGTCTCAAGCGTCGCCCCCTTTCTCACGCGGGCCGTGTTGGAGACGAAAACCTCCTCTCCAATAATGGAGTCGGGACCCACGATGCCCAGGATGTCGCTGCGTTCCGCCGCAGAGGCAGCGCCGGTAACCGTACTGTTGCGACCGATGACCGAGAGTGGCCCCATGTGGGTGAAGTTACCCAATCCCGCTTGGTTGCCAATCACCGCACCATCATCAAGGACGACGTCCGTTCCTAGTTCTGCAGCGTTGCCAATGTAGACGCCTACACCGGTCGTCGCGCGAGCCCCCAAGGTGGCATCGCGGCCGATCGACGTATCGCTGCCGAGGATGCTGTCTGCGTCGATGTTCGCGTTACGACCAACGACGGCTCCATCACCGATGGTGAGCGGCTGAGTGCTGTGGGCCACCCAGCCCTCAATAGTGGCGTTCTTGGCAAGGAAGGCCTCTCCCAGAGCCACCCACGGACCGACGGAGACACCAATGCCAATAGAGGTTTGAGACGTCGTGGTGACGGTATCGTCGATACAAGCCCCATTGAGGTCGAACTGTACGTCTTCGCAGCCGTCAACGGGTAAGAGGTCTGCTGCGAATGCGACGGTGGCGGTAGCCAAGAGTGGCGCGAACAGTAAGATTCGTGAATATGTCATTATTGGGCCCCAGTGTGAATGCGATAGGTACCATATGTGTCAGAATCGACGATATTCGTTTTTTATAGATTGCCCCAATTTGCAATAGACAACCGGCTTATGGCATGGCACTAATCGATTGATTTATCAGCTGGTCCGCAGCATTGTTGGAATTAATGTCCCATCAAATTGATTGTCTGTCCCGAAGGGGACACGACACGGTGATCCAAGAGTGGAGCGAACCGGGTGTGGCGCTGCGGTTGGCGGTGTAAACAACCTCCATGCCGTCTTGTGAGTCGTTCATCCGACTTCACCGCCTCATCGCGAACCACCGCTGTCGTGCCGGAAGATACGTTGCCGATGGGCACCGAACACATCGAGTCGGTGCCCGCGCTCGCCCAGTCCTAGCGGACCAGTACGTTCAGGCCTGAGACCACCACGGGGACTGGGGAAGAATCGAACGTCCCATTGCCCAGCGATCCGTTGGTACCGTTACCCCAACACTCAACAGTTCCGTCGGTCTTGGTGGCACAGGTAAAGTTTCCCGCCCCGCTGTTGGACAGAACTGCGACATCGGTCAGGCCACTGACGCTTTCGGGTGTTGCGGAGACACCCCCACTGTAGGCGCGGCCCAGTTGGCCGTACCCGTTGGTTCCCGTACAGGCGACGACCCCGCGGCTTCTGAGCATGCAGGCGTGACTCTCGTAGCCGCCCAGGCCGATAATATCGGTCATACCAATGTAGGCGGGAGTCGGGCTAAGGGTCCAAGTCGTGGTGCCATCACCGCGCTGTCCCTGTCCATTGGCGCCCCACTGAACCACGCTGCCGTCGGCCAAGAGCGCAAAGGAATTGTGTCCACCCATCGAGATGGCGGTCGCGCCAGTGATGCCAGACACTTGGACCGGGATAGTCGACCCGTCAGTACTACCATTGCCTAGTCTCCAACCTGAGCCCCAACACCAGACGGTACCGTCGGTCTTGAGTGCACAGCTGTTGTGCTGCATACCAGCAACGGCACTGACGTTGCTGAGCGCACCCACGCCGGTCTCATCAACCACGACGACCGGCGTGTACTGGGTCCCCCCTTCGTTCCCGTCGCCGAGCTGGCCGTAGAGGTTGTCGCCCCAACACGCGAGAGTCTCATCCGACTTGAGGGCGCAGTGGTGAGAATGCCCCGAGCTGATGGCGGTGACGCCACTCAAGTGCGGGTTGGTGACCGGAATCAGCTCGAGACCGCCGCTTGCACCTATGCCGAGCTCGGTTGGAGTCCCCCAACACGCGACCGTTCCGTCGGTCTTCACCGCGCAAGTGCTCCAGATGGCGGCGGACATGCTCACGACGTCGGTCAATCCAACGACAGCAACCGGCACATTCACCGCAGAGGTCGTTCCGTTACCCAACTCGCCCTGGACGTTCGAGCCCCAGCAGACTGCGGTCGCGTCTGGCAGTCGCGCGCACGCATGGTAACCACCTACTGCGATATTGAGAGGCGCCTCAGCATCGGGGGGAGTGCACGTATCGCCCTGGCTTGTCTTGTTTTTCTTAATTGTGACTCCGATAGCTACGGTGTCGCCGGCGCAGACAGTACTATTCTTTCCGGTCTTGCCGTGAACCGTTGCGTTTTCCTCCACCAAGCTACCGTTTCCAACCGTCCCAAAAACCGTTGCGTTGGTCCCTACCTCGGCACGTCTTCCAATCAACGCTTCGTCCATGATCTGAGCACCAGATCCAATCATCACCTCCTTTCGTACTTTGGCGTCTAGCCCGATCAAAACGCCCTCTCCAATGGTGGCGTTGGGCCCCACTTCGCCCATGATGATGCTGCCCTCCGCCAAAGAGCTACCGCCGGTAACCACGCCGAGTCTGCCGATGGTCGAGCTTGGCCCCATATAGGTGTAGTCACCTAAGGTTGTGTGTCTGCCAACCGTCACATAATCATCAAGGCTGACCTTCAACCCGAGATCTACACCGGTATAGATGTGGACGCCTACACCAGTCGTCACATCGCTCTCCAAGATGACGCCGCGCCCGACCTGCGTATCGTCGCCAAGGGTGCAGTTAGCGCCGATTTGTGCCATTGCCATAATCGGTACGTTCTGGCCGATGATGCAGTCGGCGCCGACCTCTGCGCGGCGACCGATGGTACTACTATCACCGATGGTGAGCGGCTTAGTGAGGTGGCTTTCCCAGCCGTGAATGATGGCACCTCTATGAACAAAGACGTCTCGCAGAGCCACAAAGGGACCGATAAAGGAGTTTTCCTCAACATAAGTGGCAGACGTCGTGGTGACGGTGTCATCAACTTCCGCGGTCTCGTGGATACAAGCGCTATTGAGGACGAACTGTGCGTCTTCGCAGCCGTCTCCGTTTAGGTCTGCTGCGAAGGCGACGGTGGCGGTAGCCAAGAGTGGCGCGAACAGTAATATTCGTGAATATGGCATTATTGGCCCCCATTTCTGTTGACCCGATAGGTACCATAGAGATCGGAATCGATGATATTTATTTTTGAATATTGCCCCAATTTGCTCTGAGCAACTTGTTTATGGCGTGACACTAATCGATTGATTTATCAGCTGGCCTACTGCATTTTTGAAATTAATGTCCCAACAAATTGATTGTCTGTCCCGAAGGGGACACGACACAGTGAGCCAAGAGTGGAGCGAACCGGCCGTGGCGCGGCGGTCACTCCAGTGCGGCTCGCTCGGCGACCCCACTACCTGCGTTGCTTCAGCCAAATTCCGCTGCGCAACGAACGGGGCATGACGTGGGT
>JBLHSN010000022.1:0-33536 GCA_047626195.1 Myxococcota bacterium
CTCCATCATGAAGCGCGGCGGTGGCGCTCCCGGCAGCTTGAAGGTGAGGTACCGAAACGCGGTCACATTCACATAGGGCCGGCTGTTCACGAGCTTTAGCGGGGGACCGCCACCCAGGTACCGCTGCTGCGTCCTCGGGTACGCGATGAAGTGTTCGAGAACGGGCTGCATCAACGACCACCCGAGTGGCGTGGCGGGCATAGGCCAGCGCTCGCCAATGAATCGCCGTGTCCACAACACATCGTCGCGAACGCGAGGCGTCGCCTGTCGCGTAATCGGACGTGCCTGGAGCAAGAACACCGTGCCAGCGACGTCGATCGCCCACTCCACGTCTTGCGGGGTTCCGGACAGCGCTTCTACTTTCAGACCCATGCGGCAGACGCGGAACAGCGCGCGTCGGTCCAACGCAGGACGCGACTGACGCGAGGCGGGAACCGGCACCGACTGCACCCCACTACCAGATCCCACCAACTGGGTGGTCAGAGGCGGCAGATCCTGCTGCAGTACCTGGAGACGCACCCGCGACAACACGCGTTGGACCGGTCGTGGAGCCTTCCGCGGCCGACGCACCAGGTACCACTGGGGGGTGACCTGGCCCGAGACTAGCGGATCTGCAAGTCCGTAGACAGCCTCCACCGTCATCTCTCGCCACGATCCCGACAACGGGTTCACCGTGAATAGAACGCCGGCCGCATGGGGCTGAACCATCCGTTGAACCACAACAGCCATACCGCCCGGATTGGGGGGGGCATCGCCACGATATGCCGTAGGTTCTTCGCTATACAACGACGCCCAACAGCGCATGAGTGCGCCACCCAGATCTGCTGCCGAAACGCCCAGCTCCGTCCGATATTGACCCGCAAAACTCTTTTGTCCGCCATCTTCGTCGACTGCTGACGATCGGACAGCGAAGGGACCCGGGACGCCACGCAGAGCGAAGGTCAGCGACCGCAGCAACGCTACCGGACAGTCTTTCCCGGCAATATCAAGTTTTAACGCAGACAAATCGCTCGCTGACCCCGCACGTTCTGTCCAACCCCAGTCATCCAAAGCGCGAGCGAATGCACCCGTGGTGACCACCACACCTTCCGGCACGGGCAGGCCGACAGCAGCCAAGCGCCCTAGGTGCCATGCCTTTCCGCCAATGAAACTACGATGAGCTTCTGTGATGTCCGCAAGCGCCACAACGTCGTTCACAACAGGCTCCTAGCGCTCACCCCTCACCCACTCTCGCCACGTTGGCCACTTGTTGACTTGACACCACGCGATGGGTTCGTAATGTGTGCCCTAGTCGGTGGACCAGCGCTCTTGCCCTGGCCACTTCCGCTTTCCCCGCGGTCGCCGTCCTCACCGGACGCAATGCGGTCGCCGATTCGACTCCTCTCCATCCAGTGATGGCTTCGACGATGATGCCTGAATGGCTTGTGGTCCGACGTGGACCCGTCCGTCGCAATCTCCAGTGCCACTTCCCAAATATGGGCAGGGGTGCGCCGTCGCTATGCAATGAGACTTGCCTATGCAGATGAATCCAGCGAACCCTGTCATTGTTCAGGGCGATGGTAAAGTTCTCCTCGAAGCCCGCCACGCGGATTTTGATAAATCTCGAGATTTTCTTGCGCGATTCGCAGAACTCGAGAGCTCACCGGAACTGCTCCACACGTATCAAATCACACCGTTGTCACTCTGGAACGCCGCTTCTTCCGGAATGGACCGCGACGAGATTGTCGAGACCCTGCGCGGCATGAGCAAGTTCGACATCCCTGCTGAAGTGCTCACCAACATCGATGACACGATCAGCCGCTACGGACTTGTCCAGCTCCAACCGCATGATGACCCCGAAAACTTCATTCGGGTGACCTTCAAGACGGCGTACATCGAGAAGGTCGTACGCAAGATTCCGGTCGCCGAAGACCTGCTGATGCCAGACGGCCGACGCGGCTGGAAGATTGAAGCGGGCATGCGCGGAATGTTTAAGCAGCGCATGCTTCTGGTCAACTGGCCTATCGAAGACATCGCCGGTTTCCTCGAAGGGAATCCGCTGCCGCTCAAGCTCCGAACAACCACCCTTGGTGATCGAGCCTTTGCACCGCGCGACTACCAGAAGACCGCTGTGCAGCGCTGGCACATGGACGGCAGCCCTGCCGGCTCGCATGGTGTGGTGGTTCTACCTTGTGGTGCTGGCAAGACCATCGTCGCACTTACGGCCATGGCCACCGTGCAACAACATACGTTGATCCTCTGTAATAACCAGAGTGCTGTGAACCAGTGGGTTCGCGAAATCATCGACAAGACCACGCTTACTGCCAAAGAAGTGGGCTCGTACACCGGTAAAGAAAAGCTGATTCGGCCTGTCACTGTCGCCACCTACCAGGTCCTGACCTGGCGTCGCAGCAAAGACGCCGACTTCGAGCACATGCACCTGTTCCGGGACCACAACTGGGGCCTGCTCGTCTACGACGAAGTCCACCTGCTCCCCGCACCTGTGTTTGGCGCCACTGCTGAACTTCAGGGCCGGCGCCGTCTTGGTCTCACCGCCACGCTCATCCGCGAAGATGGCCGCGAAGGCGATGTGTTTAGTCTTGTCGGGCCAAAGCGCTTCGATCTCCCGTGGCAGGTTCTCGAGAAGGCAGGCTGGGTTGCCGAAGCCCGATGCCACGAAGTTCGCGTCCCGTTCTCCTACAAAGACTGGGAACGGTACGACCGGGCTGGTAAGATGGACCAGTTCCGCCTAGCCTCGGAAAACCCTGCTAAAATTGCGGTTGCCATCGACCTTGTGGAACGCCACAAAGACGACAACATCCTCATTATCGGCACGTACCTCTCACAACTCATCCAGCTCGCTAAAAAGCTGGGTGCTCCGCTAATCACCGGGAAAACTCCGCAACGGGAACGAGACAAGCTGTTTGGACAGTTCCGGAGCGGCGAAGTCAAATTGTTGGTCGTCAGCAAGGTCGCCAATTTCGCGATTGATTTGCCGGACGCGAACGTCGCCATTCAGGTGTCGGGATCGTTCGGGTCCCGGCAGGAGGAGGCTCAGCGACTGGGTCGCATCCTCCGTCCCAAGGACGACGAAGCCCATTTCTATACCGTAGTTACTGCCGATTCGAAGGAGCAGGAGTTCGCTATCAAGCGACAGTTGTTCCTCACCGAGCAGGGCTACCGCTACAATATCGAGGAGCGCGTCGCCAAGTAGGCACGCCACGGATTCGGGTGTTTTGAAGAGCCCGATGGAGTCAGCATGAGTGACGAAGAGACCCAAGGCTACAGCAGTGACGGTGGCGACGGTGATGGTGGAAAGCGCAAGCGGCGTCGGCGTCGGCGTCGGCCCGGTGGCGGCGAAGACGGTGCCTACGGTGCCACTCCGGACAATGGACGGCCTTCGGATAGTGGGCGGTCTTCGGACGGCGGACGGTCTGCAAGTGGTGGACGGTCTGCAAGTGGTGGACGTTCCAGCGGCGGCTCGGACAATGATGGCGAGCCACGCAAGCGCGGACGTCGTCAAGCGGTCGAAATGGACGCTCCCGTCGCCTCGGTCCCCAGTACCGGTCGCAATCCCCAGCGCAAGCGGTCCTCACGGTCCAAGCGAACCGCGCCGACTAGTGTTGCAGGACGCCGTCGGCGTCTGAATCGCACCGAGGCCAAGGCGGTCACCGAGTGGGTCACGCGCATGCCCGATTCGTTGCTGGCCAACCTCTACAAGGGCCTCGGCGGACAACCCAAGCGCGTCCCAGATAGCGCACGCATGGTGCAGCTGGCCGTCCGTGCCATTGCCCAGACCTCGCGCATGGGCTCGCTGCTCAAGAGCCTCCACGAGCGCGACCGCAAGGCCCTCTCGGCGCTGCTGCAGGCTGGCGGTATTGCTCACGCATCCGAGTTCCACCGCGAGCTTGGACTGTCGTTTGGTGGCCAAGAGCGTGACTGGAAGCGCACCATGACCGTGCTCGCCGAGCGCGGACTGGTCGTTGCCACCCACGAAGCCGACAGCGAGTTCTTCTACCTGCTCGTTGAGCCGGTGGTCGACACCATCGCCATGCATCTCGAAGAAGAGATGGCCCTGCCGCTGTTCACCCACGACGACATGCGCATCATCGATGAGCGCCCGTTCTGTCCGCCGTTGGACTTCAGCATCACGACGCTGGCCACCTACATTGACCAGCACTCTCCGCGCCTGACCCAGCGTCATGAAATCTACCGCTCTGACCAAGAAGCCATGGACGCCTTCTTCGGTCAGCTGTGGGAAGCAGACAGCGAGCTGTTCACCTTCCACCTCGACTTCTTGATGATGCACAACATGATCGAGCTACGCGGCGAGTGGTTATCCCTCAACCGCGAAGTCATGGAAGAGTGGCTGTCTCTCGAACCCGAAGACCAGCGCGACCTCATGTTCCGCGCCTTGGACAAGCGGTTCCCGCTCGCAGAGTGGGTCCTGTGGGCCATTCACGCAACCACCGCCGATGAACCCGAAGGCTGGGTCGCCGAACGTCCGCTAATGGCCATGTACCGTCGGTGGAAGCGGGGAGAAGACTGGCGTGAGCGCTTCGAGCGCCAGACCTTCGCGTCGTCCCGTACCCATGAGCGCGACTCGTTCAGCTTTGCTCCGTTGGTCCGCGCCGGCGTCCTGGAGATGGGACAGTGGGGACAAGAGAAGTTCTACCGCCTGTCGAGCCGCGGCCGTCACATGCTCTCGCCCCCCGAGAACGACGGATTCCAGCAGTTCTACCTCACGCCTTCGTTCGAGATCATGGCACCCGCCGGCCTCGCACCGGTGTTGTTGTTCCGTATCGGCGAGCTCGCCGAGCTGGTGGGCTGTGACCGCGCGAACACGTACAAGATCACCCAGCCCGTCGTCGAGAAGGCGCTCGATGCTGGATGGAAGCGGGACGACGTCCTGCAGTTCTTGCGCGACAACAGCCAGATTGGCCTGCCCGAGAACGTCGAGCAGACCCTCAAGGGCTGGATTGGTCACCGCGGCGATGTCGAGTTCCACGAGCTGACCTTGATGACTGTTCACCGGTCGCAGATCCGCCGCTTGGAAAGCAACAAGCGCATCAAGCCGTACCTGCTTCATCGCTTTGCGCCCGGTGCCTACGCTGTTGACCCCGCTCGTTTGGACGAGATTCGCGGCGTTCTGGCCGACAGCAAGTTCGACCCGGCCAAGGAAATTCGTCGCTACCCCGGAGACCCGGAGCAGCAAGAAGCGCGACAGAACTTGCACCGAATCGTGGCCGAAGCGCGTGAAGCGCTCAATGACCCAGTGGCACGCAGTATGGCGCTCATCGAGCCCGAGAAGTTGCGTCCCGTTCCTGGCGCCAAGGTCGTCAAGATTGGCGGCGAAGCGCCTGCCGAAATTCCAACGGTCACCATTGCCGACTGCCGTGTCCTCATTGAGAAGGCCATGAGCAAAGAACGCGACCTAGAGATGGTCTACCTGACCAGCGGTGGACAGCGAATGGAGTGCTTGGTTCAGCCCGAGCGCATGGCATTCAAGTCCGACACCCCAGTCCTTGTGGGCCTGGACATCAACGAAAATGAGCGTCGAAGCTTTCTGCTCGACCGTATCGAACGCATGCGCATCGAAGACGAGGACTAGGCCATGAGTGAGCACCCCGAGCTTGGATTTGAAGACGCCCTGGGCGCGCTTGAAGAACGCGTGCGTTCGCTAGAGAGCGCCGGCGTACCGCTAGACAAGGCTCTGACCTTGTTCGAAGAAGGGGTGTCGCTCGCGCGCGCCTGCCACGAGCACCTGGAAGCCGCTGAGAAGCGAGTGGCAGCGTTGTCGCGCGGTGGTGCGGGGATTGAAGAATCGCCGTTTGGGGACGAGTAAGGCAAGGCTGTGACCTCGTCCCCAGGGTCCGGCCAAGCCGAGCGCAAAAACTCGGTACTCACCGTCGTGGCCATGGGAGCGCTGTGAGGCGGCATGATCCTGCTTATGCAAGGGGACTTCTCTACTTCACGAAAGTCGGAGATCAGCGCAGGGGTATGGGCTGCAGCCGGTCGGGTATTCGGCGGTGTCATGGGGATGATTCGGCACGTCTTCATCAAGCGACGATTGTCTGAAGGAAAAATCGGCCACTTGGCGAGCAGCTTCGACGTGGAACGCCTCAAACGGGAAGCTTTGAACGCACCCTCACAGCAGACGACCTCTACCCACGATGCCTCCCACGAGTCATAGCGGCGTCCGATGTCGAGTCCTCGACTTCGCACAGTGTAAGAACTCGCCTCATCCCCCGTTTACAAGCCAACCGCTTCCCCGCACCAACGGAAAGCACGGCTTGCACGAGAGGACCGCTATGTTCGACACCATTGGCCACACAACCGACGACGACGCCAACCAGCGCCGCGCCGCCGCCGCCATTCTGCTCACTGTCTTGTTCGGAGGTGCTGTGGGCTTAGGATTGGTGGTGACTGCATGGACCGCTCAGCAGGTCACCGACCCCACAATTAGCTGGGTCGAAGAGCTATACGAGCCTGTGGTCGAACCTCCCAGGATTGAGATTGAACTGCCAAGTGTGCCCTCACCTCCACCGCCGCAGATGGCTCTAGGAGAGGTCCCAGAGCCCAACATCGACCCCGACCCGAAGCAACCCGATGAGATGGCTCCAGAGGTGCAAGATCTCACCACACCACCAGACGAACGGGTTGCCAACAATGCACCGGTCGTCGGCGCCCCGGACGGCGTTGAAAGCGGAGACCCCAACGGGGATCGGACCGGCCAACAAGGCGGCGTTGAGAATGGCACGGGAGAACGCATTGGGTCTCTTGCAGCTGCCATCCCCACCATTCATGTCCGCGATGTGCGCATGCGACGTGCCGTCGCGCCGAACTACCCGGACGCCGCGCGCGACATGAACCTGGGCCAAGTGGACTGCCGCGTTCGAGTCCTCATCGACCCAGATGGACGTCCGGCAGACCTGACCGTTGTCGCATGTCCGAGTGTTTTCCATGACGAGGTCCGCCAGGCCGTCCAACGCACCCGCTGGTACCCGTACAAAATCGGTGGCGAGACGTCGAATGCGCGGTTTGAGATCTTGTACCGCTTTCAGCCACACGGGTGAAGGCACATCGAATTCAAGCCCATGGAAATCGATCGTGGAGCCGCTTTGCCCCGCGATGTTCGGCGACGACAGTTCATGATGCCAACAATGAAACAGCCGAGCGTAAGCATTTGCGGGGTGCTTCGTTGACTTGAAGCGCAACAAGCGTTGCGCCCGTACGTCTAGGCAAAGTAAAAAGCGGAGTCGGCGTGCGTAAAACCGTTTACGAGGCACGCCCTTCGCTCACTTTCCATGTCGGAAAGCAACCCCACCGCCTCTCTGGGAGAGAACGTGTTCGACAATGTCGGCCGAACCATCGACGAAGAAGCCAATAAACGCCGAGCTGCGTCTGTCGTGGCTCTTGCAGCCATTGGCGGCGGCGTCGTCGCGATCGTGTTCGCAATTGCCGCGTGGAAGGCGACCGAGGTCATCCTCGACATCGTCGAATCTGACATGGAACTCGTCGAAGTCGAGATCACCGACGAAGAAATCGATGCGGCGCTTCCTCCACCGCCTCCACCGCCTCCGCCCCCCGCTGCAGCAGACGCTGAGGAAGAGGAGGAAGAAGATGACCCTGACGAAGACATCCCTGATGAGATGATCGACCAAGAGCAGGAGCTCGACGAAGAGGTCGAAGAAGAGGTCGCCAACAACGATACTCCAGCCGGCCAAGTGGGCGGCGTTGAGGGTGGCGTAGAAGGCGGAGTTGTTGGCGGTGTCATCGGAGGCGAGATCGGCGGTGTCATCGGAGGCCAACTGGGCGGCGCTGTCGCGACCGTTCACCGGTCGGAAGTCCGCATCAAGCGTCAGGTCAATCCGGAATACCCAGAGACCGCTCGCGACATGAACCTTGGGCCCGTCGACTGCCGAGTCCGAATCTTCATCGGTGAAGACGGCGCCCCGTACGACATGCGCTTCGAAGCCTGTCCCGCACCTTTTCACGACAGCACCCGCTCAGCCGTCATGCGGATGCGCTGGTACCCGTACCGAGTCAACGGACAGAAGGCGAAAGCCCAGTTCGTCATCAAGTTCGTGTTCAGCCCCGGCCGCTAGTCACCGCCTGAACCTTGAGGCGAGGGGCTTGTTCCCCGCCGCCAGGAGTCCCAACTTATGTTTCTCTCTCTCTTGATCTCCGCTGCGATGGCTGCCGACCCTGAAGGTGGCAGCGGCTTCACCATGACGGAAATCTGGACCCACTCCGGCTGGATTGCCCGTGGCGTCATCCTCACCCTCATGCTCATGCTGCTGGCTGTGGCCTTCGTGTCAGTGGAGCGAATGATTGCGTTCGGACGCGCTCGTCGTCAGTCCATGGCTGTCGCTGCCGCCGTCGTCAAGCCGCTGCAAGCTGGCGAAATCGACCGCGCACTGACCATCGCCAAAAACGAAGACTACAAGGCCAGCTACTTGGCTCAAGTTCTCAAGGCGGGCCTCGGCGAAATGAACCTCCGCGTTGACGACAGCGGCGTCAAGAACGCAGAGCGAGCCGTCGATAAGGCCATTGGTGAAGAAGTCAGCAAGCTCAAGCGCGGCATGACCATCCTCGCAACAGTGGGTTCAACCGCGCCTTTCGTCGGCCTGTTCGGAACCACCTTCGGCGTTATCAACGCCTTCGCCGGCATGGCCTCCGGTGGCTCAGGACTCGGCGCAATTTCCGCCGGTATCTCCGAGGCACTCATCACCACTGCTGTGGGAATTGGCGTTGCCGTTATCGGCGTTTGGGCCTTCAACTACTTCAATTCGCGCATGGATAAGGTCAAGGAAGAGATGGTCTCCTCCGAAGCCGACTTCATGGACTGGGCCCACAAAACCGTCCAGACCCGCAACACGCCCATGGCCGGGAAGTAGGCCACTATGGGAGCTAAGCTCGGCACTGACGGCGGACCGATGTCCGACATCAACGTGACACCCCTCATCGATGTGGTGTTGGTGCTTCTCGTGGTGTTCATGGTCGTCACCCCCATGATTGCATCCGACACACCCGTCGAGCTGCCGCGTTCTACGCAGTCGGCCAAGGCCAAGGATGTTGGGGACCATGTCACCATCACCATGACCAAGGATGAAGGTTGGTTTGTTGAAGGTGACGAAGTCACAATCGACAGCCTCATCGACGTCATCCAGTCCAAACTCAACGAGCATCCCGAACGCTCCCTTCTGCTCAAGGCCGACCGCAACCTCACCTATGGTGAAGTGCGGGAAGCATTAGACCTCATTGCCGAGAACCGGATGACGCACGTGTTCGTCGCCGTGGACAAGGAGTAAGCCATGGGTGCAAGTCTAGGTGGCGACGGCGTCATGGGGGAGATCAATCTCACCCCACTCATCGACGTTGTGCTTGTTGTTCTCATCATCATGATGGTCAACATGCCGGTCGAAGTACAGCGCATGGGTGCCAAGCTTCCCAAGCCACCAGATGTCGTCCAGCCCCCTCCCCCCATTGACCCACCTGACCAGCTCGTCGTAGCGCTCTACGCGAATGACACGCTGGCTCTCAGCGGCCGGGTGATGAACGAATCGACGCTAGCCTACGAGCTAGGCCGTCGGCTTCGCCCCATGGAACAGAAGAAGGTCTTCATCGACGCCCACAGCGAC
The DNA here is from genome assembly GCA_047626195.1 of Myxococcota bacterium. Taxonomy (GTDB): domain Bacteria; phylum Myxococcota_A; class UBA796; order UBA796; genus CAJXTB01. The sequence goes on from JBLHSN010000022.1 coordinate 9,624, forward strand.
GTCCTGTACGCCCGCGTTGTCGACATGATGGACATCATTCAGACTGCGGGTGGCGGCGTCATTGAAAACGAAGAGGGGAACGAGACCATGCCCGTGCGCATCGGCTTTGCGAAGATGAAGGCAGGCGGCCCACGAGCCCCGACCTCCGTCGACCAAGGTGGTATGCCACGCGGTATTCATCCCGGAGCGCCCGTCGTATTGGGTAGCCGGAGTGAACAGCAAGCCGACGCCTCCTTCCAGCCCATGAAGGGCATGATCAACGGCTGCTACATGACTGCGCTTGGCCGGCAGTCCGACCTCACGGGCAACATGGCGCTGCGCATCACGGTCGCCCCGGATGGCTCGCTGATGGGGGTCGAGATTCCGACATCAGACCACGGTGACCCCGAGCTGAATGAGTGTGTCCGCCAGGTCGGTGAGCGCTTCACCTTCCCGCCGAACGGCTCCGACACCACTGCCATTGTGCAGTTCCCCTTCCTGTTGTCACCGGGCTAGCGGAGATGACCCCAGCGTTGGCGGAGTGGTTTGGGGCTGCCCGATCCCGTATCGATATGGCCCTGGGCGACGTCTTCACCCAAACCTGGCCACCCCCGTTCCTGGGCGCGCTCAACTACCCGCTCACCACCGGTGGGAAGCGGATCCGTCCTGCCATCAGCATTGCGGCATGGCAAGCGGTCACGGGCGGTCCGATTGGCGATGCTCCCACCGCCCCTGGCGTGGCCGTAGAGCTGATCCACACCTACAGCCTAGTGCATGACGACCTCCCAGCCATGGACGACGACGATGAACGACGCGGCCGCCCGACGGTCCACGTTCAGTACGACGAAGCGACCGCAATTCTTGTCGGAGATGCCTTGCTAACCGAGGCCTTCACCGTCCTTGCGCGCTCCGGTCACGCTCCCGAGACCATTGTTATCTTGGTTGCTGGACTCGCAGCAGCAGCTGGCCATCGCGGAATGGTTGGCGGCCAGATGGGCGACATCCTCTTGGGCGCCTCGGTCGATACCGTCCAAGGCCTGCAAGACGTACATCGCCGCAAGACGGGCGCGCTCATCCGTTGGTCCTCTGTTGCAGGCGGTCAAGTCGCCGGTGCGGACAAGACTCAACTGCAAGCGCTCGACGTCTACGGAAGTGCAGTCGGTCTCGCCTTCCAACTGGCGGACGACGTCCTAGACGCGGACGAAGCGGAAGACCCTAACGGCCCCCCATCCTACGTCCGCCTAATGGGTATTGATGAGACACAGCGTCAGGCCAAGGCCCTTGCCGACAAAGCCATTGACGCTGCGCGGACACTCCCGCACCCCGAGATGCTTGTTGCACTCGCTGAGTTCACCGTCCAACGCGACGTTTGACCGGTCGTGAGTAAGCCTGCACGTCTCGACCAACTCCTCGTCAAACGCGGTCTCGCTGCCAGTCGTCAGCGTGCACAAGAACTCATCACTGGCGGACATGTCCTTGTAGACGGCATTCCCGTCACAAAGTCCGCCGCACGGGTCAAAGACGACAAGCCTATCCGCCTAGCGAAGACCGACTTTCAGTGGGTCGGACGCGGTGCATTGAAGATGCTCGCCGCGCTGCAGAGCTTTCCCACCGTGGACCCCACAGGCATGACGGCGGCAGATCTCGGCAGCTCCACCGGGGGCTTCACCGAAGTACTGCTGCACAAGGGCACCGTCCGCGTCTACGCCATTGACGTCGGCACTAACCAGCTGGACTGGCGGCTCCGATCCGATGACCGAGTGGTGGTGATGGAAGGCACCAATGCCCGGCATGTGCAATCTCTACCCGAGCCGATTGACCTCATTGTTGGTGACTTGTCATTCATCTCATTGAGCCTCATCTTGCCCACCGTGGCCAGGCTCCTTCGCCCCGGAGGCCAAGCGGTCATCTTGGTGAAGCCACAGTTTGAAGTCGGCCGCGAGCACATCGAACGTGGCGGTAAAGTCAGCGATGCAGGTGCCCGAACCGCGGCTATCGACGGCATCGCCGCCGTCGCGGAGGGCTTGGGGCTCACTGTGCTTGGGGGTGCAGATTGTGCCGTTCCGGGTGCGAGAGCCGGAAATGTAGAGCACTTCTTGCACCTGCAAAAGTCTCCCGTCGCGTAGATTCGTTGGGAGTCGTCGGAACGTTTGATGCACGCGCGGCCACACTCGCGAACCTGCCGACAACCTTACTCAACAAGCAACACCAGCCCTGGGCTGCTAGACTGCATCCGCTGGAGAACTCTGCATGCGCTTGTCCGTTGTACCTCGCTCGCTTTTGCTCGTTTGCGCCCTGTCCGTCAGTGGCTGCACCTACGTCACGAATGCTGATTGGGTTGAAAAGACCGACTGTCTGGACGAAGACGAAGATGGTGCTGTGCGCTCCGCGAGCTGTTCCATCGAGGGCTTGCTGGAAGACTGTGAAGACGACCGGGCGGACCGCGCGCCGGACCTCGAAGAGATCCCATACGACGGTATCGACAATGACTGCAACGGCCTAGAAATCGTAGACGTCGACAATGACGGCTACCCAGGCGTGCTTGAAGCAGACTGGGTCGCCAACGACGACTCTACCCAGTACCCCTCCGTCGAGAGTCAGCTGCTCGACTGTGACGACAACGACGGCGGCATTCGACCGAACGCAGGCGAGACCTTCTACGACGGTATCGACAGCAACTGCGACAACGCTGACGACTGGGACGCAGACGGCGACGGCTACGTCATTCGCGCCGACCTGCTGCCCGCTGGCGCTCTGGCCTACGACGGTCTCCTCCCCGGCGGAGACTGCGACGACGCCGCCGCAGGAATCAATCCAGGCATCACCACCGACCCGTTGTTCGACGGTATCGACAGTAACTGTGACGCCGTCAACGAGTTCGACGGCGACGGTGACACGTGGATGGATGCCGGCGATGTGGCTGAATTCAACGGCTTCGTACAACGCTTTGGCTACGAAGGCCGCTTCCCCGAGAACTTCGGCGACTGCGATGACAACGACATCACCATCTTCGACGGCGCTCCAGACCCGTTCTACGACGGTATCGACAGCAACTGTGACTTAGCAGACGACTTCGACCAAGACCTTGATGGCCTCATCCTCAACCAGAACCAATGGCCCGATGCTTCGGTGACCTACTCTGGCACCTTGCCACAGGGCGACTGCAACGACCAAGACCCCACCGTCTTGCCGGGCGCTCTCGAGATTCTCGGCGATTCCATCGACCAAGACTGCGACGGTGGAGCCGACACAGCTCCCATCCAGTTTTGGGCCAACAACGCCTTCGATGGTCCACGTCCACCGGTCGTCGGCGGAATGAATGGCATGTACGTCCTCGTTGTTGCTAGCGACTCCTTCAACAGCACCCCTAATACGGGCCTTGCCATTCAGTTTCCTTGGGAGACACCCGCCGCAGGAGGACCTGATGTACCTCCCGCAACCGACGCTCAGCCGGCAACCCAAGTATTCTGGGAGTTCAGTGGAGACGGTGCCTTCAGTGCCCAGATCGATGCCGAGTTCGATGATGACCGCTTCTTTGTCGGCGCCAGTCACCTGATCTCCAACAACTTCACCTTGAAGAATCAGATTCGAATCTATCGCCACACCTTGCTGGGCAACGGCAGCCTGACCCTGGTCTCCGCACGCGACGGCTTCGGCTCCACACAAGACATGTACACCGGTCTGGACCTCGAGATTGATATCAACGGCGACATCGTTCTTGGGGCTTGCTCACAGGATGTCGCCCACTTCAAGATTGCCGAAGAGGTCGGTGCGAACTTCCGTCAGGTCCTTGACCTCGAGAAAGTCTTCGACACGAATACAAACCCCATGACGGTCGGAAACAGCTGCTTCGTCGAACCCCGCCAGCCCCTGGTTCGCCCCACCAACTCACCGTTGGAGTCCCGCGCGGACCTTCTGCTCCGCGCCTTCGGCCCGAATCAGCACAACCTCGAGATCGACAGCAGCACAGACGAAGACATCATCTCGGACGGTCCGGATGGCGCGTTGACTGGCTTCACCGTCAACAACGTTGTCCAACGGAACGGTATTGCAGCACTGACCGGCTCCAACCCAGGTGGACCCACGCCTTTCGGTGTCACCTTGCGCCGCAACGGTGTCGCGACCGGCGCCTACTTGCAGACAGAGGAAGTCTTCTGGGCCAGCGCAACCGAGCTGGACGGAGACCTCTACATGGCGGCCGTGGTCGAAGACAACGACTCGGATGGTAGCAACGACATAGCCATTGTGTATGGCAACCCATCGAATCCCACCATTGCACACCTCCCCATCCTCACGCCGGATGGCACGGCGATCAATGCCGAAGGGGTGTCGCTCTGGGTAGATGAGGACCGCGTCTTCATTGGCGTCACAGGCACTGTTGGCCTAGACGACTACGTAGGCTGGGTTTTCCTGGCGCCTGCTCAGTAGCGATAGAGCTGGGTTACTCGCCCGCATCCGCAGCGGCGGCACCGCTGTCACCGCGAATGCTGAAGCGCTCCGTTTGACGCAGGCCGTCTGTATTCTCCGCCACCGCGGTGAACGCATTCGGGCCGGGCTGCAGCTCTACGTCTACCGACAGCTCTACGCCCCTCCCGGTGCCCGGCGCCCAAGCAATCTTGCGGTCTCCAGCGTAGAGCACCACATGGTCAACAGACTCGCTGTCATGGGCCTGAACACGGATGGGGTGACGTCCAGCCGGAGCCGAAGGTCCTCCAAGAATAGTCAGCTCAGGCGCGTCCAATTGAACGGGTTCACCATTCTGATTGAGGTCAAACTTCCAGGATGCAATGCGTCGGTAGGTGTCCACCTCAACGCGGACCTGCAATGGCAGGACTTGCGGCGAATCATCGGTCAACCGCAAGCCCAACTGCACACTACCGCTGGTTCCGGGTGGCAGCAGCGGAATCACCGCTGAGCTGTCGACAAGTGTGATGTCCGAATCGCCCGGTGCGGCAAACGAGACCGTTACATTCTCTACCGCAATCGCCGAACGATTGTGGACGCGGATCTCTGCGGTCCGCAGCTCACCAATGCCGCTAAGCGTCACCGTTGTGGCCACGTCAGGACGCAACCGTGTCTGCGATGTGAGAATCGCTACACCTGCGTCTAGTTGTGGCCGACGGTCTGTTCTGAGGCGCAAGGTGACGGGGTCTTGGCGGAGGTGGTAGCCGGTTCGCATATTGACCTGCAACCGACCCACACCGGTCTCACCGGGTAGCACCCTACCCACCGGAATATCCAACCCGTTCCAGTAGCCCAGGCTGTCGCAAGCCATGTGGACTAGTGAACGGTGTAGAGGCTCACTACCGTGATTGGTGACCATGACCGTCACGTCAAACGTATCGGGTTGTTCACCGGGAATTGCGGTGACCCGCACCTGTGCTTCCGGACGCTCGCCGTCTTGACTTGCGGCCGACCAGTCCAGATCGCGAGCCGCCAGTGCTTCCACGAGTCGCCGGTCCTCTTCGAGACGAAGCTCGCCGGCCACCTGACGCAACGCGGCCACCACCGGCTCACGCTCCCAACTGTAGCTGCGAAGAATGGCTCTGCGTGCCAGCTCTAGAGGTACGTCACGTTCTTCAGTACGTTCACCACGCCACCCTTCCCGCTCGACCACGGACGGCACAATGTCTTCCCAGTCCCGACCCGCTTGGTCTTCACCCCACCGAACATAGCGGGCTCCACGTTCATCCAACACGACATCCGCCACCGCCACATCCGGCTGAATACCAGTCTCCGCAACCGAGACATCGCCGTCCAAAAGGTACTGGGCAACGGTCAGCTTGAGCCGAAGGCCGTCATCTAGGCTGTAGATCTTCTGCACCGTTCCTTTGCCGTACGAACGAGCTCCAACGAGACCAACGCGGTGATGAGCGAGCAGGGCACCAGCCAAAATCTCGGAGCCCGACGCCGTTTGTCGGTCCATCAACACAACCACAGGAATCTCAGGCTCGTCGCCCGCGTCGACTGCGCGCATCTCGGCTTGTAGGTTCTGCACGCTGTCGCCGTCGCGACCGGCTGTTCGCAACAGCAATCCCTCGGTCAAGAACTGATCGGCGCTGCGAGCCGCTTCTTTCATCGACCCGCCAGTGTTGCCACGCAGGTCAATGACAAGCCCGTGGGTAAGGCCGCCTGCTTCACGCAGAGCTTCCATAGACGCTCGCAGGTGCTCAACCGTCCGCTGACTAAAGTGGTCTATACGCACGTAACCAACGCTGTCTTCGAGGAGATCGTGCTCAACATTTGGAACCGGGAGCTCGGCACGCTCAATGGCCACATCGAGCTGGTTCTCCCCACGCCGCACGCCGAGCAATACCTGTGAGCCCTCTTCGCCTTGAATGCGGCGGCTGATGTCTGATGACGCCATGTTTCGGGTGGGTACACCGTCAATGCGCACAATGATGTCGTCGACTTGTAGACCCGCTTGCGCAGCCGGTCCTTCGGCAATGAGTGAGCGAACCCAAGCGCCTTCCGGTTGGACCCGGTAGGTGACACCAATGCCGACGAGCGTGCCTTTGAGACGCACTTCGAAGCGCGACAAGCGGTCCCCGGACAGCACCCGACTGTAGCGGTCAAGACCACGGGTGAGACCGCTTAGGATGGCCAAGCGCAGGTCAGCGTCTCCGGTATGGAATCCGGACTCGGTCACCAGCTCTTCGAGGTTGGCGAGCGCGTGCGGTAGCGTGTCCACCGAGCCAACGGTGATGGAGCCCAACGAGGTGCCATCTCCATGGCGCAACAACACGACGTCATCGTCTACGTTGACCACGAGCCAATCGATCTCGTCGGACAATCCCTCGGCTGCAGAGAACAACAACGTTGGAGCATCCACCTGTTCTGGGTACAGGTACAGCCGGTCGATCGTTGTGACAGCTTGGGTATAAGCAAGAGGTGGTGATGCCATGGCGGTGCCGGGCATCAACGGGAGGAGGCACAGGGCCACAAGCAAGGGTAGTCGCATGGGTAGCATTACCTCTCTCATCGGCTCACGATGCCATTGTCATCCGGTATTTGCCGGACTGGAGCAAATTGGGACATGATTGAACCCGCCAAGCAACTCGCTCTTGCCCTCCGGGCCCTCGCTGACAGTGCCGAAAACGGCGATGTTCTTGCAAAGACAGACCTGGGGTTTGCCGTTGTAGACGACGGCCGTGCGGCACGTACAGGTATTCCAGAGGTGATCTACGGCTCGGGCAAGACGCCCGGGCAGCTGGTCGAACTCATCCGCCACTTCCAAGCCAACGAGCGCCCGTCGCTCGCGACCCGGGTCAGCCCGGAAGCCGCGGCAGAGGTGCTGAACCTACTTCCTGACGTCACCTACGAAGTAATTCCCCGGTTGCTGTGGTGGGCACCGAACGGCAAAGAAGCGTTCTCCCCTCGCTATCCCAACAAAATCGTGGTGTGCAGTGCAGGCACCAGCGATCAGAGCGTGGCCCAAGAGGCAGTTCGCTGCGCACAGTGGTTTGGCCTAGACGTCACGGTGTGGACAGACGTCGGTGTGGCAGGCCTCCATCGACTCGTCGACCGCCTGCCAGAAGCACAAGACGCACACGCCATCATTGCAGTAGCGGGAATGGAGGGAGCCCTGCCCTCGGTGCTGGCAGGCTTAGTCCGCGCGCCGGTCATCGCTGTCCCAACGTCTGTTGGCTACGGCACACAGATGGGTGGATGGGTCCCCTTACTCGCCATGCTCAACAGTTGTGCGAGCGGTGTCACCGTGGTGAACGTGGACAACGGGTTTGGCGCGGCTATCGCGGCCTGGCGCATGGCAGCGAGACGGTCATGAGCACGACCCTTTGGATCGACGCAAGTGTTGGCATTGCCGGCGACATGCTGCTCGCTGCTCTTCTCGATGCCGGAGCCAACGTCGACACCGTCCGCGCGGGCTTGGACACACTCAACCTACCCGGCTGGACGCTACTCCCGATCCAGACCCAACGCGGTGCCTTCCGCGCCACCTACGCTGGCGTTCGCGTCAACAACGCCGAGCCCGACCCGCATGCAGGTCCGCCAGACGGGGTTCCCCGCGGAACGAGTGCCGACGCTGGAACAACCGTCGGACACACCCATGGCGGACACACCCACTCGCACACACATAGCCACGTCCACAGCCCCGCCCCGTCCGTCGACACCCACCCGGATGATGGCCACCGGCCCTACCGAGACGTAAAGCGGCTGTTGAATGCGGCGAGTCTTCCCCCCCGAGTTCTACAGCGCGCACTCACTGTGTACGACCGCTTAGCCGTCGCAGAAGCACACATGCACGGCATGGACATCGAGGATGTGGTGCTTCATGAAGTCGGCGCGATCGACGCCATCGTCGACATCGTCGGATGTTGTTTGGCCCTCGAAGACCTCGATATTGGACGCATCATCGCCACACCCCTGCCCATGGGAACGGGCGCTGTGGTCAGTGCACATGGCGTCATTCCACTCCCGGCACCCGCCACCTTGTCCATCTGCCAAGGCTACCCTGTGGTGGAGAGTCGCTGGCCTGGCGAATGGGTCACACCAACCGGAGCCGCCCTGGTCTGTGCCTTAGCCACACCCGGAGGCGTCCCCGCAATGACGGTTCGCGCAACAGGGTACGGCGCCGGGCGCAAAGACCCGCCACAGGTTGCGAATCTGGTTCGAGTTGTCCTCGGGGACGCACCGACCACCGGCACCGACGATGTGGTCGAAATCGCTGCGAACGTCGACGACATGGTCGGCGAGCACATTCCGGGACTCATCGACGCACTCCTCGCTGCAGGCGCCGTCGATGCCTGGGTCATGCCCGTGTTGATGAAGAAAGGACGTCCCGGCTACACGGTACATGCCCTGTGCAAACACCCCGATGTAGACGCAGTCTCTGACACCTTGCTCCGCCATTCATCGAGCCTCGGAGTGCGCCAGACCAGACATCAACGGCGTATTCTCGACCGGTGGAATCAATCGGTCGACACCGTGTACGGCGCCATCCGCGTCAAAGTGGGCGGTCGTGACAGCCAGGCCTGGCACGCCTCTCCCGAACATGCCGACGTTGCCGAAGCTGCACAGCGTCACCGCACCACTGAACGCACAGTGTTCGATGCGGCACTGGCCGCATTCTCGACGTTAAGCGCCGGGAATCCAGACTAAAACGGCAACGGCGGTCAGCGTATACAGCACAGCAGTAATGAGAATGGGACGGTCACTCAACAGCGTCTCATCTGGTGCATCCCCAGCTCCTTCCTTATCAATCAGGTAAACGTAGCGGAAGACGCCGTACAAGACGTACGGGATGGTGATGGCCATCCATGGGTTCGTGGTGTCGCTGAGAATGGTGTAGAGCGAATACGAAAGTACAACGTTGCCCGTCACAATGGCCTGAAACTGCTCCAACATAGCTGGTGAGTAGTCCGCCAAGTTCTTCCGAGTTCCGGCCGAATCCCCAAGGGACAGAAGCTCACCACGACGCTTGTTGAAGCCCAGGAACAACGCCAAGAACGCGGTACAAACGAACAGCCACGGACTCACGGCAACGCCGATAGCGACCGCTCCGGCTACCGCGCGCCACACAAAACCGCTCGCCAAGAACATGATGTCCAAGATGACCACATGCTTGAAGTACCAGCTGTAGGACAGCGTCGTACAGAAATACGCGAGGGTAACGCCGAGAAAGTAAGGCCCAACACAGAATGCCAGGCATAAGCCAATCGTTCCAGTGGTCAGCAGCAAAGCAATGGCAGCGGGGACCGGCAACGCGCCACTCGCAATCGGCCGAAACCGCTTCTTCGGATGCAAACGGTCGGCTTCGCGGTCGAGCAGGTCATTGAGCACATAGCCGGTGGACGACACCATGCAGAACGCCGCGAACCCAACGAGAACTTGAAGAATCGCGTCTGGGTCGAAGAAAGAGCGCGAGAAAATCAGCGCCGCAAAGAGAAAGACGTTCTTCGCCCATTGCTTGGGACGGAGCTGACGAAGAGCCGCAAACAACAGGGTCATTCATCCTCGGCTGGTTCGAGCTCCGCCACGTCGATCAGCAACATGCGGGTTTGATTGCGTCCGACCGAGATGGTGCCGCTCCACGAGCTATTGCCCAAGGTAACTTCGACCTGCTGCGGCTGGTTGGGACCGACTGTTACGCCGTCTCCGACCTGAACGCCGTTGACCATCACGACAGCACCTTCCGGTGCGTCGACTTCTAGACGAGCAGGCTGTACGACCTCGACGGGTGTCTGCGTACCCAGGACGCCACCTAGAAAACCAGCCATTCCACCAACCGCCATTCCAAGAAGGACGGAGCCGAGCACCAACAGAACAGCGACCAAGTAGGGCACGCCACGAAGCTTGGTAACGGTGACGAACTCGGGGTCTCTACGCACCGGTTTGGGCGGCACCGATTTGACCACTGACACACGATGATGGGGCAGCGGTGCTGGTGTCGGAGAGGACTCAGACAGGGCCCGACGGAACGGCTCCGAGTCGGGAATCCGCCCAACCAACGTCTCCGCTTCCGCATCATCGAAGTTTGGTCGGAGGAACTCACTCGTGTTGCGCTGGGTGGTGGTGTTGCGCCGCGACTTGGCGAGCGCATTGGGCTTGATGACCGTCTCTTCTTCTGGATCTTGGTGGGTCGTTGACGGAGCCGGCGTGTCGGGTAGATTCTGCAAGACTGAGGCGTCCATCACCCGTGTTGGGCCCTCGTCCATGTCGAGAAGATCGACTTCTTCGGTGCGTGGGTCCGGCTGAAGGTCGTCGGTCGCCGTGGGTGCCGAGCGCTGCCGTGACTCAGGGAACAGGTCTTGGATGTAGGTGCCGAGGGTGTCTTGGGTGAACAAGAACCCCGCATCTTGGAAGAACTTATCCAGCGCCTCCTTGAAGCTCTGCGCCGTCATGTAGCGCTCATCCCGATTTGCCCGTAGCGCTCGGTCAACAACCGCTTCTAGCGCGTAGGGAACGTCCGGATTGTGCTCGGTAATAGGGATGTACTTCCCTTCGCGAACATTATCGAGAGTATCCAGCTCGGTCTCGGCAGAGAACGGGTGTGCGCCGGTGAGCATCTGGTAGAGCAGCACGCCGACACTGAACAGGTCACTGCGCTGGTCTAGGTCACGTGAGCCCGCAGCTTGCTCGGGACTCATGTAGTCGAAGCGGCCCTTGATGACGCCGGCTTGAGTCTCCATCACCTTGAGACTCGCCCGAGCGATGCCGAAGTCGGTCAGCTTCACCTCGCCCTGGTAGGCAATGAGGATGTTGGCCGGCGAGACGTCCCGATGGATGATGTTGAGCGGGACCGGACGGCCCCCGCGCTGAACTTGACGCTTGTGAGCGTAGTCCAACCCTTTCAATAGCTCAATCGCGATAAACGCTGCGTGTGGGACCGGAAGCACCAACCCACGCTCGGCTAGACGCTCGGTGACCGCACCCAGGTCTTTACCGTTGACGTACTCCATCGCGATGTACCAAATATCGTCGACTTGGCCCAGATCAAGAATCTGCACGATGTTAGCGTGCGAAAGAAGGCCTGCAACCTTCGCTTCGTCCACCAACATGTTGACGTAGTCAGTGTTCTTAGAAAGGTGGGGCAACACACGCTTGATGGCGAAGGTGCGCTTAAACCCACCAATACCCTCAAGTTGTGCCTTGTAGATCTCCGCCATACCGCCAGTCGCGATACGTTCTAAGATCTGGTATTTACCGAAAGTCTGCACCGCGGGCTCGGCCACGTTCACCATCCGAGAGTCACACGCGGGGACGGGACAATGACACATCCTACCGCATTGCAGGAACGTGGTGCGCCCCCCGAGCCACCCCACCGTCGTCATGTGCGTATCACTTTCGTTCTGTTCGCTCTATGGTTGGGTCTTACGTTGGGCTCCCGACCGCTCGCTCCACTGATCGCCAAGGCGGTTGATGCGGTGGAAGTCGCCCTTGGACTCGATGTGTCACGCGGAACGGGGGAGCTGTAAACATGGACATCACACTGGCCGAGGGGCTGTGCGCAGCCGGCCTGCTAGTGGCGTCCGTGACGGATCTCCGCGATCAGAAGATCTACAACTGGCTGACATTCCCGATGATTGCGTTGGGCATCGCCTTTCATTCCACCCTCGGACAGGGATGGTTGTTTGCGCTTGTGGGTCTCGCGGTAGCCTTCGCGCTGCACTTTTTTTTATGGGTCGTGAAGGTAGAGCGTGCAGGAGATGCCAAGCTCGCCATGGGCATCGGCGCCTTGCTTGGCTGGTCATTCATGCTCGAGAGTACTCTGTGGACCCTGGTGCTCCTCATCCCCATTGGACTGGCGGCGCTCGGGCTCCGCGGCAAGCTAGGCAACCTCGCCAAAGTGACGCATTTCATCGTGGCAAAAGCGCAAGGGGCCAACCCGAAAGACCCTCCCCCATTGACCTTGATGGCATTCGGACCCACCATGGCCATCGCCGCGCTTGTCGCGTGGCTGACGGAGTGGCTGCACCTGTGGTGATCACATGAGGACGCGCGCAGAGTTGATCGGTGCAGGAGCGTTGGCGCGTAGCCTAGCGCTGACCGCCGGACGTTTGGACCACCCCGAACCGTTCGCCCCCGGTGAGCCCATGGGTCAGCACCTAACAGTGCAAAAGCTCGTTCGCGTGACCGAGGGTCGTCAGCACTACCTCGTCGACAACACGGGTCGGAAGTGGCCGCGTCGGAAATGTTGGGCCTGTGGGTACAAATTTAGTCCGGAGATGTCCAAGAGCTGCGCCTACTGCGCAACCCCGCTCGAAGACTTGCAGTTCCTGATGACACAGCGCTGGGACACAGCGCTGTTCGCTGGAAACGAAGCCTTCCTAAAGGCTCGCATCCGTCATTTCGGACTGACAGCCCCGGTATTCGCCTTCTACCGAAATGACACCATGATGTCGGTGTACCACTACAACGGTGAGTCGTACCTCGTAGATGCTCCGGCTCCGCTGGCAGGCAGCTACTTGTTGGCCATTGGCATTCGCGTCGCAAATACCCTGGCCTACCTGCACATGCGCGGCGTGGTCCTCGCAGGACTCAAGGCCAACCACATTGTGGTCATGCCCAACGGCTCAGTGCGACTGTTCGACTTGGACATCGCTGAAGTACTTCCCGGTCGGGGAGCGGTCTTCCATCACCCCGATGCCCCGGTCGAGCGCGACATGCGCGACCTCGGCCGCATTTTGTTAGACCTTTGCTCACCGAATGACAAAGAGCTGACCGTACTGCTTCGAGATCTGACCCGCGGCATGTACCGGTCTCCCGCAAACTTCTCGGATGCAGCCGAACAGCTGCACGCGCTCCGCCAGCACAGCAATCCCGACCCCGCGTGGGCCGGCCATGCTTCGGCCATCACAGACGTTGGCATTGCCCGTCGTGAAAACGAAGACAGCTTCGGCTGGCGTCAGCTGGCCGACGACACCATGCTGTACGCCGTGGCGGATGGTCTGGGCGGGCATGAAGCGGGCGGCCTGGCGTCAAGTCTGACCGTCGACGTCCTAGGCGAGTACCTGTCACGCCGGGGTTCCGAGCTCGGTAAGACAGACAAGGAACTAATGGCGTCGATGAAGGCTGGCATGGACGTCGCCAATCGGGCGGTTTTCGACCACCGAAAAGAACACCGTGTCGAGATGGGTACCACGCTAACCGCCGTACTGTTGCGCAAAGATAAGCTCATCATCGGTCACTGCGGCGACTCTCGCTTGTACCGCGTCAGCAAAGGCAAGCTGACCCTGCTGACCAAAGACCACACCGTCGCGCAGGACCTCGTGGAAGCAGGCCGATTAGCTCCTGAAGACGCCGCTACACACCGCGGTGCAAACATCCTCACCAACACTATGGGTGCAGATGATGAACTGGAAGCCGATATCTCGGTGATTCCAGTGGCTTCTGGCGACCGTCTTCTGCTGTGCTCGGATGGCCTGTACAACCCCGTGCGCGACGAGGGATTGCTCGCTGGGCTGACCTCGTGGGCCGACCGACACAAGAGCGTCCGACGCATGCTTCGATTGGCGCTAAACAACGGCAGCACGGACAACATCACCGCCATACTAATCGACGTGCCGTAGCTGTGTGGTTGCTCTGTGCGATGAGCATCTGGGCGCAGAGCCCCGAGATTGAACTCCCCACAGACGACGCTATGGACGACGCTGTCGAGCTGGATGAAGCAGGTACGTGGGGTGGAATCGGACTGCCTTATGCGTCTGCCAACTCGACCGACGGTCTCGGGCTGGGTCTCGGTGGTGAGCTGTTTCATCGGCCCGCGGGTGAAGAAGATGGCTACGACTTTAAGCTGACGCTGAGCACCTACTTCGCCGTTAATGGGCGCTATCAGAATCACTTCGTTCAGGTCGAGCGCTTTGGCGAGCGCAACAACATCTTCTTCCAGGCCGGGTACTCGCAGTGGTCGAGCATGCTTTACGTGGGTGCCGGTGGTGCTGACGTCCTCGTGTTGCGCCCACCCGGTGCCGAGAGTGGCAACCGCCAGTCCGCCCCGTTCGCCATGGCCTTGGTGTCGGTTCCGGTAGATGAGTTCAACGTGTACGTCCAGGGGTTCACCAGGTTTGCCACGGTTACCCCAAATCCAGGCGGCATTCTTGATACCAACCGCCCCTTCGGCGCTGATGGCGGAGGCTACGGCCAGCTCGCCATCGGCGTCACCAAGACTACCTGGGACCGCTTTCCACTGCCCCGTGAAGGTGGCTACCTAGAGATAGCCGTGCTCGGCAACATCGCCGGGGACCGAAATGGCCAGATTGAACCCAGTGGCGGCATCTTCGTCGAAGCCATCCGCTGGCACTCCTTCGGCCGACACTTGACGATTGGCGCTCGTGGCAACCTGACAAACATGGTTGGAACACAGCCCTTCTTCATTCAAGACTTGCTGCCAGGCCGCCTCAAAGATGAATTCGGCTTTGAACAACCGCTCACCGGCTACGGCCGAACCCGCACACGCGGAGATGGTCTGTGGGCGGCCGCTGTGGAAGTGCGACCTTACGTTGGTCGTATCCAGCGGGGCTTCTTCGACATGGCTCTGTATGGGTCCGTGTACGCCGAAGAAGCGTTCTTGTTTACCGGGACCGACCCAGGGCCGCACATGCCGACGGTTGGCGCCGGTTTCGACTTGGTGTGGCAGGGAGCCACCGTTCTCAGGCCCTTTGCGGCGTGGGGATGGCGGGCCGAGCCCGGGCAAAAACGTCGCGGCGTACCGCAGTTTGGTTTAGCATTGAAGAGCCCGCTGTAGGTGCCCCTCGACCAGTGTGAGCAACGGCCCCATCGGTCGGGGGCGTCACGCTTGCCTGCTGGCAGTGACCCGGAATCCTCACTTCTGACATGGTATCTTCGCAATGAGGTCCGCCATTCGACCGGTGTAGGGTACGCTGGAGGACACAGCACAGGGGGAGCGATGCTCCAACTCATAGGCTGGCTCGGCCTAGCACTACTTGCGCCAGCAGCCCACGCAAGCGACGCGTTCGTCGCCTACCAAGGCCTCTTGGTCGACCCCGTCGGTGGCGCCATTGACGGGAGTCACACGGTCCGAATCACTCTGTACTCAAACGAGTCGGGCACGCCAGACCTATGGCGCACCACATTCGACCCAGTGTTGTTCGCACAGGGGTACTTTCGCGTGGAGCTGACCGGGGAAGACGACGGCAGCACACCCCGCGACCTGGATGATGTAGTGGGCATCCAGCCGCTGTACGTCGGCGTGTCGATCGACGGCAGCGCTGATCTGCAACCGCTCCAACAGCTAGGCACGGGTATCGGCGGAGGCTCACTGCCCGGCGCGTGTCCAGTCGGCGCACTGCCGTACGCATCCGGCGGAGGCTGGGCGTGCACCAACGGCGGCCGAGTCCTTCAGGAGCTCAGCACTTCATCAGCGAGCACGACGGTCGGCAGCTGGCCTTCTGGGGCCACATCGAGTTCGTCCGGTAGTCAGATCATGACCCTCACCATCACGCCGAGCCACACGGGGTCCACTCTTGAAGTCCAGGCGATTGCCGCAGTGCGCGAGAACGGCAACACATCCAACAATACCGGCATGGGCCTGTTCAGGAACTCCGAGTCGACGGCACTCGCGGTCTCTTTCGACAATGGTGCGTTCTCCCCCTACTCCCACGGCACCTCGTCCCAGGGGACCGTCTCCCATCACGAGACGCTTCGGTGGACGGGCATCGCGGCGGACACGAGTCCAGTCACCTTCAAGGTCCGGATTGGTGCGGGCGGCAGCTCCGACCTGGCCTGCAACCCCGGAATTTGCACGCTGGTCGTGCGGGAGACGCTCTGATGCGGTTTCTGCTCTCCATCTCCCTGGCCGTCCTCTCAACTGCCGCATTCGCACAAGATGCAACGGTCCACCATCAAGCACGCGCCTTTGACTCTGCGGGCGCCCCAATTGCCGGAACCCACAGCGTTCGCCTGACGCTGTACTCAGACGACGCCGGCAACACGGATGTCTGGCGAACGACCTTCGCTGATGTGGCGTTCTCGGATGGGTACTTCGCAGTGGTCCTCACCGGCGACGACGACGCCACTCCCGTTGCTCGAACCCTAGATGGCACCCTCGAGACGACCCAGCTCTTTGTCGGTATGGCCATCGACAGCACCTCTGACCTCACCCCATTCGAGAGGCTGGGAGGCGGCCTCGGAGGCGGGCGATTGCCATCGGGCTGCACCGAAGGGGCCATGCCGTACATGGGACCAAGCGGGTGGACATGCGCGCCATCCGGATCGGTGTTGCAGGAGCGGACCGCCATCGGCAGCTCGACGAGTACGGGAGGTTGGCCCCATGGGGCTTACACGAGTTCGGCGGGTACGCAGATCATGAGCGTCACGATTGTGCCCACATTTGCGGGGTCCACCATCGAGGTTCAGGCCGTCGGTGCCATCCGGGAGAATGGCAACACGTCGAATATCACCGGTATGGGCGTGTTCCGCGACAACCAGGTCAACGCACTTGCCGTGGCCCACGACAATGGCACTTACTCGCCGTACAGCCACGGAAACTCCGGCACCGGCCAGTCCCATCACGAGTACCTGCGTTGGTCTGGCCCCAGCTCAAGTACGACTCCCATCACCTTCAAAGTCCGCATCGGTTCTGACGGGGCAGGCATCGCATGCAACCCCGGCCTGTGTTCGATGACCGTAAGGGAGCGTCTGTGATGACCCGTGCAAAGCCTCTTCGAGCCATGACCCAGTCCGCCGTCACCGCTGTCCTCGCTCTACTACTGACCGCTGCCCCAGCGGTTGCCGGCGACCTCTACGTGAGCCACCAGGGCCGCCTGCTGGACGGGCTCGGTGACCCGCTAACAGGCAGCGCCTCCCTCCGAGTCTCGCTGTATTCGGATGTCGAAGGCACGGTGCATCTGTGGCGCTCCACGTTCCCCTCCACTGGGCTGGAACACGGGTATTTCTCGTTGGGCCTCACTGGGGACGACGACACCGGACGCTCCCTAGATGACGTGCTCGGAAGCGGCCCGCTCTACGTCGGTATCGCGGTTGACACTACGGTAGACGACGGCCCCGCAGAACGCCTCGGCAGTGGACTCGGTGCCGGGGGGCTGCCGACCGGTTGTGCACTCGGCGCGCAGCTCATGATGTCGGCCAACGGCTGGGCGTGCACAACTGGAGGGTCTGTTCTTCAAGAGGTCAGTACAACCGCCGGCTCGGGTGCGTCGGGGAACTGGGCCTACGGCACCACGACCAGCTCGTCGGGTGGGCAGGTCATGTCGCTGACCATCACCCCTACAACAGCGACCTCGACACTCGAAGTCGTCGCCATCACCAGCGTGCGCGAGAACGGCAACACATCCGATGTCACCGGAATGGGCATCTACCGGAACAGTGAGTCGGCTCCGTTGGTCGTTGCGCACAACAACGGAACGTACTCCAACTACTCCCACGGCTACTCCGGAAGTGGCAAGTCGCACATGGAGTACTTGGAGTGGTCCGGAACGTCTGGGACGACCTCTCCAATCACCTTCAAGGTGCGTGTAGGGACGAACTCTACGGGAATCCGCTGCAGCCCTGGCCTGTGCACCATGACGGTACGAGAGCGCCTGTGAACCGATGTTCGAGAAGCCCAGCTGCTCCTAGAACATCCACTTGTCATGCACTGACGTCTCAGAAATCACCTGCAAGACGTCCCACTGCTCAACAGTCTTGTCGTTCAGGTCGAACCGGAACATGTCGATACCCGCGTACTTCTTACCGCCTGGCCACCCCTGGTGACAGTGTAGGACGACAACGTCCTCCGCCGCGTAGGCGTGTTTGAACGTGACCCGTTTGCCCGGCTACTCCCGCGCCGTGCGGTCGAAGTAGTCGATGAATGCCTGCTTGCCATCGGCGACGTCCGGATTGTGCTGTATGTCGTCGGCTCCCACACACGCAGCGACCACTTCTACCGCTATTCCTCCGTTAACCCTCAGGTCATAGACGTTCTTTGCGGCCTCGATTCGTTGAGTCGGGGTCATGGCAGGTCTCGCCGGGATGAGTTCGGGGACACGCTTTCTGAAAGACGCATGGAGATATTGGTCGGGGATACACCGGTTGATATTCTCCGCGACAGTGGAGATGTGGCCAGTCGCATTGGCACTCCTCTGGACTCATTTCTGAGCGTGCGACGCCTGACTCAGACCACGGAAATCCTGGTGGCGTCCCCCAATCTGGCGAGCCCAAATGACGCTGTGAACGTATGGACCGTACTCCTCCACACTGCACACAGGGTGGTGGACGCGCTGCAAGACACGCTCGTAAATCCAGATGGACAGCGCCAATCTTGGCGCCGCGCCGAACACGACCACGCATTGCTACCTTCTGAGGTTACATCGCAGGCCATCCAAGCATTTGCTCGACGCGCTGGCCCAACAAGTGACAGCCATCGAGAGCTAGACCAAGCCGTTCGCCATGAGATCGGCCGTACCATCCATCATGCCACCCGATGGAGTTCGCTTCGCCTGCCCCCCGACCCCATCTATGGGGTGCTTTAGGCCAGTTCCTAGTGCGACCAAACACCTTGTCAGAATCGGACAGGCCCAACGAGGGGGGTGAGGATTCGGTATGCTGTGCGCCATCGGGAGGATTCATGCACAACGTCTTGTGGCTCTTCGCTCTACTGTTCACGCTGGCAGCGTGTAGCACTCAAACACTCGAAACCGACATCACACCGGACACCGACGGGCCTAGCTGCGTGGATGGTGTCCAGAACGGCAGTGAGACAGCGCTCGACTGTGGCGGCCCTGACTGCTTGCCGTGCCGCTCCGGCTTTGCCTGTGTAGACGGCGCCGACTGCGAGAGCGAAGTGTGCACCAACGACGGCGTGTGCGGCGTGCCCGAGTGTAACGACGGTATTGCCAATGGTGGCGAAGGCGATGTGGACTGCGGTGGCCCGTCATGCCTCTTGTGCGACACGGGGGCAGCCTGCGCCGGCCCCAACGACTGCACCAGCGGCGTCTGTGCCGGTGACGCCTGTGCGGCGCCTGCATGTACGGATGATCTCGCAAACGGCGATGAGACCGACGTGGACTGTGGAGGCGACTGCGACCCATGTGCCAACGGTTCCGAGTGCCAGACCGCGGAAGACTGCGAGCAGGCCTGCGTGCGCGGCGAGTGCGCCGACCCCTCTTGCGACGACGGCCAACTCAACGGCGATGAGACGGGCTTGGACTGCGGCGGAACCTGCCCAACCTGTGCCGCCGGTTCAGCGTGCACCGGCGCCTCCGAGTGCGCGAGCGGCATCTGTGATGACACCTGCCAGCCGGCGAGCTGTTTCGATAGCGTACAGAATGGCGACGAGACGGCTATGGACTGCGGCGGACCGTGCGGATCCTGTCCGGCCGGTGCCGAATGTTCTTTTGGGCCCGAGTGTGAGAGCGGCTTGTGCGGCGGGGACGGCACCTGCGCCACCCCATCGTGCTTTGACGACCGGCTCAATGGTGACGAGACCGCTCAGGACTGCGGTGGACCGGACTGCCCGGGATGCGAGGCCGGTGGCAGCTGCGATGACGAGCGTGACTGCATCTCAAGTGTGTGCAACCTCGGTACCTGCGGCTTGGACGAGTGCGATGACGGCCGCCAGAACGGCAGTGAGACGTACATCGACTGCGGCGGCTCCTGCCCCGAGTGCGGCCCCGGCGCAACCTGCTTGCAAGCAGATGACTGCGGTTCCGGCGTGTGCGACGGCACGTGTCAGCTGCCCAGCTGTGGCGATGGCATCCAGAATGGCGGAGAGAGCAACATCGACTGCGGCGGCGTGTGCGGCTCCTGCCCCAACGGTGCATCTTGCGACACCGGCAGCAGCTGCGACTCTGGTGTGTGCGGCACCGACGGGTTGTGTGCCCTGGGGAGCTGCAGCGACAACATTTCCAACCGCGATGAGACCGACGTGGACTGCGGCGGACAGGTGTGCAGCCCGTGCGACGACTACGGCGCCTGTGCCACCAATGACGACTGTGTGAACGGCAAGTGTACCGATGGTCGCTGCCGCGAGCCCTCTTGCGAAGACGAGGTTGCCAACGGCACCGAGCTCGGTGTGGACTGTGGTGGGGAGTGCGAGCTTTGCGGTGTGGGTACCCCATGCAGCACCGGCGAAGCCTGCACCACCGGGGTCTGCGGAGTCGATGACACTTGCGCTGAGGCATCGTGCAGTGACGGCGTTCAGAACGGCGTTGAGCTTGGCCTGGACTGCGGCGGCGACTGCGATGGCTGCCCAGACGGCGGAGCCTGCAATGTCGATGACGACTGCGTCTCAGGCGCGTGTGGGGATCAGGCCACCTGCGAGGAGGCTGACCTAGAGCCGGAGCCCTTCACCTTGAACGAGGTCACCGACGCCCAACCCGGCTCGCAAGCCAGCACCAATACGGTGGTGTTGGAGGGATTCAATGGCACCCGCGCATTGTCGATCAGCGGACCGGACGGACTGTCGGTCTTTGTGAACGGTGAAGAAATGATTGCCAATCCCATCGACGTTGAGTCAGGCGACCTGCTCTCCTTGCAAGCCGTCGCAGGTGGGTTCGGCAGCAACCTCACCTGGACCACATCGCTCGGTACCTACTCCACAACATGGCGCGTACAGAGTGCGTCCCAATTCAACGCATTCTCGGCGCTCGGCACAAGCAGTTCACAGCCACAACCCAACTCCACCCCAGGTAACAGCCGATTCCCCATGGGATCCATCCCGGGTATCGCCGGTAAGCTCATCGAGATCACCCGTGTAGGCATCTGCGGAGACTCTGACGCTAGCTCCGGGGACAACCGCTACCGGGCCTTCGGCGGCGGCATCGACTTCACATGGGTGGCTGGCCAGCAGAGCACTGCGGCAACCCATCGACTAGCCCCCACACCCGACATCAACTCCACCTACAACGGCTTCACCGGAGCCAATGTGTCTCACCGAACCACGGTTCCGGGCGCGTCCGTCAGCATCGAGTGGGACTACCACAGCGACTACGACGGCGGCGGTGCCTGCTCGTTCACCGACGAGTTCGGCACCACCTTCAACGACAGCGGGCTCGGGATTCGTACCTGGGTGAAATACGCCTATGTAGACCCGTAGGCAGTCGTCCACCGCTTGCTCGTTCGAACCGACGAGCGAGCGACGTCGCCTCTAGATCATGCCTTTGGCAATGACCGTCGCCGTCATCATGGTGGTCAGCTGAGGGTTCACGCCCAAGCTTGTCGGAAATACACTCGAATCCGCTAGAAACAGGCCCGGCATGCGGTGCGCTTCGCCAGTCGGGCCGACTACGCTGGTCTCGGGGTCTCGTCCCATTCGGCAGGTCGCCATTGGATGAGCCGAGTAGTTGGTGAAGTCGTCGAGGGTTGTTGGCAGCAGAGCCTCTTCCAGGGCAGCGACCGAGTCATAGAAGCCGAGGCCCCGCACCGGTGCGAACAGGGTCTTTGCCCCTCCGGCGATCAAGACATGCGCACTCGCAATCATGCCCGCCTTGATCCGAACGAGGTCGTCCTCTACAAAGTAATATTTGATGTTCGCTCGACCATCGTGGGTCGCGGTCACCGAACCATCTCCGTGGTCACTGACAAGCACGATGACGCCGCACACCTTGCCCAAGACATCCATCGCTTCTTTACCACCCATACCCGCCGACATCAGCGACATCACAACCACTTCGGGTGGGGCGTTGAAGGTATGTGGCAACACGCCGGGAAGGCCTGGAACATGGAAGTAGGCGCCTTGCGTGGCTCCCGTCCACATGTTCACGTCGTGGTCGCACAAGCCCAACACGGCGCTCCCCGGGTGCACACGAAGGCCCTTTCCTACTGCGGGTCCCAGCTGGTCGGCAATGCCAGCGTGAAACAGCAGTCGCGGCGTACCAATCGCGCCTGCGCTGATCATGACCTTCGCCGCCCGCACAGTGAGACGCGCGACCGGCTCGCCGGTATCGGGGTGAGAGACCTGACCGGACAGACCCACGGCACGCCCGTCTTCTACGAGTACTTGGTCCACCTTCGTATCCGCATAGACCTTTGCACCTGCCGCTCTCGCCATGACAATGAGATTCCGGTCTACGCTGCCTTTTCCACCGGACAGACATCCCGTATTGCACAGGGCACACCCTACACATCCCGGCGTGTTGCGCGGCGCCCATCCACCTTCATAGCCAAGCGCTCGTACGCCGCGAACGATGAGGGCATTGTTCTCGCCACCAATCTTCGCGCGAGTGATGCCAACACCGATAATCGCGCTGATCTCGTCATAAATAAGACCCGCATTCTCGGGTGAGAATCCATCGTCTCCGGTGAGCTCGGCCCACTCCTCAAGCACATAGTCTGGTGCGCGAAATGCGAGTGCGCTGTTCACCAACGACCCCCCACCGACTCCTCGTCCTGCGGTAATCGGCATGAGCGTTGAGCCCGAGGAGATCATCGATCCCCCCTCTTGGTAGTGGTACCGCGTCGCATTGGCCTGGTTGGGACGAAACCGACTCTCCTTCGGACCTTCCTCCAACCAAATGACAGACAGACCTGCTTCGGCCAAGACTCTGCCCGCAGCCGCACCTCCAGGACCCGTCCCAACAATCACTACATCTGCCGTCAATTCAGTATCAACGGTAATATCTAGATGGTCAAAGAGGCTCATCGGGACCATCCACAGCGAAAACGCGGTGCGAGGACCGCTGCAACAGTGGGGTGTGTCGTCCACCCCATTCCAATCAGAACGACGACTGCGGAAACACCGGCTCGAAAAAGTGCATTCGATGAATCAAGCCAGTCGGATAGCAGCTCAATACGTCTGGCCAATGACAGGCCGCGGAAGGTGCTGGCATCCGTCACAAGCGGAACATCATCGAGGATCTGAACAAATAGCTTGAGCAAAGTCGCCTGATTTGGCGCCATCTGCGTGAGCAGTTCATCGAACCAAGTGCCAAGGTCGGCATCGGCACCTGAGAGCGCTGGAACACCGCCAGGCGGCATCCATGCTTCCGACAATGCTTGGATGAAGTCGTATTCATCCGACGACAGCATGATGTGCCCGTCCGCGGGGCTCCTGTCGTACCAGCGTAGAGCAAGTCCACCGCTCCCAACGGCACCGGCAACGGGCACTGCGGCCATCGCAGCTAAAACATGGCGTCGCGCGAGCTTCATGTCTAGACCCTACCGTTTTTTTCGCCGTCATGTGTGGCGCAGATCGGTGGAAAGAAGATGGACGCAGCTCTGAAGGCGGGAAAACCACACCAGCGCTGAATCCGAAGACACTGCAAACCCGCTCTGCCGCCGACCCATGCTGTCTTGTAAGGTACGAATCCATGCACCGCCGACGGTGTAAGCAATCTGCTTCCCCCGCTGCGCACTTCTCAAGCCTGGTTCTAACAACTGACCGGTCAAGAGTGAATTTCACCACGAGCTTTGCTACAATCCCGCCACTACCCAGGAACAACGCACGAGACTCATCGTGCTCTTGTCCATGCTCACGGCATGTGGCCCCACAGAAATCGTTGAAGATCGCACGCCGAC
>JBLHSN010000023.1:0-33452 GCA_047626195.1 Myxococcota bacterium
ATCCAGGTCCCCGCCTGGTCCGTGGCCCGCTACGACTACTTCGTGGAGCAAACCGGCGGCCTGCGTTCGGACATTAACGTCGACAACGGTGACGGCTGTGGGGTCCAAGACTTTGGCGCGACGCTCCGGCAGCTCGGCGACCTGATCAACAGTCTCCAGCGCGACTTCCGCCTAGCCGCCATCCCGAGTGTCGACACTCTGCAGGTGTTCGTGGGCGGAAGAGAAATCGATCCGGCCGACCGGAACGATAACGGTGAGTTCGGTGACGGCTGGAGCTACGACCCGGAGAAGAACGCCATCGAGTTCCACGGCGAGGCCGTACCCGACTTCGATGAGAAGGTTCGTATTTACTACCTGCCCATCACCGGAATGCCCCGGGAACTCCCCTTCTAGTCACATCCCCGCAACGCGCGGGCACAGTGCTCAAGAACTCTGAGGTCCGCCCGAGGGCGGCCTCCACTACGCCCATCTCTGGACTTCGACATGCTCCGTTTCCTCACCACTCTGTCCCTGCTGTGCATTGCGACGCTCGCGCACGCCGAGGACCCGGTCGACCCCGTAGACTTGGGCGTCATCCAAGACGATGAAGTCGTCGTTGTGCAGCGCTTGCTCTACCCCAAGACCAACCGCGTTGAGCTTGGGTTGTCCGGCGCATGGGCCGCTTGGGACCGCTACCTGACCACCCCTTCTGCCCAGCTGACCGTGGACGTACATCGGTCCGAGTCCATCGCATTTTCGGGCGTATTTGGCCTTGGCTACGGCTTGAAGAACGGGACCTACCGTGAGCTGGAGCGCGACTATGGCGTCGCCCCCTACTCCTTTCGATACGTGGGCTCGCTTCTGTTCGGCGTGGCCTGGTCGCCGATCTACGCCAAAGCTAGCTTGTCCCGACGCCACGTGGTTCACCATGACGTCTACGGTGTGCTCCGCGCAGGGGCAACGCTGTCGGCGTCTGTCATTCCAGATGGTGGAACGCCGATTTCGCCCACCGTATCTGCCGGTCTCGGCGCCCGAGTCTTCACGTTCAGCAACCTTGCGCTGCGCCTCGAAGCGCGGAACGACGTGTTTCTTGAGCGGCACAAACTCACCGACGAATCCGTGCTCGGCCAACGCTTCTTTGTGTCCATCGGCATCTCCTACCTGTCGGCGGCGCCGTGAGAATCGGTGTCCTCCTCATTGGCTTCGCCCTCGGGTTCGCAAGCCCTGCTGTCGCACAAGAGGTTCCCAGCGCGGTTCGTCCCGCCTCCGAAGCCCTCGCAAGCGGTGACACCGCAGCTGCGGCCATGGCTCTGCTAGATGTCCTCGACAGCGCGCGTCAGCAATCAGCACATGGCGCCGCGTGGGCCATGCTCGGTGACCTCCTCGCCGGCCAAGCGCACCCGCAAGCCGCGACTGTTGCGTACGCAAATGCGTTCAGTAGCGACACCACCCAGATGCAATCACGCTTGCCCATTGCCATCGCTCTCGCCCAGCAGGCCTACGACCTAGACACGTTAGGCCGCGGCGCCCTTGCCGGTGACCTCGCTGCATTGAGTGACTCCCCCGCACGCAGCACCCTTGCTGTCTCTGCCGCAAAAGCCGCCATTCAACAAGGTGACATGGCTGCCGCTATCGCAGCGACGGACCTCGTCTCAAGCACTCATGACGCCTTCGTCGACGCCCGAATCGTCCGTGGAATCGCGCTGTCCAACCAACAGTCCTACGGAGACGCCTTGGCGTCCCTGCTCATCGCAGATGCCGCTGTCGGCGACGACATCGCGCGCCAGGACTGGGTCAAGGTCAACTTGGCACGCACCTACTACGCCGCCGAAAATCCCCTCAAAGCTATCGAGCACTACGTTCAAGTCTCGCGCGGGGGTGACCACTGGATTCACGCCCACTGGGAGCGTGCCTGGGCCCACTTTGTCGTCGACGATATGGCGGGGACTCTGTCGTTACTACGCGCCTACCAGACCCCGTTCTTGGACGATGTGTACCTGGCCGAAGGTGACATGTTGCGGATCTACGCCATGTTCCTGATGTGCAAATTCCCGTCGGCAAAGCTGGAACTCGACGCCTTCCAGGCCCGCTACCAACCGCTACTTCAAGAGCTGGACCAGTCCATGATCACCGCCACCCCACAGTCCGCGTGGTCGGATGTGATGGCGGCTTCCGAGTCACGCAGCCTGCCGGACGCTCTCGTGCAACCGTTCACCGAAGAAGCGCGCATGACAGCCGCGACAGGCATCACCGAACGCATGGATGCCGAGCTTGTCAGTCTGCTGTCTGCGGATGCCTGGGGACCCCGTGTGGCCGACATCCTCGTCGCCCACAAGACCGCGACCATCACGCGAGAAGGCGAGCGCGTGTTGGCCCAAGGACGCGGAATGCAGACCGAGCTGCGCGAGTGGCTCGGCAACGCAGATCTTACCCGCTTGGACATCCTTGACTACGAAACGCGATTGCTCGAGCGTGCGGCAATTACTGGCGAAGTGGACCTTGGCGACCGTCTTGGCGAGCTTCGTGGCCTGCGCAAGCGTCGGGGAACGCGCGTCTGGCCCGGAAGTGAAGAAGTCTGGGCTGATGAAGTCGGATATGAGTCTGTCCGCACTCGCTCCGACTGCCGGGAGGACCTCCTCTGAGTTCCCTTACAACCGTGCTCGACAATGGCCTGACAGTCATCGTCCAGCGCGCGAATGCCGCTCCTCTTGTATCGATTCAAGTTCGCATCGAAGCCGGTTCCGCAGACGAACTGCCCGGCGAATACGGTGTGGCCCACTTCCTAGAGCACATGGTGTTCAAGGGCTCGCCGAGTCGCGGCGTCGGTGAGATGTCCGCTGAGATTGAAGGGCTAGGCGGTGACTTGAACGCCTACACAACCGTCGACCACACGGTTCTGCACGCAACCGTCGAAGCGTCGTCCATGGTCCAAGCCCTGGATGTGTTGGCAGACATGCTCACCTCTCCCCTGCTCGATCCGCAAGAGACGCAGAACGAACGGGAAGTGGTGCTCGACGAAATCCGTGGGTACGACGACGACCCCAGCTCCGTCACAAGCGACGTTGCTCAGGACCATGTCTTTCCGGGGCACCCCTTCGGACGGCCGGTCATCGGTACCGCAGAGACCGTCAAAGCACTCGACCATGAGACGCTGCGCACCTTCTGGCGCCGAGAGTGGGGAGCTGAACGCGCCCTACTCGTCATTGCCGGAGACGTTGCCCCGCTAGCAGCCGTGGCTGCCGTGCGCGATCGGCTGAGCCGCTGGCACCGTTCGGAGAGCACACCCGTGCAGCCCGAGTCCGTGGTCAGCGAGCCCGCCTGGTACCACGTACCTGGGCGCTTCGACGCACCTGCCATCGAGATGGCCTGGTCGATCCCAGGTCCCAAACATGCTGACATGCCGGCCTTAGAAGTCGCTTGCGCCATGCTCGGTCAGTCCAGCGCAAGCCTGCTGCAGCTACGCCTCGTCATGCGCGACCGCTCGGCCTTGGATGTCGGCAGCTACACTCAGACTTGGCGCGACGCCGGCACCTTCACCGTCTCCGTCTCTCCGCACAACGGCCGAAGCACGGACGCCGTCGCAGCCATCCGACACGAGCTGGCACGGTTGGGACGCTCCGCACGACCATCCGACGTTCGCCGAGCCCGAGAGTCGCTGCTGGCAGACGCCGTGTACGCCGCAGAAACCGTCGATGGTATCGCCGGAGACCTGCTGGATAGCGTGGCCTGTTTGGGCAATGTTGCCGCGAAAGAGGCCTACCGAGGCGCGTTGGCCGGAGTCAGCGCAGATGATGTCAGCCGAGTGGTCACTGAGTGGCTTCAGCCCGATAAAGCCGTCGTCGCCTGTACCGATGCCCAGGCGGGTAAGCTCGCTCCCGTCATCGTCACCCGCGCCGTTCGCACCCCCGAACGCATTGTCCGAGACGATGGCGCAACCATTCTCTTACTGCCAGACAACAGCCCCGTCGCCGCCATCCGGTGCGCGGGACTCGGCGGTGCCCTCAACACGCCCACTCGTAGCGCCGGAATCGGGTCCGCGTGGGCAAGTCTGATCACCGCAGGTGCTGCTAGCCACGATGCTGCCGCATTCGCACGGGCCGTAGAGGGCCTATCTGGCGGCATCTCCGCTATCTCCGGACGCAATAGCATCGGTTTATCGGCTAGCTTCCCGGCTGACTGCTTTGCCCGCGGTCTTGACCTCTTTGGCGCCGCACTCACCGCTCCTCGGTTCGACGCAGACGAGTGGGAGCGGGTGCGGGAGACCATGGAGGAAGACGAGCGCACCGTTCTCGACCGGCCTGGTCAAGTCCTGCGTAGGTTGACGTGGAAGCACCTGTACCGCGAACACCCGTGGCGGCTTCCGGTCAATGGCACTCTGCAGTCCATTGCGAGCTTGACGCCTGGGCGCATTCGACGCTGGCACATGAGCCAGCTCACACCCGACAACCTCGTGTTTGTCGTTGCAGGTGGCTTAGACCGCGATGAAGTCCTGGAGACCTTGGAGCCGTGGCTTCAAGACCTTCCCTCCGGACCGCATCTGCTGATGGACCGCCCCACACCAGCACCGCTGCGTATTCACTCTGCCAGCGCCCAAGCCGGTAACGAACAAGCTTGGATTAACCTCGCCATGCGCGGGCCAGACATGCATGCTCCCAACCGCGCAGCCATCGACCTGGCCACCACTATCCTCGGCGGAGCGGGCGGACGATTGTTCCTCTCACTACGCGAAGAGCGAGGACTTGCGTACAGCGTTTGGTCCAGCTCCGCGCCAGGTTGGGACGGCGGCCTGGTCAGCTGTGGACTGGCAACCGACCCGTCACGTCAGGCCGAAGCGACCACCGTTCTGCGCGCCGAGATGGAACGTCTCGCCGCAGACGGCCCCACAGAAGCCGAGGTCAAGCGGTGCACACGCCTGCTTATCGGCGGCACTGCGATGGGCCTTCAGCGTGCGTCTGGCCGAGCGGCAAACGCGGCGTTGGGCGAACGCTACGGCACTCACTACGAGCTCGAAGATGCCCGGACCGAGCTCGAAGCGCTGACCGCCTCAGAGGTTCAAAGTGCGTGGCGAGACTTGATGGACAGCCCGACTCTTGAGGTCACGGTGACCCCGCGGTCATGACGTGGGGCCTCTACCTCCACGTGCCGTGGTGCCGCCGACGCTGCCCGTACTGTGCGTTCTACGTGGAAGCTGCGCATGATGTGCCGTGGGACGCCTTCGCAGACGTCCTGCTCACCGAGTACGCCACCCGCAAGAACAGCGTGTCGGGCCTGCCGCACACCGTCTTCTTCGGCGGAGGTACCCCTTCACGCATGCCGACCCCCGTCCTATCGCGGGTGTTGGCCGGGATTGAGCGCGCACCGGGAACCGAGGTCACTGCTGAATGCAATCCCGAAGACTGCACGCAAGAGTGGCTAGATGGCGCACTCGAAGCGGGAATCACCCGGGTGTCTCTTGGTATGCAGACCTTCCAGCCGGCCTTCGCGCGGTTGCTAAATCGTGCCTGTTCCGTACCGGAAGCCAAAGAAACCGCTGAACGCGTAGCCAGCAGCGCGTTGACCTCATGGTCGGTAGACCTGATGTTCGCTCTGCCAAACCAGACCTTAGAACAGCTCGACGCCGACCTCGATGCCATCCAAGCCATTGGCGCTCCGCATGTGTCGCTGTACGGCCTGACCTACGAGCCCGGCACGCCGTTCACCCGAGCGCGAGACAAAGGCACGTTCACAGAGACCTCCGACGACCTGTGGCGGGACATGTACGACCACATCGTCGAGCGCCTGCGGAACATGGGCCTCGAACGCTACGAGGTCAGCAACTTTGCCAAGCCTGGCCACCGCTCCATTCACAACCAACTGTACTGGAGCGACCGGCCCTACTTGGGTCTGGGCCCGAGTGCCCACGGCTACTTGCCCACGGGGGAGCGCTACCACAACGCCCCAAACATTGGCCACTACCTAAGCGTCGCTGACCCGACTGAACTCAGTGAGTCTCCCAATGCCGAGCAGGCGGCCACGGATGCGCTGGTCAGCGGCCTGCGAGGCGTTGAAGGGATTGACCTAGCCGCACTGGCCCATCGACATGGGGTGGGTCCACAAAGTACGGCCGTTGACAGATTGGAACGCGAAGGTCTGATTCACAGAAGTAATAGCCGAATCGCACTGACAGACGCCGGCTTTCCTGTATGTGATGCCATCTGTGGCCACCTTAGCGACCGACTCGTGCCTGTCGGCTGACCATCAAAGGGACCGCGCTGCGCGACTTAGGGGTTATCACGACTCTCCCCTGATATTGGCTGCTGCGTGGCGACTCCCGACTACTACAACATGCTTGGTATCTCCCGAAAGGCGACACCGGACGACGTTAAGAAGGCGTACCGTCGCCTTGCTCTGCGCTGGCATCCGGACCGCAACCCAGGAGACGACGCTGCTGAGCAGCACTTCAAGGACATTACGTCCGCCTACGCGTGCCTATCCGACGGCGAGGAACGGGTACGCTACGACCGCTTAGGTCCACTGTACCGCCCAGATGGCCGGCCTCCACGGCCCGAAGAACTCAATGAAGTGTTGGGCACAGTGTGGGGAAACTTATGGGGAAAGCGCAAGAAAGCGCGCGGCGAAGACCTTCGCTACACCATCTCGCTCCCCCTCGAAGACGTGGCCACCGGCTGTGAACGTTCCATCCGCATTCCACGCCAAGTCCGCTGCAAGACGTGTGGCGGCGACGGCGCTCAGCCCGGTAATGGGCGGGTCACCTGCGACGTCTGCGAAGGCAGCGGCCGGGCCAAAGGCGTGCGATTGTTCAGGTCGGACTGCTACCACTGCGAAGGCCGCGGCTACCGCATCGTGCACCGCTGTGAACCGTGTACCGGAGCGGGTATTCGTTCGGTCGATGACGCCGTGATTGTCAAGATTCCACCTGGCGTTGCTACGGGTCAGAAACTCAAGCTGACCGGGAAAGGTAACGAGCCCGGCGACCCAGGTCCCGCTGGCGACCTCTTCGTTGTCGTCAACGTGGAAGAGCACACCTTGTTCCGCCGGCGCGGTGAAGATGTTCTTGTAGAGATACCTCTCACCTTCGCGGAAATGGCACTCGGCGCAGACATCAGCGTGCCGACTCTCGAAGGTGTCACCACCATTCGTATCCCTCCCGGAACCGCTCCGGGCCGCGTCTTCCGCCTGTCTGGACGGGGCCTTCCGGCCGTGGGCCGAAGCGCCCGCGGTGACCTGCACCTCGAAGCTGTCATGACGGTTCCGAGCGAGCTGACCTCCGCCCAACGCGAAGCCCTCGCCACCTGGGCAGACTCTCTTTCCGACGCATCCCACCCGCAACGGCAGTCTTTCGACCGCCACGTCCAGGAGCGCCGATGATTCGCGCGGCCCACGTCCTCCTCACTCTCGCCTTGTGCGCCCCCTCACTCGCCTGTGCTGGCAGCCGCCTGCCAGATGCCGTTGAGGATGCCGCAGCGTATGCCGAAACGGACCGTGGCCGTGCCGCTGAGTTGCTGGAACAGGCCGTTCCCGAGGCAAGCCCACGCCATCGACCAACGGTCCAGCTTCACGCAGGAGAGTATCGGCGCCTACTCGGTAACTTCGACACGGCCACCACGTGGTTCGAGGCCGTTGAAGCCGAGAGTGGACGACACAGCAATCCTCTCGCCGCACGCGCCGGGCTGCTGCTCATACAAGCGGCCACCGCGGTCAATCCAGACGTCTTGGCAAAGCTCCGTCGCCTGTCCGACAACGACCTGCTCGATTCGCAGAACGCCGACCGCTACATGGTGCTCGCTATTGTTGCTGCTGCCGAGGGCGATGACCCAGCATTCTCACGGGCCCGCACCAAAGCGCTTTCCTTCGCACACTCCTCTCAAGAACAGACCGAACGCATCACCCTACGCTTAGACGGTGTCGCCGTCGCTGCACACCCTGCGCCGCTGCCAGAGGTGTTCTCCATGGAGCCCGAAGCCGGCTCGGACATCGAACGCATTGAACAGGCCATTGCCAGTAGTAACGACGGCCATGCACGGACTCTCATCTCTCGGCTTCGCAGCCAGGCAACCGGCGAGGAAGCTCGGGAGCTCGACTACCTCGAACGGCGAATCGGTGCCGCAGATGTCACCCCGGGCGTCACTGGCGTATTGCTGCCCCTAGCCGGTCGCTACGCCACGGTAGGCCGTCAGGTGAAGCAAGCCATCGAGTTTGGCTATGCCGCTGCCGGCGGAACCGGACGTCTCATCATTGTGGACTCTGGGATCACTGAAGAAAGTGCTATCGCCGCTGCCGAACAGCTTGTGTTCGACGAGGGTGCCATTGCTATCGCCGGGCCCCTGCTGTCCAATCAAGCAGACGCTGTCGCCGCCGCTATGGACGCCATGCGCGTACCTTTGGTCGGGCTCGCGCAGTCGCTCTCGCCTGGCGAAGAGCAAGAGTGGGTGTTTCGCGCAACCGTCGCGGTTGAAGACCAGGTGGGTGCGCTCGTGGACCACACGACCGGCACAGTCGGCATGACCACGTACGGCATCTTTGCCCCGGACAACGACTACGGTCGTGGTGCAGCCGCTGCCTTCACTGCCAAGGTCGAGTCGATGGGCGGACGCATCGTCGACTCCAAGTTCTACAACCCGGACTCCAACGACATGACCGGTGCGGCACGTCAGATGTCACGCAGCCCGATGGAGGGACTGTTCATCCCTGACAGCGCAAGCCGGGTCCCTCTCGCGTGCGCCGGTCTCGCCTATGAAGAATTCCCTGTCGGTGACTTCCAGCCCGTACCCGGAGGACCGACCATCCAGCTGCTTGGCCTGAACAGCTGGAACAACGAAGACATCTTGACCCAAGGCGGCGCTTACGTACGCAACGCCCTGTTCACCGAGCTGTTTATCAATGACACTACTGCCTCTGAGCAGTTTGCTGCGGCCTACCAGAGCCAAGTGGACCGCACGCCGAGTCCGCTAGAAGCAGTAGTCAGCGACGTCGGACGCCTACTTGCCACAGTCGACCAAGCCGGTGTGACCGATCGCGCTGGATATCGAGCTGCGTTGGAGGCGACTGCCCCAGAAGGCACGGTAACCGGTCTAAATGGCTTCAATGCAGACACACGAACGGCCTCTCACAACCTGCGCATCCTCACAATCACGCGTGACAGCATCGAGGTCGTTAAGTAAAGCAGCCGTTCGTACTGCGAAACTGTCCCCCGGAGACCCCACTGGAACCCCCTCCAGAACCTGCCTCGTCTGAGGCCTTATGGATTGAGGCACTGACCAAACAGTGCCCCATCGTCCACCCTATGGTGATCGGCCCTGGGGACGACGCTGCCGTATTGCCGGATCATACCGTCATTACTGTTGATACCCTCGTTGAGGGTGTTCACTTCGACGGTCGTTTGACCATGGAAGACGTGGGCTACAAAGCGGTCGCTGTCAGCGTCAGCGACATCGCGGCTATGGGTGGTTGCCCAACGTGGATGGTGCTGTCCATCAGCATGCCCAGCGGTTTCACCGACCGAGAGGCTTTGATCTACGGCATCTCCAACGCGACCCAGCGATTTGGGGTCTCGCTCATTGGCGGCGACACCACTCGGAGTCCAGGCCCCCTGATGATCTCCGTGACCATGGCGGGGCACGCCCCCACCCCCATCACCCGCGCAGGCGCCGAGCCCGGCCAAGATATCTGGGTCACTGGGTTTCCGGGGCTAGCCAGTGCTGGCTACCTGTACGACACCCCACCGGATGCCGCTCTTGCAGCCCTCCGACGCCCGGTTCCACCTGTAGAACTGGCCCAAAGACTGGCACAACATGGCATCGCTGCGGCGATGATGGACCTGTCAGACGGCGTCGCGACGGACCTGAAGCGCCTGGCAAAACGCAGCGGTGTGGGCATCTCTCTGCGAGCCGCCGCTTTCCCACGCCACCCTGGTCTCGCCGACTATGACGCCGTCCAGCTCGCACTCACGGGCGGAGACGACTACCAGCTCGTCTTCACCGCCCAGCCACAGCATGCTGACCACATCGTTTCCTTGGCCCATGAGTTTGGCGTGGTCCTGACCCGCATCGGCTCGGTCACCCAGTCCCTCGACTGCGTTGTCGACGACCGCGACTGGCCGTCCGCCGCATTCGAGCACTTTCCGGAGGTCTCATGACCTTCGCCAGCGGTAGTGGCCTCACGTTCAGCGGCACCATGGGTCAAGCGGTCACCATCTTCGTGGTGCTATTTGCGTTGTCCTTCTTCTTCTCCGGCACGGAGATTGCCCTGTTCTCGCTCCAGAAGGTGGAACGCCAGCGCCTGGGCTCGGCTGGGCGCACGGGCGAACGAATCTTGGAGCTCCTGGAGCGGCGGGGTCGTCTCATCACCACCCTGCTCATGGGCAACGAGACCGCCAACGTACTCATTGCCGCAGTGGGTGCCTCGGTCATCGCCCAGCTGGCACCCGGTAATTCCTGGCTCAACATCGTCCTGTTGACGCCGGCTATCCTCCTATTTAGTGAGATCACACCCAAGGTTCTCGCTGTTCGGTACAACCGCCAGTGGGCGTTGGCTGCGGCGTGGCCATTCTACGCCTTCTACATCTTGGTCACGCCGGTTCGCTGGGTGATTGGCGGCATTGTCAACGCTCTCGCATCGCTGTTCCGCGTCACCCGGCATCAAGGGGATGAGATGCTGAACGAAGCCGAGATTCGCACCCTCATCTACCAGGGTGCCGAATCCGGTGATGTGCATGCGCGCGAGCGTGAAATCATCGAAGCGGTGTTCGAGTTCGACGACCTGACGGTTGGCCGCCTAATGACCCCGCGACCGGACATCTTCTCCGTCCCACTGACCATCACGTGGACCGACCTACTGACCCAGGCACGAGAGCAAGGCTACTCGCGCGTTCCCGTGTATGATGGTGACTTCGATAACATCGTTGGCACATTACTTATCAAGGACTTGCTTCGCTATCGCAAGCGTCCACTCAGCACGCCAAAACAGCTCCGAAGCATCTTGCTTCCACCGAGCTTCGTGCCTGCCAGCAAACCCGCTGACGACCTGCTCCGCGAGTTTATGCAGCGCAAGATGCACCAGGCCATTGTGGTGGATGAACACGGCACCATGGTCGGCCTCGTGTCCCTAGACGACCTGCTCTCCGAGCTTGTTGGCGACCTTCTCGACATAGACGATGAAGTCGTCGACACCGTCCGGCATGCATCCCCTGGCGTGCTGTCGGTCCAAGGCGACCTCGACATCGACGACTTCGAGGACGAGACCGGCATCACGCTACCGGAGGGCGAGTACCACACCGTCGGCGGCTTTGTGTTCCATGAGCTCGGCCGTCTGCCGCGAGCCGGAGACAGCATCACCCACGAAGACCACCTGTTCCAAGTCTCTGGCATGGACGGACGCCGCGTGACGCAAGTCCACGTATCGGCGGTGGCACCATGACAGCCCTCGCTCTCGCAATGGCCGCCTGTTTGTTCATCGAAGGCTTCTTCTCGGGCAGTGAAATCGCCATGTTCAGCGCCAATCGCTTGGCACTGCAGTCGCAAGCGGGAGACGGCGGACGCCTCGCACAAGTAGCCTTGGACCTTATCGAGCGCGAAGACAGGCTCATCAGCACCTGTCTCATCGGCACCAATCTTGCCGTCATCACCGGAACCACGCTGGCTATGCTGTTCGTGGTGAGTGCCGGTGTAAACGAGACCTGGGTCCTCGCCTACATCCCGCTGACCGTCATCTTTGGCGAAGCGCTTCCCAAGACGGTCTTCCAGTTCCACGCCACCGTCATGGCGCCGCGCCTCGCCCCCGTTCTACGCATTGCACAGCTCGTGTTCACACCACTCCTCGCCATTGCCGGCCTGTGGTCGTCCCTGTTGCGCCGTCTGTCCAGCTCGGAAGCGTCCACCTTCTCACGCCAAGACCTTGTGGACCTACTCGAAGACGAAGACGCGGCCATTCTCCCGGAAGAACAGGCAATGATTCGCCGCGTATTCCGCCTCGGAGAGGTCGACGTCAGCGATGCGATGACCCCTCTAGTCGACGTGGACGCGGTCCCCGAGACGGCCACGGTCGATGACGCAATTACCGTTGCTCTCGCAGGCGGTCACTCGAGAATCGTGGTCTACCGCGACCGTATCGACAACGTGGCGGGCGTGGTTGACATGTTCGACCTGCTGTACGACCCCGACGTGGAAGGTATGGTTGCCGACCGCATGGGTCCGGTTCGATTCGTCCCCGAGACCCAGCGCGCAGATGCCCTGTTGCAGGACATGCGCCAGAGTCGCGACCACTTTGCCGTGGTGGTCGACGAATACGGCGGCAGCGTGGGAATCGTGACCATCGAGGACCTACTCGAAGAAATCATTGGTGAAATTCAAGACGAGCGAGACGAGGATGAACCCCGTGTTCGACGCTTAGGCGACCGCCAGTGGCGAGTGCCCGCACGCACCGAGCTCGACGAACTAGAGGAAGCGGTGTCCATGGACATTCCAGATGGCGACTACGAGACGGTCGGCGGTCTCGTATTGGCCCACATGGGACGCATTCCAAGCAAGGGCGAGAGCATCGATGTGGAAGGCATGCGCTACAAAGCCGAAGAGGTGTCGGACCGGGCAATTCTCATTGTGCTCGCTACGCGTCTGTAGCGGTCAAGGCTAGAACCACACATGTGTCGTCAGAAACAAGTCCGGCCGCGCTCCAGTGCCCGGCCGCTGTAGCGCACGTCCCCACGCAGTAAACGTCAGGCCGGGAATGGGAGCGACCTCTAGTCCCAGCGCAAACCGCTGCTGCCACTCCCCTTGGATGGACAGGTCGGTCAAAGCGAAGTCGTGCTTAATACGCAGGTTCAAGCCATTCTTGAGCAACCACCAGGCTTCGGTTGTGCTGGCGGCGAAACGCAGGGTCGCGTCTGTTGTGCGCTGCCCGTACGACACCTCTCCAACAACAGTGATGGGCACCTTGTTGCTGTAGTAGATGGGATTGAAGCCCCACTGAACACCGGCTGCAAGCAGGTCTCCGCGGCCGTTACCCCCACGATTTTTCATCATAGCGTGGCCACCCAAGCTCCAGCCGAGGTCACGCCAGCCGCCTGCAAGCGTGCCGCCCCACCCTTCGTCACGACCATTGCCGATGTCGTTGGTGAACACCGAAGCGGTTCCCCACGGGTAGTTGGGTGCTGTGCCGATTTCCACACCGTGGACCAAGTCAATATCGTCGCTCATGTCCATCTCGAACAGCGAACGGGTGAACGAGGTGTGGTCGTCGATATGCTGGCCATACGCCGGCAGAAAGCGCCCCACCTTGGCCCAGCTCATGCCCGGCAGTTCATGAATCATCAGGATTGCCGTACGCGCGTAGACCGGCGCTCGCTTGTCCTCACCAATCGCTAGAATGCCGCTACTACGACCTCTCAGTGCAGCGGTGGTCATGAAGGTGACGTGCTCGACGGGGTGTACGCTGACGTGTCCGTCGACCTGCATCGGGAAGCCACTCTCCGTGCCGCTCCACCACGCGCCACGAGCATCCAGGCCTAGCTGGAGCAGCGGGTCGGCGTTGAGGTCGTCGTACCGGCCGTCCCAAAAGGACATCTTGGTAGCCTTTCCTAGGGGGTTGCCGATGGCGGTCCAGTTGCCGGTCTGCCCGGCTCCCATTCCCGCTTCTACAGCGGCCCAGTCCGATGGCACGGTGCGGTCATCCGTGGGGTCACCGTCGTCGGCATCCACCTCGCCGCCGTGCTTCTGCTCAAACCGCCACAGCGCATCATTGGAGATAATCTCGCGGTCAGTGTCCGAGTAGCTGCGCTGCTGGGTGTGGAACATCGCCAGTGTCGACTGCCCATAGTAGCGGCCGCTCGCGTTGCGCAGTCCGCCGCCGGTTGGGTTGGTGTGGCAGGAGATGCACGACATGGTGCACTTACGCTCCAGCAAGCTTGGATTGTCCCAGCCTTCGGAGTCTTCGAGGGTGGGGCTGACATGACAGTTGCCACAGGTTCGCCCCGAGCGCTGAGCGTACATCGGTGTCCCCACCGCAGGTGAGCTGGACAGGGCGATGGTGGCTACGACCGTTGCCGCAATGACCCCGCCAACAACAAGGGGAACTCGTACCAGATGGCTCATGGCTGAGCTCCTGTTGCGACCCACTGGGCCAGCATGACTTGCTCCACAATGCTGAGCTTGACCTCGGCGCCAGGTGGCATCGACAAGGTCTGCCACGGTTCACACGGGATGTCGGAGCCGAAGCCTGCTTCAGGAAGCAGGTCTGCTGAGTAGACGTCCACAACGTCGTTTCCGACAGCCGTACAAGTGGACGACACCCGAGCGCCACGTGCTCCGTCGTAGGTATTGAGCTCCACACCGCCGTCCAGAGTGCCGTCTCGGTCATGGCAGCGCACACAATGCTGCTCGAGGATGGGGGCTACATCAGCGGCAAAACGAGGCGTCTGCGGAACGCTATCTGCCATCACCGCAGCAATATCTGGGGCACAGGCCGCCAATAACAGAATCGGAAACACCCTCATTCGGTTCTCCCGGACCATTCTTGGTCGTGGCAAGTCCAGCAGCTTGGGCCGTCAGAACCGTGCAGAGCTCGGTCCACACTTGCTGGCTGGGTGTAGTCATTA
Organism: Myxococcota bacterium; assembly: GCA_047626195.1. Lineage (GTDB taxonomy): Bacteria > Myxococcota_A > UBA796 > UBA796 > CAJXTB01. The sequence goes on from JBLHSN010000023.1 coordinate 14,567, forward strand.
TTCCCGTGACATCCTGCCGCATCGCACGACAAATCCACACGGTCCGGACGCCCCATGGGGCAGGCAACTTCGTTCCCGCTCACCGGGTCCAAGCACAAAAACGGTTCCTCGTATCCGCGCGCATGCAGGAACCCTTCCTCTCGCTGGTCATGGACCGGTTCCAACGGCGGGTCGAAACTCCGAGACTGGCATGCGACCAACACAGTGAGCCCAACGCAAAGCGACAAAATGCGCATAGTCTTCTCGCCAAAATAGTACCTGTGTGACGCAAGCTTACATCACAGGCGGCCCGCTAGCTTGCTCAGCCAGCCATCGAGCCAACGCCACGGCATTTGCAAGGCGGTCCGCAGCACGTCCTCGAACCGCTAAAACAGGGATTCGTAGTCCTTCACGAGCTACCATCTCATCCGCGCGTCCACGTGCATCGCGGCGAACATTTCCATACACCGACTTGAGCCGCATGACTCGCTGAGGCGCCCCCATACGCGCGAGCGCTGCCTCGACGGTGGAAAAACTCCAGGCGACAAATAGATCGGTCGGACGGACAAACTCGGCCCATGTAGCAGCCATGGACGCAGCATCCAAGGCATCCCGAACCGCCTCTTCCGACAGGCCTATTCGCGCCATCTGACGCTCGTCGGGCATCACCCGCACCTGACCGAGCGCATCGAAGGTCTCTCCAGTCGCTATGCGCACCGCTGTGAGCTGAAGTACGTCACGGTCGTCCGCGCGTGCATGCCCCTTTGGAGGTGTCGTCTCGGCGTACACAACGACGACATGGGCCGCGCGCTGGCGTAGCTGCTCGGCTTGTGCAAGCCGGTTGCGTTTCACGCGTCTTGGGCTCGCATCACCGGACCGGTCGCGGTTCACTTGACTGGACACCAGTGCATGAAAGCCAGTCAACACGTTCGGAATACTCACGTTGTCGGGCTCAATGAGCGCCAGAGCCGCGGCAATCGACTCCACCGAGGACAAGCAATGCTCGGCCGGTTCGCGCCGAATCGCGTAAGCACTGGGTTTAGTGGGCGACAACGAGACTGTTGGCAGTGCCCGCAACCACGCATGCCGCTTGTACATGCCTTTGGCATGCGGCCAAGTGCCGTCCAACACCACCAACCGCTTGGGACGCTCGGCGGGAGCCAAGCTGCCCAGATCAATCGCATCAGGTCCTGGGTACAGCAACGCCGTTCCACGGGCGAACTCGGGGTCGGCCACCTCTCCGTCCCACGCAATCACCAAATCGCACTGGTCGAGAGCGAGCTCGGCAATGCGCGCTGTATTGAACGGGTGATGCCGCTCGCGCATGTGCTGAACAATCGTCACTGGGGTGCGATTAGCCACAGAAACAATCGCCGAGCACAGGCACACGGACTCGGGCCTACGGCAACGTGTACAGGTCTCTCTAGCCACCATCCCTCCGTCGCGCGTGCGTATCGCGTTCACGCCGTTAGCCAGAGCCCCCCAAGCGAGAACTCGATGCGACACATCAAACTGCGCGGCGCCCGCGACAACAACCTCACCGGCATCGACCTCGACATCCCCTTGGGCCACTGGACCGCAGTGACCGGACCTTCGGGGTCCGGCAAGAGCACGCTGGTATTCGACACCATCGTTCGCGAAGGACAGCGCCGATTTCTCGGCAGTCTGTCGAGCAAAGCCCGTCAGTACCTGGGGAAGCTCGGTCGCGCAGACGTTGACCACCTAGACCCCGTTCCCGCTGCTATCGCTATTGGAGCGGGAACTTTCCGCGCCCACGCCCGGTCCACAGTGGGAACACTCACTGGCGCTTTAGACCTGTTGCGGCTGCTGTATGCGCGACAAGCGGTCAGCCCGGACCGGACAGCCCTGACCCGCAGTCACTTCTCCTTCAATCACCCGACCGGACAGTGCCCAGCGTGCGTTGGGCTCGGAATCGAAGACCATGTGGACCCCGAACTCATCATCGCGGATGCTCGCAAGAGCATTCGCGACGGCGCGCTCGTTCCCACATTGGCCAATGGCTACACCGTGTACTCACAGGTCACCCTGGAGGTGATGAACGACATCTGCGCGGCCCACGGATTTGATGTGGACACTCCCTGGGAAATGCTGACCGATGCACAACACCAGGTCATTCTGTACGGCACGCAAGCCCTGACCGTTCCCTTCGGCAAGCACAGCATCGAGTCGCGCATGAAGTGGGCTGGCATCACGGCACGGCCACGCGAAGAGGGATTCTACAAGGGTCTGGTTCCCGTCATTGCCGAGACGCTCACGCGCAATCGCAACCCGAATATTCTGCGTTTTGTGCGCTCGGTTCCATGCTCTGCGTGCAGTGGAAGCCGGCTGGGACCGGCTGGCCACACCGCACACATCAACGGCCTCACCCTCCCCGAGCTGCTCGCGCAGCCCATCGGCGAGTTTCCCGACCTGGTGCGCGGTAGCCAGGTCTTCACCGCCATTTGGCCGAGCCTAGAGCCGCGAGTTCGTCACCTTGTAGCCCTCGATCTTGGCCATCTAAGCCTAGACCGCACGTCTGCGAGCCTGTCCGATGGCGAAGCCCAGCGCGTGCGCCTAGTTGCCCAGATCTCAGCACACCTATCCGGCGTCTTGTACGCATTCGACGAGCCCACTCTGGGCGTACACCCAAGTGAACAGGCGGGTCTCACTGGTTTATTGTGGACGCTTCGCGACCGAGGCAACACGATACTGACGGTCGAGCACGACCCAGACATGGTTCGACGCGCAGACCACTGGATTGACATTGGCCCAGCCGGCGGCACCGGTGGCGGACGCGTGCAGTTCGCCGGCGACATGCCAGAAAACCCACTCGGCGTCGTCCCGGAACCACGAATTCCTCGACCGTGGACCGCCGCTATTACCCTCAGCGGAGCTACGCTTCACAACCTCAAGGAGGCATCGCTGACCGTGCCCTTGGGAGTGCTGACCGTGCTCACGGGTCGCTCTGGAGCCGGTAAGACCTCTCTCGTTCGCGGAACGTTCCTGCCCGCGCTTCTCGGCGAACGCGGCGGTCCATTCACGTCGCTGGATGGCGTACCCGAGGGATTGGTCGTGCACGCCGTAGACGCCAGTCCCATCGGGCGAACTCCTCGAAGCACGCCAGCAACGTGGAGCGGCCTCTTCGACCGCATTCGCAAGCGGTTCGCCAAAGCCTCGGGTCTCGGCGCCAGCACCTTCTCCCACAACACCACCAAGGGTCGGTGCCCACACTGTGAAGGCCAGGGTGTGGAGCGCATCACGCTGCATCTGTTGGAGGATGCAACAACCACCTGTCCGGTCTGTAGCGGCGGTCGGTACCGCCAGGACGTCCTACAGACGCGGGTCTGGAACCTAAATATCGCTGAGGTTCTTCAGCTCACGGCAGACAATGCCTGCACCGTCTTTTCTTCAGAAGAAGACCTTCTACCAACCGTATCCGCCATGGTTCAGCTTGGGCTCGGCTACCTGACGCTCGGCCAGTCCTCCACCACGCTGTCACGCGGTGAAGCCCAACGCCTCAAGCTTGCAACCCTGCTGGCCAAGCCAAGCCGCGGTGCCCGACTGATCGTATTGGACGAGCCCGACCGGGGCCTTCACCCAACAGATGTGGCTCGCCTACTGGCCTCTTTGGACCAACTGACCAAAGCCGGCACCACCGTCTTAGCGATTTCACACCACCGTCATGTGTGGGCGGCTGCGGACAACTTGCTCACCATCAACGCCGGTGTCTGTCCAACCGACCCTCGCTTTTGCCGAGTGCAGACGTCCGAGACCTATCCGGCAGAAGCCCCCAGCCAGCGCGACGACACCACGCTCTTGGGTGTCCGCACGAATGGGCTCAATCTGGCGTCCGTCACCTTCCCACGCGACCAAGTCACCGTGATTACCGGTCCCTCTGGCTGCGGAAAGTCATCTCTGGCCTTCGGGACACTAGCCACTGAAGCACAGCGACGGTTCGCGGAGAGCCTTCCCTTTGCCGCCCGTCGAATGATGCGACGGGTCCCACGAGCAGACCTCGACCATGCGATTGGCCTGACTCCTACTCTTGCTCTGCAACAGCGCACGGACGACCGACCCGGCCGTCGCTCGACTGTTGCAACCCTCACCGAAATGGGCCCGCTGTTGCGTTTGCTGTGGTCGCGAGTCGGAACCGTGGACGGTGTGCCAACGTCCCTGACAATGGCCCACTTCTCCCCCAACCAGACCCTTGGTGCCTGCCCAGAATGTTCGGGACTCGGCACGGTACCCAAGGCGACTGTAGACCTATTGGTCACAGTCCCTCACCTGCCATTGTTCGGCGGCGCCATGGCCGGAACCCGCCCCGGACGCTTCTTCGGCGAGCCCGGTGGCCAGTACGCCGCGACCCTGAGAGCGGCGGCACCTCATGTGGACTGGGACGTGCCATTTGACGCACTCAGCGACACTGAAAGGGACATCGCACTCAATGGAAATGGCGAGCAAGAAGTGTCAGTTGTGTGGACGTACACCCGCGGTAAACGCAGCGGAGAACATCGCTTCACCGGGCCATGGGTAGGCCTGTTGGCACTCGTGGAGACCGAAGCGAACCATCGAACCAATGCCCGGGCCGCCACCGAGTGGAGCACGCCGCTGCACGACACCCCATGCCCAACCTGCCACGGCGAACGCATGAGCCCACAAGCCCGCGCAGTCACCGTCGACAACCAAACGCTTCCGCACATTCTGTCGCTTGCACTCAGCGCTCTTCCAGTCGACCTTGCAGCGTCCGTTACAGCCATTGGTGACGAGCTGCAGGCGCGCATTGCAGACCTTCGCGGCTTGGGTCTCGACCACCTCTCGCTAGACCGCCGCAGCGACTCGCTGTCCACCGGAGAGCTTCAACGGGTACGCCTGGCAGGTGTCCTTCGCTCGGGCCTCACCGGAACAACAGTGGTCTTAGACGAGCCAGACTCTGGGCTACACGCATTGGACGTCGAGCAACTTAGCCAACGGACCCGCGCGCTCGCGCAAGATGGCAACACCGTCGTTGTAGTCAGCCACCGCGAGACCACACAACGCGAAGCGGACGTCGAGCTCGCGCTCGCAGAAGCCCCCATTGTCGAGCCCGCCCCAGCCGAGGAGGTCGACTCGTTCGACATCCAGCTGTTCGGATGCCACGCAAATACGCTGCAAGACATCGACATTGACCTGCCAAACCGCGGCGTGGTCGCGGTCACCGGCGTGTCTGGCAGCGGTAAGACCAGCCTGGTCTTCGACGTCCTCGCCGCGTCTGTCGAGGGGAATCGCTCGGTCAATTGCCGGAGAACGGTGGGCTTGGAGCGGTTCAGTCGCGTCATCTCTAGCCGCAGCCGCCGCACGGACCCATTGTCGGCGTTGGGACTTCTGCCAGCGCTACAGTCGGTGTTTGCAGCAGCCACCTCGCTGTCCAAAGCGTACTTTTCCTTTCGCAGTGCCAAGGGCGCCTGTCCGGAATGCAAGGGGGCCGGTGTGGAGAGAGTGGCCATGGACGGTCTGGGAGACCTGGCCTTGCCATGTAAGGTGTGCGACGGTTCTCGGTATCGTCCAGAGGTACTCATCGAGACCTGGAACGGGCTGACCATCGCCGATGCTCTGACCGTGCGCATCGATGCCTTTCCCACCAGCGGCCACAAAGCGCTCGACCGAGCAATGAGTGTCTTGACCGAAGTCGGGCTTGGACACCTGTCATTAGGGCGCCGTCCAGGGACTCTGTCTGGCGGCGAAGTGCAGCGACTCCGACTTGCCGAGGTGTTGCTCGCAAAGCGAATCGGCCCTCAGCTCATTGTTGTCGACGAGCCTGGTCGTGGGCTGCACGATAGCGACATCGCCGCCCTCACCCACGTCTACCGGATGCTCGCAGACGCCGGCGACTTAGTGGTCTTCACTGCACACCGCTTGAGCGTGATTCGCAGCGCCGACCACGTCATCGATCTCGGTCCCGGTTCCGGTCCTACTGGAGGCTGTATCGTCGAGACAGGCCACGCCGCGGCACTACACATCGGTGCCACGGCGAGAGCGCTGCGTTTCTAGGAAGAACTACCGACGGCGACGACGGAGGGCCAAGGGCAGCAGCCCCAAAACCAGCCAACCCGTATTCTGACCGCCGGAATCGCAGCCGCAGCCCCCTTGGATAGTCAAGCCGTCTCCGCCGTCCAAGTCGGTGTCGGTGTCGGTGTCGGTGTCGGTGTCGGTGTCCGGCTCATCAGACAGGGCGGTGACACCGTCGCAGTCTTCGTCCACGGCGTTGTCTTCGATCTCGTCGGCGCCCGGATTGATGTCGGCATTGCTGTCGTCACAGTCCGTACCGTCCGAGGCGGCGCCTTCCGCACCTTCGCAGGTGCCCGCATCCGTCAGGACCGGGGCGGCACCGGGGTTGCCAAAGCCGTCACCGTCTAGGTCAACAAAGCAGGAGAGGAATCCGTCGCAGTCCGAATCGATGCCCGAACCCACGATGTCCGTCCCGTTAGGAGAGACCGTGTCATCGGCGTCATCACAGTCGCCCTGTGTGGAGGTCTCACCCGGGTCTTCACAGTCGGCGTCATCCGATACGACAACATCTGTGCCCTCTGCGGCAAAGCCGTCACCGTCGTCATCTGCGAAACACTCCCACTCGTTATTGCAGTCTTCGTCAACGTCGTTGCCGGAAATCTCCTCGGCCCCTGGGTAGACGGTGTCGTCGGCGTCATTACAGTCCTCGGCGACCGATGAGGTGGTCTCCGTATCGCAGGTGTCGCCGGTCAGGCTGACCTCGATGCGCGCAATGTCGCCAAAGCCATCCCCGTCTACGTCGGCAAAGCAGGTGATCGTTCCATCGCAGTTCGCGTCTACGGCAATGCCAACCGTGTCCACACCCTCGGGGTTGATGCTAGCGGCGGTGTCATCACAGTCGAGCTCGTTTGCCGCTTCACCCTCATCGGTACAGCTGTTGTCGGGACTCGCGAGGGTCTCGCTCACACCGTAGTCATCGCCGTCAGAGTCTACGAAGCACTCCCACGAGTCGTCGCAGTCTTCGTCTACGGTATTGCCCGCAATTTCGGTGGCATCCGGGTTGACGTCAATGCTGTCGTCATCGCAGTCGAGGGCGTTGACGGACTCACCGGGGTCTGTACACGCGGCATCGTCGCTCGCAACAACCACGCTGCTACCGAACGCGTCGGAATCGGTATCGGCGAAGCAGTTCCATGAGTCATCGCAGTCTTCGTCGACGTCGTTGCCGGCAATCTCGGTCGCATCAGGGTTGATGGTTTCGTCTTGGTCGTTGCAGTCGCCTTGAACGGGCGCTTCGCTGACGTCCGTACAGCTATCGTTGGGCGACTCGATAATCTGCACATCGCCGTCCATGGCGTAACCGTCATCGTCATCGTCGATGAAGCAGTCCCAAGTACCGCTACAATCTTCATCCACGCTGTTGCCCGGAATGTCGTTGGCATCCGGGTTGATGGCTGGGTTGGTGTCGTCACAGTCGAGCAGATTGGCGGACTCGCCATCATCTGTGCACACGCCGTCATCACTCGCGACGGTCGCGCGGGTTCCGTAGACGTCACCATCGGCATCGACGTAGCAGTCCCATGAGCCGTTGCAGTCTTCGTCTACGCTGTTGCCAGCAATTTCGGTCGCATCGGGGTTGATGGCCGCGTCGCCGTCGTCGCAGTCCTGGTCGTTGGGGGACTCCGAACTGTCACTGCACGAGTCATTGACACTCGGCCGAATGACCGACGTACCAAAGTCATCACCGTCCGAGTCGGTGTAGCAATCCCAGGACTCATCACAGTCTTCATCAATCGCGTTGCCTGCGACTTCTGTGGCACCCGGATTGACGTTAGAATCGCCATCATTGCAGTCGGCGGCATTGTCGGCCTCGCCGTCTTCGGAACACGAGCTGTTGACACTCGCGACCACCACGATGGTGCCGTAGTTGTCGCCGTCTACGTCGGTCCAACAGTCCCAAGACGCGTTGCAGTCTTCGTCAACGCTGTTGCCCGCAATCTCGACGGCGTTGGGGTTGATGGCCCTATTGGAATCGTTGCAGTCGTCATCGTTCCCCACGTAGCCGGTCAAGACCCCTTCGCAGGTCTCGTCCGAGACATCAGGATTACCAAAGCCGTCGCCATCTGCATCAATATAGAAGGTGTTCACAGCCAGTCCTTCGTCGACCTCATCATCGCAATCATTGTCGACGCCGTCACAGATCTCGGCCGCGTTGGGGTTGTTCGCAGCGCTTGTGTCGTCACAGTCGGGGATACCGCCCGCGAGTACCGAAGACCCAGGTGGGGAACATGAAGTGAACGCCGTCTCCGGGTTGCCGAAGTTGTCCCCGTCGATGTCGCGCCAATACACGGAGGAGCCGCCAATAGAGGCATCCTGATCGCTGCAGTCGAGACCACCGACGTTGGGACTCATGAACCCATCTTGGTCTTGGTCCAAAATCGTACAGCCTGCGCGGGGGCCGCGGAAGAGAGCGTAGTGGTCGGCGAGTGTAGTGCCGGACCAAGGCAGGGCACCCCAGTCCCGACGCTGGTTCAACCCACCGCCGGCCAACACGGCAAAGGTTACCAAGCCGCTGGAACCCGGTCCTACCGAAATGGGTCCCGAACGCCAGACGAGCTCCAGGTCTGCGCTGGCGCCATCGGGGTCGATAAACGGGGACTCTGGGTCGGCACCCGCAGTGAGGAACCCAACCGAGTCTTCCGCTTGGCAGGCGTAGTAGCCCATGGTGATATTACTGGCTTCACCCATGGCAATCGCCCAGTTTTTGAACCCCCAACCATTGGAATCGTAGGCATCGTTGACCGTGGCTTCATCGCCGTTGAGTGCAACGTCAATCTCTGGGTCTGATGCATGGAACACGCGCAAGTCGGTGATCGGGGAATTGCCCGCATTCACGAACTCAAAACCAACACCATAGCTGCGCAGCCACCATTGATTGTTGCCGTTGATGCCGCGACCCACGAACTCTCCTTTCCGCATGATGAGGCCACTGTTGGTGCCACGAAAAGAACCTGTACCCAGAGCTTCGACATCCCAATCGCAGGTACCGGCAACCGTGTCGGCGACCGCTTCCATTGGGACGCCGCCCTCATTCCACCGCACAACAATCCGATTGGACGCCGACCCGCCGTAGGAAATGTCCTGCTCTGGAGTCAGCGGAACTTGCGGATATTCGGGTGCCAAGACGACTCCAGCCTCCGCGTCTGGATCGTTCCACAAGCCACAATCATTGAAATAGATGGAGCCGAGCCCGCCGAAATCTGTAGGCGACCCCGCTACTGCAACTGCGGGCAACAGCGCCAACAGAAGCACAGTTTTCCTTCTCATATCATCCCCCGGTCCGTGACGAATGCGCACGTATACGTAGGGGTCCTATACGCGGTCCAGACCACGACCGGCCAGCACTTCCGACTTTCAACCAATCGCTTGGCCGGGTGCCGCTAGAGCGTTCTCTCGCTCGGAATCGCATCTTCGAGCGTTCCGGTATCGGCTGGAACATCGTCCATTCCCTGCGCAGGGCGGGGCAGAGCGAGGCCACGGACCAACAGTTCTTCCAAACCCTGGTCGAATAGCGGCAGTCGGTCTTCCCGCCCACCCATGCTGGCAACCCACACCCAACGATTGCCCAGCTCGGGCTCGCGGTACAGGCGGTGCTCTTGACCATCAGAGCCGGCGAAACGCACCTCTACCCGGTCGGCTTCGCCCTTCGGAGCAAAGTGGATGAACTGGTCCAGATAGCGAAGCGTCAACCCTTCTTCGCCCGGCTTTGCCTGGACCTGCAGGTGGCCCACGGCCTCGGCAAATGCGCCCAAATTCTCGAACAGGTCAGCCCGAGCGGTCTGGGCTTCCAACAGCCGTTTTGCACGCGCCTCTTCCTCTCGTTTCCGCTCTTCCTCCAGCCGCTCAAGCATCCGGTTGAAACGAGAAGCCAATGCTTGCCCAGGTCGCGCCATGCTCATCCTCCGTCTTGCATACCAACAGTTCCGTAACCGACGCGCGCATGGCCGGGGCAAGACGACCGGTTGAGCTTCGCTACAGGCCAACCGAACGTTATTACTCGCAGCAAGCGCAGCGGGCCCCGTTGACCTGCCACACTGGTGCGTGCTATCCAAGCCGCCTAGCATCGGTCGCAACGTCCCTTGCGCACTTTCGGAGCACGAGACACCGTATGGGCAAAGCCATCGGGATTGACCTCGGGACCACAAACTCCTGCGCGGCAATCATCGAAAACGGGGTTCCACGCCTCATTGAATACCGCGGCGGTCAAAAGACCATTCCGTCTGTGTTTGCTATTGACAAGCACGGCAATCGCCTTGTGGGCGAAGAAGCCAAAGAGCAAGCCGTTGTCAATGCCGGCTCGACCGTCCAAGCCAGCAAGCGGCTAATCGGACGGAACTTCGGTTCCAACGCCATCGAAAAGATGAAGCAAGTCTTCACCTACGAGCTGGTCGAAGGCGAGAGCTCCGAAGTTCTGATCAAGGTGAAGGACCAGGTCTTCACGCTCGAGCAAATCAGTGCTGCGATTCTGCGCCGGATCAAAGACGCTGCCGAAGACGCCCTTGAGCGCGACATCGACCAGGCGGTCATCACTGTGCCCGCCTACTTCAATGACCGTCAGCGCCAAGCCGTTCGTTCGGCCGGAAAGCTCGCGGGCCTGAAAGTACTCCGCGTCCTGAACGAACCCACCGCAGCTGCCCTCGCATACGGATTGGGTCGTACGCTCAACCAGCGGGTCGCCATCTACGACCTCGGCGGCGGTACCTTCGACATCTCCATCATCGATATCAAAGACAAGATCTTTGAGGTCATCGCCACGGGGGGTGACACCTTCTTGGGCGGTGTGGACTTCGATGACCGCCTGATGCAGCACATCCTGGCCACCTCCTTAGACGAGCACGGTGTCGACCTCTCGTACGAGCGCGCTGCAGTCGCCGCTATTCGCGACCACGCCGAGCGCGCTAAAATCAAGCTGTCGTCCGAGAGCGAGACCCGTCTGCACATCCCAGACGTCGGCAAAGATGATGACGGCAATTTCGTTACTATCGACATGACCATCACTCGCGACCAACTGGAGAGCTTGACCCGGGACTTAGTGGAGCGCAGCATCATCACCTGCGAGCGCATTCTGGAAGAAGCCGGCTCGACCAAAGACCAGATCGACGAAATGCTCTTGGTGGGTGGCCAGTCCCGCATGCCGCTCGTCCGCGACAAGGTCGGCGGGTTCATTGGCAAGCCCCCGTCCCAGAAGGTGCACCCCGACGAAGCCGTCGCCATTGGTGCGGCCATCATGGCTCACAGCCTGTCCTCCAGAGCAGGTCCTCAAGACGTCACGCTGTTGGACGTTCTACCGATGGCCATCGGTATCAACAAGTCCGACGGCACCATGCACGTGCTGTTCGCCAAGAACCAGCCGCTGCCCGACTACAAGACCCGCACGCTGACCACGTCCAAAGACAATCAGCGCTCCATCATGCTGAAGATCTACCAAGGCGAGTCCAAATACGTCCGCGAGAATGAGCTGCTCGGCACCTTCGTCTTTTCGGGTGTACGTCCGGCTCCCAAGGGCCAGGTCAAGGTTGAAGTCACCTTCCACATCGACTCGGAAGGCATTCTAAACCTCACCGCCCGCGACCGCGACACCGGTCAGCTTGTTGAGTCGAGCTTGAAGCTCGGTAAAGACGAAGGTGGCGGAGCGCCTAAGAAGCTCAAGAAGAAGAAGAAGAAGCCCGTCGCACCGCCGACACCGCTCACCATGCCTTCTGCGAGCTTGCGTCCCAACGTGGTCGCTCCCGAGCCCACACCGGACGAGACCGCCAGCGAGACCGCCCGCACGCTGCCCCCCGCTCCCATGCAACCAGTGGCGCGCCTTAAAGGAACGAGCGTCTTCGCTCGATTCTTTCGGTGGCTGATGTTCTGGAAGTAGCCAAGATGGCATCCCCCCTCGACCGGGTTGTCGTCATTCTGGTTCAGCCCCTATACCCCGGCAACGTTGGAGCAACGGCTAGGGCTATGCTCAACAACGGCCTGTCGAACCTGATCGTTGTTGACCCCCTCGCGTTTGACGCTGAGCGCGCACGATGGATGGCGCCGGGCGCGCACGACATTCTGGCCAATGCCCGCTTTGTCGCAGACTTGGACACCGCCCTTGACGGCGTCCAGTACGCTGTGGCGTCAACCGCGCGTCACCGCAAAGACGGCCAATCAATTCTGTCGCCAAGACAGGTCGCCGAAAAGGTGTGTACGGCGGGACCTGACGTCACTACGGCCATCCTGTTCGGCCGTGAGGATCATGGACTCGACACCGCAAGCGTACAGCGGTGCGAGAGTATTGTGCGCATCCCAACCGCAGAGCATGCCTCACTAAACCTATCCCAAGCGGTCCTGCTGATTGCACACGAGCTCTTCCAAGCGGCTCGCGAACAAGGCCTGTCAGCCCCTGGTCGGCCAATCGGTGGGCACCACATGACCCGGTCCACACGGGCGCTAGACCGTAAGAGCAAGCGCACTCCCGCCGACCTGCCGATGTTGGAAGCGACGGTCGGTGACTGGGTCCGGCTTATGGAGAATGTTGGGTACACCCGTTCGACCCCTTCAGACCGGGTAGCCACAACCGCCCGAGCGCTGCTTCAGCGGATGACACCCTCGGTGCGCGAGGCCGGAGCCCTTCGCGGCATGGTCAATCGTATTGAGTGGGCGCTCGCCCATCCGGACATCGACCCAACCACTACGCGACGAACCCGAGCACGCAGCGACGAATCGTAGCGGAATTGAAAGCTATCCGGACCCGCGTCACCTGCCGCTCTCTCCACGCTCTCGCAAATCCAGCCGAAACCGCCCAGCACCACGGGTTCGGTCTCATGCAGCGGGTTACCGCGCGCCATCTCGACCTCGGCACGGTCTGTGCAAAGGCCCTGTTGGCCACAGTCGCCGTCACTCGCTCGGAGCCCTCATGGAAAAGCTCGTCATCCAAGGTGGACACCGCCTACACGGTTCCGTCAAAGCATCGGGAGCGAAGAACGCTGCCCTGCCCATTCTTATTGCGACTCTGCTCGCACCTGGTGAGCACCGCCTCGCCAACGTGCCAGACCTCGCGGATATCAGCAGCACGTTGTCGCTTCTCGGGCGCCTAGGCTGCCCGAGTTTGGTCGCACGAACACTGCGCGTGGACACCACACGAATCGCATTCTGCGAAGCGCCGTACGACATCGTCAGCCGTATGCGTGCCAGCGTCCTCGTCCTTGGCCCCCTGCTCGCCCGTCACGGCGAAGCCATTGTGAGCATGCCAGGCGGCTGCGCCATCGGAACCCGCCCTATCGACCAGCACCTCAAGGGACTGGAAGCGCTCGGTTGCACCTTCGAGCTTTCTAAGGGCAACATCCATGGCACAACAGATGGCCTGCGCGGCGCCGAAATCAACCTCGACATGCCAACCGTTGGTGGTACGCAAAACATCCTGATGGCGGCTGTGCTTGCCCAAGGGGACTCCATCATCCGCAATGCCGCACGGGAGCCGGAAATTGTGGACTTGGCCAACTTCCTCACCACCTTGGGCGCAAAGATTGAGGGAGCTGGAACCTCCGAAATTCACGTGTCCGGTGTGCCACGTCTGTCTCCAGCATCGCGCCCATACCGCATCATGCCCGACCGCATTGAAGTGGGCACCTACCTGTGTGCCGGCGCCATCACCGGTGGCGACGTCACGGTCACCGAGTGCAACCCCGACCAAGTTCGCTCGCTCCTTGGCAAGCTGACGACCGCCGGTGCAAAAATCGAGACCACTGCCACGTCGATTCGCCTCATCCAAGACGGTCCGGTTCAGCCTTTCGAACTCATCACCGAGCCGCATCCGGGCTTCCCGACCGATATGCAATCACAGATGTGCGCGTTGGCGTGTTTCGCGGACGGTGTGTCTACGATTACCGAGAACATCTTCGAGAACCGCTTCATGCACGCCGCCGAGATGTCACGAATGGGCGCCACCATCGACATCGCCGGTCGTACGGCGATTGTTCGCGGCACCGGCCATATGTCGTCAGCCATCGTGATGTCCTCAGACCTTCGGGCATCCGCCGCCTTGTGCATCGCCGCCCTGGGAGCCGACGCCCGCATGTCCGAGGGCGAACGCGGCCTGTCGGAGCTGCGTCGGCTGTATCACCTGGACCGCGGCTACGAAAACTTGGTCGACAAGTTTCGCAGCCTCGGCGCTCGCCTTGCCAGAGTCGAGGACGATGAAGCAGACCCCGCCGTGCTACTGGCAGCCACCCAGCACAGCTAGAGACTTGAATGGCACGCATCCCGCGCGAGACCATCGACGAGATTCGCGAGCGCGTCGACATTGTGTCGGTGGTCCAAAAGCACGTCTCGTTGAATCGACGCGGAAAGTCCTACAAGGGTTTATGTCCCTTTCATCAAGAAAAGTCCCCGTCGTTCCATGTCATTCCTGACAAAGGCATCTTCCACTGTTTCGGCTGCCAGACCGGTGGAGACGCATTCAAGTTCCTGATGCTGCTGGAGGGCTTGTCGTTCATCGAAGCGGTCAAAGAGCTGGCGGGCAGCGTTGGCATCACCATCGAAGAGCGCGAGCTGTCGCCCGAAGACAAACGCAACCTCAAGCAGCGAGCCACAAGCTACGACGTCTTGTCGGCCGCGAGTGAGTTCTTCAGGTCCATGCTCTGGACTCGTCCTGAAGGGGCCAAAGCAAGGTCGTACGTTCACGATCGCTCACTCGACGAGTCCACGGCACAAGATGCAGGCCTTGGATTCGCACCCGATGCCTGGTCTCAACTCACTGATCACCTGCACGGCCTCGGCTACAACGCACAGCTTATTGGAGACGTCGGCCTCTCCAAGACACGAGAGGGGCGATCCGGTAGCTACGACACCTTTCGCAACCGCTTGATCTTCCCGATTCGAGACGAACGCGGTCGGGTCATCGGCTTCGGCGGTCGCCTTCTAGACGGTGACGGCCCAAAGTACCTCAACTCACCGGAGACCTCACTGTACGATAAGTCGCGGGTTCTCTACGGATTGTATGAAGGCCGCTCCGCGATTCAGCAGAAGAAGCGCATCATTATCGTCGAAGGCTACATGGATGTGCTCGCCATGCGCCAGGCAGGGTTTGCCGAAGCGGTCGCTACCTGTGGAACAGCTCTCACTTCGCAGCACATGACCAAGCTTCGCCGCTTGGCAGACCGTGCCATTGTCCTCTTCGACTCAGATGCTGCCGGAATGCGAGCCGCCGAAAAGTCGCTTCCAATGTTTGTCGAAGCCGACATCCAGCCTTGGCGCTTGGACCTCCCCGACGCCAAAGACCCCGATGAATTCTTGGTCGCGCATGGCGCTGAAGCCATGGAGAAAGCTTTGGAGTCGCCCCCCCCGCTGTACGAGTGGTTGTTGGACCGCCGCGTAGCCGACGGTAACTATTCCTCGGCCGGCATCGCTCAGTTGCTGGACGAGCTCACTCCGCTGCTCCGCCAGCTCCCCCCGTCCATGCGTGCACTTACCGCGCAGAAGCTCCGGATTCGCGAAGATATTCTGATCGATCGGCTGCGTAAGGCACCGGTGCAGCCCGAGCAGCGCCCGCAGGCACCAGCACGCGTCGGCTGGCGCCCAACCCAAGAAATCGTGCATGTGCTGTGGCTACTGGTCCACCGATACGACCACGTCGCCGACCTCGTCCAACGCGCTCCTCCTACCCTGCTCGACGAACACACCCCGGTCATTCCAGTGATTGCGCGCCTTGTATCCGGCGAGCCCGTAGCGGCCGTACTGCAAGACACTGAAGACCCAGGTGTTCAGAGGACGCTGTCCGCCATTGTTGGAAGAACGGAGCTGTACGAGGTTGCAAGTGCCGCGGCAGGGATGTTGACCATGGTCGATCGCCTGTCTCGCCGACGCCGACTATCGGCTATCGAAGCGTTGACCCGGGCATCACAAAAGGCCCTTGAGGCGCAAGACATGGAAGGCTACCGTACCGCTGCTACCGAGCGCATGCGGCAGAAGGAACGTGAAGAGTTACTAGAAGCGGCATTGGCACGTGGAGATGCCGAGGTCACCATGCAACTTATCGCCGAAGCGCTCGCTCCCACAGACGACTGATTCTACCGTTTCGTTGTTGGCAGTCCCGTCAAGCATTGGTTAACGTCCAGCCGTGTCTTAGACGGTTCTCGACAACTCCCAGGATCTGCGCCTTGAATGAAGTCTCTTCCCACACCTCCACTTATGGCTGGGAAATTATGACGAGCGTGAACGATGGGCCTGATTCTTTACAGAATCACGGAGCGAGCCGACTAGGGACATGGATCGAGGTGCTAGACACTCTCCGATCTCCTCACAATTCTAGGTCAAGGGCGGTACGTCGATGAGCATGCAAAAGGACATTTCAGAGGTCCAGCAGCTGATCAACATCGGGAAGAAGCGTGGCTACGTCACGTATGAGGAGATGAACAGCACTCTTCCGACTCACCTGGTATCGAGCGACCGCTTGGACGATCTGATGATCATGTTCTCGGACATGGACATTGAGATTGTGAACAAGCAGCGCAAGCAGGCAGAAGCTGCTCGTCGCGGCAAGGTCCCTGACGACAAAGCCGCAGACGCGAATCGCAGCAATGATCCCGTTCGCGTGTACCTGCGCAAGATGGGCTCTGTTTCGCTTCTCTCGCGAGAGGGCGAAATCGAGATTGCCAAGCGAATCGAAGATGGGGAGCTAACGGTCAAGCAGATCGTTCTGACCTCACCACTCGGTGTCGACTTCGTCCAAGAGATGATTTCCGACGACTTAGCGCGCATTCAAAAAGCACTCCGAAGCGGCAAAAAAGCCAGGCCTACCAAGACGACCGAGAGCAAGTCGCTCACAGAAGGTTTGGTTACAGCACGCGAGTTTATGGAAGCGTACGCGGCCACTCTGGAGTCCGTCTCCAAAGCCAAGAGTAAGAAGAAGCTCGCCGCTGCCGAAGAAGCCATGGACGACGCCGAAGACGCCCTCGTCGGCCACATGGAGACATTCGGATTCACCAAGAAGCAGATTGCCGACATCAGCCAACGCATTCAGCGGTCTTGGGTCATCATCGCCAGCTCCGAAAAGGAAATCGAGCTGGTCGCACGAGACGCTCGCCTGCCTGTGCGCGACCTGCGTCGCTCCATTCGCCAAGTCCGACGTAACCTCGACGAGTCTGGCCTAGACGTCATCAACCGAACGGGCATTCCCGAAGAACGCTGGCGTGATTTCGACAGCCGCGTTCGCCGTGAGCTTCGCAAAGTTCGCAAGGTAGAAGCCGAGACAGGCATGGGCCGTGATCGACTACACCAGTCCGCCATCGACTTGAAGAAGGGTGAGGCCCTTGCAGAGCAGGCCAAGTGCGAGCTGGTCGAAGCCAACCTGCGCTTGGTTGTCTCAATCGCCAAGAAGTACACCAACCGCGGACTGCAGTTTCTCGATCTCATTCAAGAGGGCAACATTGGCCTAATGAAGGCTGTCGAGAAGTTCGAGTACCGTCGCGGCTACAAGTTCTCGACCTACGCCACCTGGTGGATCCGTCAGGCGATTACCCGCGCCATCGCAGACCAAGCCCGTACCATCCGCATTCCCGTGCACATGATTGAGACCATCAACAAGCTGGTCCGCACACAGCGCCATCTCGAACAAGAGCTGTCACGCCCGCCGTTGCCGGAAGAAATCGCAGACAAGATGGAGTTGCCGGTTGAGAAGGTCCACAAGATCTTAAAGATTGCCAAGGAGCCCATCTCCCTCGAGACGCCAATCGGCGAAGAGGAAGACTCCCACCTGGGTGACTTCATCGAAGACAAGGGTGCTGTGTCTCCTTCCGAGAACATGGTCAACGCCTCGCTCTCCGAAGCCACTCGCAAGGTACTGGCAACCCTCACTCCCCGTGAAGAACGCGTGTTGCGCCTACGATTTGGAATTGGTCAGCATCAAGACCATACGCTCGAGGAGGTCGGCCAAGACTTCGAGGTCACCCGCGAGCGCATTCGTCAGATCGAAGCCAAGGCCCTGCGCAAGTTGCGTCATCCAAGCCGGTCGAAGCGTCTCAAGTCCTTCATGGAAACTTAGGGCCAGTTCCAAAATAGCAGTTCCATTTCACAGCCGTTGCAACCACGATGGCAGCGTTGCCCACCCTAGAAATGATCGGTGGTTCCTTCGGATTTGCAGCATTGCCCTCGCGGTGCCTACTCACCGGGACCTACGGCGCTGATTTTTAGATGGCACCCCATGGCTCAACTACCGAGGGGCGGCCAAGCCGACGCCGACTGTCGCGTCGCTCGGGCCCTCGCGCACAGAAGTGCTGCGAGGGTCTACCTCTTTGCCCTCACGTCGCCTCCACTGGGCCCCCGCGACACGGCGTGCGAGGCAGCAGCTATTCGAAGTCAATCTCGAAGACTGCGGCACTCAGGGATGCCAGCGTTGTTGTCAGCACTTCCTCGACTACAACGCCGTTGCGTCCCATCTGAGTTGTCGCAGAGACCGCACCGTCGAGTTGGATGGTGAAGGTCTGGTCCGCGTCCAGGCGGTTGACGACGATGAGGACCATACTGTTGTCGTCGCCGTGACCGCGTAGCGCGTGATGATCCGACTGCTCGAACAGGACCACCGGCCGGGTGACCACGTTCCGCAGCTCAGCAATGTCTCCGGTGACGGTGAGTAAGGTGTCCCACAGCTGGGCTTCCGACGGCACGTTGAGGTCCAGAGTGCTCTGCCCAAACCACAGCAGCTCGTCCGCTCCTGCGGCAATGCTGTCGAAGGCCATGAAGCGAAGCTCGCCTTCCGTGGGCAAACGTCCAGGAACGTCTCCCAGCGTAGTCTGTTCATAGCCAAAGCCTTGCAGGACAGACACCGTGCGGCCGTCCCCTGACAACTCACGCGCCCATTGGACGTACGCCCCGGGCTCGGTCAGGTTCAAGT
>JBLHSN010000024.1:0-31530 GCA_047626195.1 Myxococcota bacterium
GTCGTCGATCTGCAGCAATTTCCACGCAGTGAGAGACCCTGCGCAAGCCGCCAAATCGACCTCCGCGAAACGCCAACCCATCCTCCGCCAACACCACAATGTCCCCACCACGTTCGGGTGCAATGAGAGGCGAGGCGCGGTCGAAGGCAAACAGCAAGCCCTGACGTGACCTCATGGTCGAAAGGGGAGCAGCGACAGCGAATCCGGGCATGCATCGCATGCTCGCTGCGAAACTCGAACTACCAGCGCCACCAAGATGTGCGTTGTGGACGAATCAACCGCTCCACCCTCGCATACAACGGCAGACTTGGGTCGATACGCTTCGCCTTCTTCAGCTCGCGCTTCGCCGTCACGTCGTCACCTTCCATCGCCGCCAAGCGCGCCTTGTGCGCCAACAAGGTCGCCGACCGTTCAACATATACACCGGCACGACTCACAATCCGCTGGACCTCATCGTCGCGAAAAGCCGCCTCAAACTTGTCGCACAGCTTCTCGGCGACGGCCATCGCAATCTCCAGCGTGCGTTCATCTACTTGGCTTTCAAAGCACATACTCGCGTCTTCCGCCGCCTGACCTTCCCGTCCCAACTCCATCAGCAGAGTCGCCCGACGCGCCCGAATCGTCACCTGTTCAGGGTCCTTACCCAGAGCTTTGCCGTAGCTCTCCGCCGCTAAACCACTGAACCCAGCGTGTTGCTGCTGTTGGCCGAGGCTGGCCCAAGCAACCGCAGAGGCATCTTTCTCGTTTTCGACCCACACCTTGGCATCGTCGAGTGCGGCTTCCGGCTCACCAATCGCCGACAACAACCACACGCGGAGTGCCCGTGCCTTGTCCCGGTGACGCTCTGTTGCGGACCAGACCGACGCCGCCGAAGCGAGCTTCAAGCCAATGAGCCAACGCCCCTGTTTGGTCGCCGCGCGGGCTGCATTGATGAGATCGTGAATAGGAGCGACCATCTCGCGTAGCTCGTCGTGGACCTGCTTGTCTTCTGCGTCGGTGAGACCACAGTTTCGGCAGGTACCTGCGGACTTCCGATCACCACAGTTGATGCACCGGCCTTCATGAAGCGGAAGAAGAGGTGCAAGCCAGTCTTCCTCCGCATTAACAGCCCCGCATTCCTTACAGCGCAAAACATCCACTGGAACAACCTTTCGGAGGGTTGACCAGCTCAGGCTGGGAGAGCCACACTTTGTACACACAGATTGGTCGGACACCCAAACCTCTGGAGAGCTTCAACCCTAAAGCACGCAGTCGGTCACCGCTAGAACACTAAGTCGGATGCCTGGATTGCCCCCGGTTGTCCGCGTGTCGCTTCATTGATCGAGCGGTCAGCATCCGGCGCATGTGGCGCGTGAGTTGGTCAAGCCACAGGAAGGCTCAACTAATTGGTAGTAGGTCCCGGAACACATAGGGCACCATAGATTTCGTATCGTAAGCTGCGGTGGCCTTCCCAAACAGCTTGACCACCTTTCGCACACTCTCGCTCTTCCGATACCCCTACCCAGACTTCGCGACAGACCGTAGCGTAGAGCTATTGGTTAATCCTTGGACGACCGACCTCACCTGGGCGCGAACCATCGGGCCACGACGACCCTACTGAAAGTCGGCGTCGGATTCGGTATCGAAGGGTGCGGCCACCTCGGCGCACGAATCCAACCCAACACAATCGGAGGTGAGCCCGCATCCTTCACGGGCTCGCAGTAAATACTACCTCGGCGATGTGACGTGCTATCCGAGGCGCTGCATATCGCCTAACTATACATCAAGTTAATAATAATTTTCTCGCAAATTCTCTTGCTAGAAAGGTCGAATAAAAATCTCTACAGCGTCAAAGGGGCGACTTTGGCATTCGCACCACACTGGTCAAACAACGGCAACCGCCAATCTATCGGATTCGACTGGGCCGCGCATCGGCTGCGAGACGTCATTCTTGTATACCGCCGCACGTACGCCTCAAACGCTAGCCAGACGGTAAGCGAATGTGAAAGGTACTTCCTTGTCCAACTGCGCTCTCCACGGAAATGTCTCCCGAGTAGCGTTTGATAATTCGCGAAACCAAGGCGAGCCCCACGCCCGCTCCAGACTCGGCCTCATCCGGGTCCAGTCGGCGAAACAACTCAAAGACTTCCCGTTGCCGCTCCGCGGGAATGCCTCGTCCGTCGTCGGTAATTGTGTACTCGACCCACTCGCCATCCAACCGGCCCTGGACCCGGATGGAAACAGAGTCACCACATCGATACTTGACCGCATTGTCGATGAGGTTCTGGAAGATTTGAACCGTATGAACTCGGGCAACAGCCAACGCTGGAAGTGCGTCCAGTTCTACGTCTACTGTCACTCCATCAAAACTAGATGCCAGGTTCTGTAGCACCTCGTCCAGAACAATAGCCATGTCAAAACGCCGAATCTCGCGCGAGCTATCCACACGAGCCCACTGCAACATGCCATCCAACATGGACATCAAACGCGCACTCGCAGACAAGATGCCGTCCGCGTAGCGCTGTGATGATTCACCAGCATAGATCCTTGAAAGAACAGTCCCATAGGTCCGAATAATCCCCAACGGAGCTCTTAAGTCGTGGGAGGCCGCCGCCGCAAACCGTTCTAAATCTTCGTTCGAACGCCGCAAAGCGGCCTTCTGGCGTTGAAGGCTCTCGTTTACAGACCGCAGATCTGGAGGGGCTGTCCCATCTGACCACTGCGGAATCTGGAGACAACAGGAAACGACGGCTGCGCTATCGACTTCGATGGACATACGGCACCACGCACCCTCACGTGCCAATCGCAACGCAACATCCGGCTTGCTCGTTACTGTTTGCCTAGCCGCGAGCACAAGTCCCAACATATGGCGAACAACGCCATCATCAAGCTCCTTTTTCGACGCCCAGCGCAGGAGCCAAACCTCGACATCACGTTCGTCTAGGTTGGCAGTCCACCGAAGCGGTCGGTCTATCTCGTCCACTAAGGCCACTCCACGACGCTGTGTACCACAACGTAAACACCAGTCGAGTCCGAATCAAGTGCGACTCGTTCCCGCAGTACGAAACACAAACTCATACAAAACAGATGCATACAACATGTAGAAGCCATACGTTGCATTAGCGATATTGCGGATATCTGGAGAATTCTGTGTGGTGACCGTACGCATCCTACTAGTCGATGACGAACCCAAATTCCGGAATGCCCTAGCTGCGTTGATTGCGGTGGATGAACATTACCAGGTCTGTGGAAGCGTTGACAGCGCCGCAGATGCGATCTTGTGTCTCGATACGGCACGTCCTGACATCGTCCTCACCGACTTGAACATGCCAGGCGGTCCCGATGGTATCCAACTCACCAAGGCCATCCGCACGCTGTACAACCAGGCTGCTGTCATGATTTTATCCAGCCACCACGAGTCGGTGTTTGCAGAGCGCGCACTGCTAGCGGGTGCCTCTGGATATCTGATGAAGGTCGACGCCCCCCTTGAGCTGTTCGACGCCTTGGGTTGCGTTAAAGAGGGTGGCATGTACCTGAGCGAGACCATGTCGACGAAGCTCTACTATCGGGCGATATCCGAAGACTTGATTGAAGACGACCGAGACATCCTGGCACTACTGGCATCTCAAAACCCAACTCTGACCAACTTTCTTGAAGCATCTGGCATGTCCGAAGGGCAGCAAGTGAGGCATATCAATGAGCTCGCAATGGGACTCGGGTACGTCGGGCAAATGCAGCTTCGCCTGTACGCTGCTAGATGGATGGCGCGAGGCCGCTCGGGTCTAACCGTCAGCAATAGCCGCTAGAGAAGCCCGCCATCCCAGCACTCCATTAAGTCGGCAATGTCGTCAGCCATCGCTGCGGCGGTGGGATACCGGTCGGATGGTACCAGAGCAGTGGCACGTCGTACTATTGGCCGTAACGGTGGTGGTAATTCATCAAGGCGGGCTTCACGCTCATGCGGAATCAACAACGGAATGGCGGTCTTGCGAAGAGTACACACGTACAGTGTGGCACCCAGTCCATACAGATCTGAGACTGAGGATGCACTCTTAGAGTTTTGAAGCTGCTCAGGAGCGCTGAAAGAAGGCGTGCCGAGGGTGTCCTCCTCCACAAGCGATGGTTGAGACGGCGACCGCGAGATGCCAAAGTCGGCAAGCTGTGCGGTACCATGTCGGTCGATCAGAATATTCTCTGGCTTCACGTCTCGGTGGACGATTCCAAGCTCGTGTAGGTAGGCGAGAGCGTCTAAAGTCTCCAACACATATTCAAGCAGCTGCCGCGACCGCAGCGTGGATCGAACCAACTGGTCTGCGATGCTTCCACCCGGGCAGTACGGCATGGCAAACCAGGGACGTTTACAGTCGAGGTTTCGGTCTACGCAGCGCAGTACTTGGGGGTGGTCGAGTGACGCCATCAGCAGCGCTTCGCGGCAAAACCGTTGGAAAGGATGAGGTTTACCGACCAATCGGCGGTGAAGCTGCTTAATGGCCAAAAGCTTACCCGACTCTACGTGCACCGCTTTGTACACATGAGCCGCAGATCCTGTACCCACCAACGTGTCCACTTTGTAGTGGTCTGGAATTGCGTGTTTCAGCACGACCCTACTCCTCCGGCGGCCTACGCCGGCGACGCGTCACCGTATCCTATGGAACTGCCGATGCTTGTGTGATGACCAACGACAACACATCCGTGCCCGCCGCCGCAGGCAATCGCAGCAAATCGACCGTGTTTGGTCCCCCGAAAATCTGACATCATCTATCGATTCGTAGATAGGCTTCTCCCTAGGTAATCAGACCGACCTGGTCGAACCTGACGACCCCATCCCCACGGCGCGGCGGAGCAGACCGTAAAAAGATTCGCATGGCCCGGGCCGCGTCATCGAGCGCGAGCTGGGTTGCGAGCAAATCCAGAAAAATATGGGCCATGGACCAATCGCGGTGATCACTGTCGAGGGTCAGTGGCTACCTGGTCCTCGGCCTCATCCGAACCACAAATCCCCGAATCTCCGAACGACCACATTGGCTTCGCCGCCTTGCGGTGGCACGAGACCGTACCACAATGCCAAAATCCGTCGGTCTGTCGCGAATGCCTCTGCGCGAACCCGACGCCAAAGGGTGGTGACTGCATCCTCGAGATTGTGGTCATCACAGAACGAACACAGAGATTGTGCGTCTTCCAACACATCAAAGTGACAGGGCTCACTGGTACTTCCATGCGGCCAAGACGTGGTCTCGCCAACGTCTTCATCCACGTCAATATCTTCACAACCAACGTGCTAAAACAGGTCTCGCCCCACATCGACCGCCGCCAATTCAACGTCAGTCTGGATGCGCGTGAACGATTCACCATCTGCCAACACAGCACGCAGGTCGACTGCAGCGACTCGGCCCTAGCCAACAACTACGTCCATGGACAGTTCTCGCTCGGGAGCCAGCGTCCTCTGCCCGCCACTTCAACGTGCCTCCAACCGGTGTCGCGGTCACACAGACCCGTGTGGAGCTGACTGCGCTCCAACCTGCCGCAGGAGCCGACTCGCAGCCGACCATGGGGCGCGGGAACCAATTTTCAAGGTACAACCCAGCACTCTGGGCATGTTGCACCCCCTTCTGCCATATCCGCAGCTAGCAGATAGTCTACGTACTCTCGTGACGCTCGCTGTCGAAAGCCAGGTTGCCCGGAGCCTCCGCTATCAACGCACCGTCCAGCCGACGGGCCCCTCGCACCCCATGAGGATGATGGCCCAAGGCTTACGCAGCCCCCGCTCTCACCATCAATGCGGCCCGCTCAGACGTTCTCGACATCGGGTCTCCGCGTACTCGATGCCTTCGTGAAGCTATACAAGGGTCGGAAGCCCACCCGCAGACGCATCCAAAACGGCTTGCACCTCACAGCCTTCATCCGGCAAGCTTGGCCGCCTCCCTTGGTCGTCAGATGCGACAAGCGGAATCGATCAGCCTGCGGCTTCACTGCCGCTCATCGAGACGCACGCACAGGTCTCGTCCAAGACGTCTACACCCATCGACGCACAAGCGTCATCGGCTTCCAAATCCGTTCTGCTGTGAGTGATACCCGCGGAATCAATGGTCGAGACAATACCGGGTTCTAAGTCACCATAGCTGTGGTTATTCCCAAGGCTGATGTCGTCCACGCCAAGATCTACCAGCAAAGGCAGCGAGCCCGGCAACGAGTTGAACGCAATGCTCGTCTCATCGTTGGCGCCGGATGGATCCGTTGTGACTACCCACTCAAAAGGCAGCGAGCCAAAGTCAGAGGCCCGACCGGGTTTAGGGTCCGTCACCCAAAGCACGGCGTCTGGATTGTCGGACGGCACCTCATCGCGGTCTGAAACGCCTTCAGGGTCGTAATACCGCCGGCCCAACATGGTGTCACCGCCGAATAAAGGGCGACGCCCTGTGTCCTGTCGAGCAAGCACAACAGCCCCCAACTCGACATCGCCCATACTCGACTCTATGGCTACCCGTTCGGGGTCGAACTGTTCCCCAATAGGCGTTAGCCGTTAGTTTTCAAACGGGAATTTGGTCGTGAAAACACGGTCGGGAGCTTTAGAAACGCCATCTACCACTCCCGCAATCGCAGAGCCCCCCTCGGTCCATCGGCCGCCCGGACACAACCATCTCTTCAGCCGTACAAGCCGGGCTACAAGCCTGCTCATCTTGTCGAAGCACTCCGTCTGACGAGACTTCTGGATGCCCAGAAAATAATCATAATGAAAAGCGTAATGCCATATTGTCTGTTCACTCTTACATTCCTCAGTTATCAGATCGATTCGGCCAAGCCATTCTATTCTTTAATCGATCATAATCATGACAAATATGCTCAACTGAAGTTCGGTTCCAACAGCGGAAAAAATCGGCTTTCTCTCTCTTTGGCATAGCTAGACCAGCCGGCAACGTCGCTTTTACCTTCTGGAGTCAGGACTCCTGATCGAAGAATTTCTTGCTGATTTTTAAGCAATTATATTTGGCGTAATTGCTGTTCTACTCGCACTGTCCGGCTTTGGCAGCGGTCCATTGTTGCTGCACGCTCCCAATGCCCAAGTACACGAAACGGCCCGCTTGTTCACTACGGGCGAGTGGTCGGGTATCGCAAGCCGCATCCTAGAGAGCCTCGGGTCGGGCATCGGATGGTTCACCTCCAATGGAACCCCTCCGACGCCCAGCGCAGGTCCTTGAAGCTCTCACGTCTGTCAGCGACCGTGACAGCAAATTGCTGTCACTGGACCTCGACATTGTCACAAATGACGCGGTCATATTCGGACGCGACATAGACCGTGGTGCACCCTAAGTAGCCAGCCGCACGATGGGCGGCTTCACAGCACACCCGCTCACTACCGGACGCAAGACGGCAGGCACCATCGATGCCCCTCGCGCCTTCAATGTTGGCGTCGCAAGCGGGAACATACTCAACTTCGCCAACAGCGATGATGACGACCGCGTCCCAATTGACGCTAATTGAGACAACCCCAAGCTAACTATCGATGTCGACCTCTGCCAGACGGATTTCGCACGAGATGGCGGCTACTTTGCCGACACCCCGCAGATGCCCAGCGACTAGGTTTATGCAAATGACCGGGTAAAGACTACCGAAGCGGCACACCCCATATCAATCGTTCAAGCCAATCTTTTTACCGCAGTTTGCACCGTCACTGAGCACGGCACCAAGGTCGGTTGTGGCTTCGATTGTGCCGAAGTCTGCGGCGAGTACGAGGCTGATGGTGCGTACACCACACGGAAAGCGATTGGTTTGGGTCTCGTCAGCTCATCCGCAGATGACGCCGGTCGCCTCACTATCTGCAATGACTGCGACCACGACATCCTAGGCTACCTTTGATGGTGTGAGCAGCCAGTCATGGACTGACTACTCGGACGACGCTGTGGTCATTGGCCCCAACAGCTGCATCGACGCCGACGACGGCTCGTACACCCTCGACAACGAGGTGTACTCGCCAAACCCAGGTGAACCCGCATACTGGCGCTACCAAGCCGGAACGACCACCCAGTGGCACCTCGAGTACAGCATGCTCAATGCTCACCTTTCGCACCCCAGGCAAGACCTCATCGCGGACATGGAACACATGGATCTCAACGCCAATGGCGTGACCGATGCGACGGAATGGACCTGCACCCTCGGCGTGCACTGCCAGTACAACATCTGGGATGACTCCAATACCCACTCGGCTGTCTTGGTCGGCAAGCGGGCGACCGCCACCGACGACGGAATACTCAGCGTGACACTCGCCGTGCAAAATCGTCGGGCTCTACCGTCAACCAACGTGGTCGTCACCGATACCGGTACCCGCTCATGACAGACCATCAACCGTGACGTGGCACCGGACCGCGAAGTGAGCACCGCAGAGGCCAAGTCCTACAGCTGGAACTTCTCGCTCGACGGCTGCACCGACGACGAGTTGTTGTGTACAACCAACAGATGACCTGCACTGTCATCAACACCTTTGACGTCGATGTTGACCACTCTTCGCTATCCGAGGCAAACGCCGACTACACTAACGGCGAAGGGGCCGACTACGGCAGTGACGGCGAACTTCGCTGTAGCGACACCGACCGCTGGCGTGACAGCGTCCTCGCTCGTGCCTCAGTCGATAACGACAACGATGAGGGCTACCACAGCTACCGTTGCGCCATCTCGCGCAACCAAGACGAAGGGTGCCACAACCCATTTCACTTTCTCCAGATCGGTGAGTTCGAAGACGTCAAAGAGCACGGCATCGGCTCCGAGTGCGAAGAAAACGGCATGGGCAGCAAGGCCTTCCACCAGCACGGACCGTACCGCCTTCGACATCTCGGCTGGTGACGAAGTCGACCTTCGCGTCTGGGCAATCGGTAGCGAACTATTCTGCGTCGCAGAAGCCAACGGTGAGCGCGCGACGGTTGCTGGAACAGAAGGCTCCTTTCCAGGCGGTCGTACCCGGGTGTGGACGCTCACCATTTACCGCAGCTACAGCATCTTCATGGTGTGTGAGGCCTTCGCCATTCCCGAGTAAGGAAAAGGGCGACTACAGCCGCTCGGTGTAAGACAGGGCTCTGGCCGCAAACGCGGTCAGGGCCTTTCTCGTAGTGGAGTTGACCATTCTAACCATCGCGACATTGTGGATGACCTTGGCCGCCCATGCGGCGGAGCCCCGTCCTCCGGCGGTCACTCTGCTCATTACGCCCGGCTTAGCTCCAAGTTCGTTCAGCACATTGCGTCGAAAACTCGACCGTCGTCGGTCTCCCGTGCAGCTCGTGCCCGTGCCGTGTCCCAGCGGGGACCGGGAAGATACGATTCGATTCCTCCAACAACTCAATGTAGACGAGACCGTAGTTGTTGTTCACGGAATGGGCGTTGCTTGGGCTCTTGAGGCAGGTCTAGCCCCCACCGGCTGGGTGTGGCTCGCTCCAGTGTTGGACATCTGGCCGGTGAACCAAGATCTACCCGAAGAGTTCGCATTACGGCGGACCACATACGTTTCACAGGCCTACAGCGCGTGCTCGTCCCCAGCGTTCAACGAATCGCTTCGAGCATTAGCGGATGGTCAAAGTCCCGCAGATCTTCGGCAACAGGTCTCCGCTCCTGTCGTGGCTCTTATCAGCGCTAGCGACGACATTGCGACCGTAGAAGCATCGCTACCCATTCTCCTGACTACCCCGCTCGTGTCCATCCGACGCCTTGGAGTTGGAGGGTGGGGCCACCGAGACCTCGACCACACCGAGCTCATCACATCCCGCCGCGGCCAGCGGCAGGTGCGGCGCGCCCTCAGGCTGCTCCGGCGGCAACAATGAGAACTCTGCCCCTCCTACTCCTCATGGCCTGCACAGTACGGCGGACGCATGTGGCGCCTCATGCGAGCGAGCGCCCGGTACACCGAGTGACGACTGCAGACGGCGCCGAGGTAGCGCTACAGCACTACGCAAACCCCGGGGCACCGGTGGTGGTTCTGTGTCATGGCATCAGCAGCAACCATCATTTCTGGGACCTCGATCCCGAGCACAGCTTGGCTGTCTATCTGCATGACAGCGGCTTCGATGTGTGGAACATGGACCTTCGTGGGCATGGACTCGCCACACGACAGTCGACTGGAAAGCGACAGCCTCGTGGTTGGACCGTTGACGACTACGGGTTGTTCGACCTTCCAGCCGCATTCTCGTACGTAGCCGAACAAACCGGAACGCCACAGATTCACTACGTCGGTCACTCGCTTGGCGGAATGGTCCTCGCGATACATTTGTCATCAACGCCAGATAGTCCGGTTGAACGTGCCGTTGTCGTCGGTTCACCACTCAGCTTTCATGCACCTACATCGCTCACCAAGCTGATGCTCGGCAATGCGCGCCGGCTCAGTCTGATTCGAAGATGGCCGACCCCCCTACTCGCCACCGGGCTGTCTTGGTTCGGCACAAATGCGCCGCTATCCGCGGATATCATGCTGTTTCAGCCAGACAATATGGACAAGCCTGTACGTAGACGTATGCTCAATACCGTGGTCTCTCCGATCGTCGCTGGAGAGCTGCGTCAGTTCGGCCAGTCAACGGACGGCTGGTTCTACTCTGCGGATGGACGTATTCGATACGATACGGCCCTGTCCGACGTCAACATACCCATGCTGTTTATCGCCGGTCGTGGAGACCATGTGGCCCCACCAGACAGCGTGCGCAGCTACTTCGACGCGATCGGTTCACCGGACAAAGCATTCATCGTCGCATCCCGTGTCAACGGATTTGCAGCAGACTACGGACACCTCGACCTCGGCCTCGGCGATCACGCGGCCGCTGAGATCTACCCCAGAATACGTCAGTTCCTACAGCAAAGCCCCCAGGAAGACCCATGATGCAATGGCAACGCGGCGACACTACGGTCCGCTGGATTCAAGGCGGCTTGTGGGTCCAACACCAGCACGTAGGCCTAGTCGTCGATGCCCCGCTCGGCTGTTGTGACGCGCTGCAAGATAAGCTGCCAATCGTCCAGACAATTGCCCTCACTAGCGGACGGATAGCCAGCTTGCGCGGGCTACTCGCGCTGCTGGAAGGGGTGTCGTCCGCCCGAAGGCACCCGCTAGGGCTCACTGTCTTGGGTCCAATGGCCGACGAGCGAGCCCCAGCACTGGTCGATGCCTGGTCACGTGGCTGGCGCAACCGATGCCCGGTTCAGATCGACGGTATCGCCCCGGGCGACGGAGCCGAATGCGGTCCCATGACGGTTCAGCTCGCGCCCGTGCGGCACGCCGAGCCCAATGGACAGTTTCCGCTAGGGATCGATGATGCACACGGATGCGCCGCTATCATTACAACACCGGACGCTCGTATCGTTTGGGTACCAGGTGCGGCGCCAAGCAACGCTGTTCGACGTTGCTGCCGAGGTGCAGACTTAGCAGTGGTGGAAGTAGGTGTCACACCCTGGCCCGACGACACCACTCAATGGCGACTCACGCTCCAAGATGCGCTTGCTGCCAGTGATGATGTCGGGGAACTGTGGGTCGTGGGAGACGACGGACACCCGCTTTCGGCGGCAGATGCGTAAGAACTAGCCAGTAAGAATTGCGCCTTCCTGCCAGGGTTCTAGCAGCCCCTCGGCGGCTAGCGATGAGGTCTCATCGGCCCCCACTACCAAGTGGTCCATCAGGCGAATACCAAGAACGCGCCCGGCAGCCGCCACACGGCGGGTCACATCGCGGTCCGCCGAGCTTGGCGTCGCATCCCCACTGGGATGATTGTGGGCGAGCACAACGCCAACCGCTCCCAAACGCACCGCGACTGCGAATACGTGTCGGGGGTCGACCACGGTGTACCCCCCACTCCCACGGCTCAGACATCGCCAGCCCAGCACTCGCAGCCGCCGGTCGACGAAGACGGCGTGCAGTTCTTCATGGTCCAGCCCACGGAGCCGGGGTTCCAGCGCCCGCTTCGCATCCTCCACGCACTGAATCACGGTGGTCGGCTTGACTGCAGCCAGGCTCGCTCGACGCCCCAACACCAGACTGGCGTGCAATCGGGCCGCTTGAGCAGGGCCCACGCCATTTACCGCCATAAGCTCGGGAGGCTCACATTCCCCCATTGCCGCAACTCCACCAAAGTGCGCCACGACATCCATCGCTAACTGGCCGACCGGACGCCCTGGACACCCATTCCCTAAAATGAGTTGTACCAATTCCACATCATCGAGCTGATGCGGTCCTTCCATCAAGTATCGTTCACGTGGTCCCATGAGTCCTCCGCCTTGTACCTGCAATGGACATGCCGACGAGAGATCTACAGGCAAAGGCCAATAGAATGCGTATGCAGCTCTCCAACCCAATGTCGATTGACCGACAGTTGTCAACGAATCGCCGAACTAGACTTGCGGTACGGATCACGTCTGATATTATCTAAGGGCGAACCCGGTCTACGAATCGATCGGGTTTGAGGCTTACGCTTTTGCCCCAGTCTCCCCCTTTCTGGGAGCTCTAGCGTTGAGTCACGGACGCGCGTCCGGCGATAGTTATCTCCCTCCCCGGGTTACCTGTCGCCGGGCCGCCTCCGTCTCTCGCGGGTGGCCAGCGGTCCGTCGTCATCGGCCTACACCCTCAGCAGCAGCCGACTACTCGAGTTCGGCGGCGTCTCTGCTACCTGACTGAATCAAATCGACTTGAATCGTCACACTGCTCGATGCAAAGATTCGGTCGTCCGGACGCTCTACGACTGAGCCGAGTGCTCGCAATGCTGAACCAAATTCTGCGAGATGCTCTGCTGGAACCTGGACTCTATAGCTACCACTGTCGCTTTGAGTCGCCGTTACTTGGCGCCCGCTCGAGTCCAACACTCGCCCTCGATATCGACCGGCCAATCTCAGCAGTTGGGTGGCTGCATCCGGGTCCGACGTCGACACTTGGTAGCGATAAGACGCGCCAAACAGGGCGGGTGCATCGTCATCTGCGGTACCCGACTGCTTCGCGACAGGTGCAGGAGACGGCTCAACCACTCCGACTGTGGTGGGTTCCGGGGCGACCGGACGACCGATATCCGGTGCCAGAATGCCACTGCTAGGCACCGAAATCCCTTCCAAGCGCTCGCCAACAAACCCAGAGGTGACATTGTCTGTTTCACCCTCGTTCACCGAAAAGGGTGCCGCAATTTCGCTCGCCGGTATTGGGCTAAGACCTTGCTGGGCCCGCGCAGCATCACGCTCGGGGTTCACGATGACCTGCTCACCAGCGGGTATCGGCGCCTCAAAATTGTTCGAAGGCGCGCCGTCGCCGGCCTGTTCACGATTGCCTACCACCACAACCACGAGCAGTGCAGCGAGGGCGACCGCAAATCCCTCTACCGGGATGCCGAAAGGGCGCCGCAGCCAAGTCTTCCAGGTGGACGTCGGCGCAGGTTCGTCTGCGACGGCTGCGAGTACCCTGGCCTTAAAGCCAAATGGAGCGTCAACTCGACCATGTTTGGACAACATCGACCGAACCAACCGAAGCTGTTCGAGCTCGACGACAAGCACAGGATCACTCGCCAGTGCGCGCTGTACTCGTGCACTCGCCTCTGGAGGAAGTTCGCCGTCTAGGTAGGCGCTGAGGTCGTCGTTGGCGGGGCTTTCCGGCATGCGTTTACAGAACGTCCTCTGCGCCTATTCGACGGCTCAATACGGTGGCAAGTTGGGTACGGGCCCGGTGCAAGCGACTCTTCACCGTGCCTCGTGGCACGTCCATAATGGCACCGATCTCCACATACGACAGGTCCTCGATATCGCGCAGCACGATTATCATGCGCTGTTCCTCATCGAGCTGCGCCAAACCTTCCGCCACAAGCTGTTCGGCTTCCGTTCGGTGACGAGATGCATCGGCTCCCGGGGCATCACTAGCAAGCTGCCGCGGCGGATGGCCTCCGTCACCGCCAACCCCTTCTAGGGGCTCGTGGCGGTCCATGTGGCGACGCCGACGATACTGGATCCGGTTCTTGCAGTGATTCACCACGACCCGGTAGACCCAAGTCGACAGCTTAGAATCTCCACGAAACGTGCCCAGCGACCGAAATAGCGCAATGAACACATCCTGCGCGACCTCTTCGGCGACTGCTTGGTCACGCATCCAGCGGAGCGCCAGCGTAAACACCCGGTCTTGATACCGGTGAACAATCTCCGAGTACGCTGACGTATCGCCACCTTGAAATTGCGCGACCAACTCACGGTCCGTCGCGCGTCCAACAGTAGCCCAGAACAAGCCTATCACCTGTGCATCTTCCATAAAACGGTACGACATGCCACAGCGCAATCGGTTCCGTACATCAAGCGCAAACCCGAAAGGTTGAGCCCAGCGGTGATCCCGAAACTAGCGCTCAAAGTTTTGCCGCCCACGCACCGTAAGGCCGGGCTGCAACCCCAAGGGAATGACAAATCATCCCGAGGGGTAAGCAGCGAGGCCATCGCGGATGCATCGTCGTCGACACCGAATGATCATTGTGGGACCGACCCGCAACGTTCACCAGTGACTACTCGTCATCGTAATCCGGACCTGTCATGCGAATTCGCCGCCCGGTTCGAACACTATCGAGTACATCATCAAGCGGAACGCGGGTATACGGGAAGATGGTCTTCTTCACCTTGGCACCGCGAAAAGACGCGCCTTCAAGGTTGGTGAAGTCCAAATCCGCCTCTTCCATATTCGCGCCGTCAAAGACGGTGTCCGAACACTCAGCTCGCCACAATGAAGCGGCCTTGAGATTCGTGCCACGAAAAGTCGCACGGGAGAGGTTGCATTCCGCCATCTTAGTGGATCGGAGGTCGGCACCGTCGAAACAGACGCCGGAAAGGTCAATACCGCGCAGATCAGCCCCGGAGAGTGGGGCTTTCTTGGAGAGGAGGTCCAACACCTGCTTCTTCGTCAACGGACGTGGGGAGCCCATCGTTTCGCTACCTTGATTTTGGGGAAGGGGGGAAGGAAGGCGAGGAACGCCCCCTCGAAGAACGCGGGCACTAACTAGCGTCCACTCAACCAACCGTCCACAATCCAGTTCGTGCTATGCACGAAGACAATGCATCGAGGAGGGTGGTTTGACGCTACCGTGCACCGTACTGGGAGCTGGCTCATGGGGCAGCGCACTCGCCATTCAGCTAGCTCGACGCGGCCATGAGGTCGCGTTGTGGGACCACCGTCCTGAGCGCTGTGAGGCCATCAATAAAACTAGAAAAAACCCGGATTATCTGCGCGACTGTGAGCTTCCAGACAGTCTATACGGAGAGCCAGACCTGCAAAAAGCAGTCGCTCACGGACGCCTACTCGTCCCGGTAGTGCCCTCACACGCACTGCGCGCTGTGATGACCGAAGCCGCTCCACATGTCGTCCAAGGAACCGTGATTTGTTGTGCGACAAAGGGGATCGAAGACAGCTCTCTACAGCCGATGCATGCGGTTCTCGAGCTGACCTTAGGCGCTGACCATCACCGAAACATCTGCGTATTGTCGGGACCCTCCTTCGCCCTGGAGGTCGGCAATGGCATGCCGACAGCTGTCGTTATCGCCGGAGAAGATGTTCCGGCGCACCTGGCAGCCGAAGCCTTCCACGGTTCCGGGTTCCGCGCGTACCACACCGAAGACGTCGTAGGCGCCTGCATCGGTGGCTCGCTCAAGAACGTCATGGCCATTGCATGTGGCGTCAGCGATGGCATTGGCTTGGGTTCGAACGCCCGGGCGGCCATCATCACGCGTGGTCTTGCGGAGATCACCCGGCTCGCCGTAGCCATGGGCGCAAACCCCCTCACCATGATGGGCTTGGCCGGCATGGGAGACTTGGTCCTGACTTGTACCGGAGACTTGTCCAGAAACCGTCGTGTGGGTCTGGGCTTAGGCGCCGGGAAGACACTACCGGATATTCTCGAGGAGTTGGGACAGGTTGCCGAAGGTGTCATCACCGCTCGCAGTGCCAAAAAACTCGGCGAAAAGCTTGGAGTAGACCTTCCAATCACCGAGCAAGTCTACGCGCTGCTGTATGAGAATAAGCCCGCCGAAGAGGCCCTACAAGACCTCTTGGGACGCCGTCGCAAGGCCGAACGCTTGTAGCAAAGCCACCGCAGTAAAGTCCCAGCGTGTCAGCGACGTTGCAGGGACCTTGCTCATCGGGGCGGCGTCACATTACAGGGCGCAGGCAAGGAGAGATGGCATGGCCGATCCAAACGACAAGTGGGACGATAACGTTGGCGGCGAGTCCGTCATAGATGGCAAGCGGGTCTCTTTCTACTGCGACCAAGAGTGCATCTTGTGTTCGGTGTGCGCAGACGCCGCACCCAATAACTTCAAGATGTCCGAAGAAGAAGACCACGACTTCGTCTTCAAACAGCCCGAGAACGCAAAAGAGCTTGCGCAGTGCTACGAAGCCATGGCGAACTGCCCCGTTGAGGCCATCGGAGACGACGGGTTCTTGGGGAGCTAGTCATGCCCACGCCCGGCCCCGTCGTTGGTACTGCCGGGCATGTTGACCACGGGAAGACAGCGCTCATCACAGCGCTGACCGGTCAAAATCTAGATGCCCTCGTTGAAGAACAAGCGCGGGGCATCACCATCGCGCTCGGGTTCACCAGCGCAAATATCGAAGGGCAGAGCGTCTCGTTTATCGACGTCCCGGGCCACGAGAGTCTGGTGCGGACGATGGTCGCCGGTGCTGCTGGCATGGACGCTGTGCTGTTGTGTGTGTCAGCAGTGGACGGCGTTATGCCGCAGACAATCGAGCATGTCGGCATCTGCGAGAGTCTCGGCATCCGAGAGGGCATCGTGGTTCTCACCATGGCGGACCAAGTAGACGATGAGTTGTTAGAACTCGCCGAGGCCGATGTCGAAGACCTGATCAACGGCACCTTCCTAGATGGAGCTCCGGTCATCGGCGTCAGCAGCCTGACCGGCATCGGAATGCCCGCGTTACGGACTGCGATTGCTTCACTGTCGCCCACGCAGCGAACCACCGACGGTCCGTTCCGGCTTCCCGTCGACCGTGTGTTCAGTCGGAGCGGCTTCGGATCTATTGCCAGCGGAACGGTCTGGTCGGGAGAGGTCGGTCTAGACCGCCCCTTGTGGCTACTCCCCGATGCAGTACACGTTCGTGTTCGAGGCATGCATGTCCACGGAGATAGCGTTGACCACGCCGTTGCTGGACAACGCCTCGCTATCAACGTTGCTGGCGCTTCGAAAGAGATGCTGCGCAGGGGCGTCACCCTTGCGAGTGAACCCCTACCAACCACCCACATTGTCGACGCCAAGCTAAGCGCTCTGCCCCGTGGGGAGGCCCTGTCCGACGGAGAATCAGTACGTGTGCTCCTCGGTACAAGCGAAGCCATGGGACGGGTCAACTTTGCCAGCGAGCGTGACCCACTCGTGCCAGGCACGTCGGTCTACGCCCAATTGCGGCTAGACACCCCGCTCACCTGTGTGCCTGGCGACCGCTTCATCGTCCGGCGCCCATCGCCCGAGTCCACTCTCGCCGGCGGTGTGGTGCTCGATCCGTGGGCCAAGCGCATGCGGACAAAATACAAGAAGCAAGCCCACACCGAGCTCATGCGTCTGGAACAGGGAGATCGAACCGTATTGCTTGAGCGCGCCGACGAGGCCGGTCTCACCGAAACGGAGGTGCAACAACGCGGAGTGTCTGACCTTGGAATTATGCTCGCTGACCACCGGTTCGCCGCATCCGTCGTGGGCCGATTGGAAGGCCGCTTGCTCGACATGATGGCCGAGTACCACAACGCGAACCCGCTCTCCCTGGGCGCGAAGCGTCGAGAACTGCACCGTGACGGCGTCGGTCACCTACCGCCTCGGGTGTTCGACGCGCTCGTCGAACGTCTGGCAGATACGGGCCTTGCTTCCATTGGGGGCCCCCTCATACGGCTCACGCAGTTCGAAGTGCGCCTAGACACAGAGCAAGAAGAGCTGTCTCACAAGACCGTCGCCATGGTCGAAGCTGCTGGACTAGACGGTATCAAGCTTGCCGTCTTGACCGAGCTACTGCCGCATCCCGAAGTTCTCGCCCTGCTTCACCTCCACGCAGTAGCCGGGCGCGTTCACCGCATCGGCGACCTTGGCTGGTTCGGTCAGACCACGCTCAACAAACTCGTCCTGACCGTGCGTGAGTGGTTCTCTGACAACGACACACTCGACGCCCAGGCGTTCAAGCAGCTCAGCGGCCAATCACGACGCACCGCCATTCCCTTGTTGGAATGGCTCGACGCGTCCGGCATCACCGCGCGACAGGGCGATTCACGGAAGCTACGCTAGGCTGTATGAGGAACAACATGCGTGGTTTTGCCTGGGTAACCCTGTTGATAATGCCGGCATGTTCGGGTGGAGACCTGTTGATCTCCCCAACGAGCTTTGATTTTGGCGACGTCAACGTACAAGATGAGCGCCCGCCAGAGGGCTACAGCGCGCGCGATTTGGTGCTGAACAATCGTGGTGGACGCGACCTTGACATCCGCTTTGTTGGCTTAGACCAAGAGCACCTGTTCATCGCCGCCCCCATCTTCGTGGTCGACTCTCCGCCCACCCTTCCCACCTTGGCCGGCGAAGACAGGACGATCGTCACAGTCGCACCGTGGAACTACGAACTCGGCGAGTTGACCACTGAGATAGCCGGTTCCTTCCAAGTCGAAGCCCGGGGTGTCACTCCGGTAACCATCACTTGGTCGTTCACCCCGATTCGCCAGCAAGTCGAGGACACCGCGTCTCCGTGAGACCGTTCGGTGCTAGCCAATCACAAACGACAGTGATGGACCACAACGAAGCGATAGGTCACGAGTGGGCTCTTGAACATCCCCGTCAATCGCCCAGTCAAGCGCCATAGACGATTGAACCCGCAACGACTGCACAACTCCACCACGGTCTGGTACTGCGGGTTCATGGCCGCGGAACAGCGCGGGTAGCTGACGAGCCACACGCATGGGAGAAGATGAAAACGCGAGTGCATGCAGTGATTCAGGGACGTCTAGAACTCCGCGGAAGGGGGAGAATCCAAGACCTACACTCGGAACCACTCCCGCAGCAATCATGGTGAACTGCTCCTGCTCCATGCGTTCACCGTTCCAGTCCACCACCGCTTCGATCGGCGCAAACATGTCGCGGACGAATGTTCCACGGACCGCGGTCGACGCTAAGCCACGTGTCAAGACTGCCGCTGCGCGCACACCACCTGGACCTGTCCGAGCATCATAAGCCTGGAGAAAACGCGCCCAGAATCCCGTCCCAACCAGAAAGCCCAGCTTGCCATTACCGGCGTCTATGGGTCGGCGCGTGCGAAGTAGTGGAGTCTCGGACACCGCCCTGTGCAGCGCAGCCAGTGGCCCACCACGCACGCCGAGCCCACGAGCAACGGTGTTCATGGTTCCCGCAGGGAGAATGGCGATAGTCGGGGGAGTGCCTTCCCATGCAGCGATGAGCGCCGACAATCCGCGATGAACAGCGCCATCTCCACCACTCAAGGCCACCGTCTCAACTCCGGCATCACCTAGGTCACGACAAACATCCGGCAGCTCATCCAAGGAGCCGGTCTCGTAGACCACCGCTCCAGCCGCACGGTACGCATCCGCGAGCTCTGGTTTCCGCAGGTGCTTTCGAGCGTTGCGATTGACGATGACGCCAACGCGGGTCGCTGTCATGTTCGGACCTCATGACCCCGGCCAAACAAGCCGAAGCCACCCCCAGTATGCCAGAACAACACTCGACCGCTCAGGCGCCCAGCGCGGGCTTCACGGACGAGTCCCAACATGGCTTTGCCCGTATATACAGGGTCTAGAAACAGACCTTCGAGACGAGCAACGGTAGCAATAATGTCCCACACTTCGGCTCCTGCCACGCCGTACGCTTCACCCCGGTAGGCATCGTTGACGTGCCAGTTGTCGCGCAGCGCACTCATAAATCCACATTGCTCAGCTTCTGCGGCGATGGACTCCACTTTCGCGGTGAAAAACTCAGCGTCGTCACACACCGCAAAGCCAATCGTCTGTCCAATGTCCGGTCCAAGGGCCAACCCTGCCAGTGTGCCTCCAGACCCAACCGCGACGCACACCGCGTCAAAGCCTTCCGGCTGTTGGTCCAGCACCTCTTGGCCAGCGGCCATGTACCCGCGCGAGCCAATGGCGTTACTGCCGCCTTCGGGAATGATGTAGGGGGTACCGCCTTTTTGACGGATTCGATCCGCCAATGCTTGCATCCGAGCATCCCGGTGCAGGCTGTACTCGTCTGCAGTGCAGTAGTGAACCTCTGCGGACAACAGCTGGTCGAGCAGAACATTGCTATCTGCCACGGTTGGCGCTTCGCCACGCAGAAGTAAGACCGGCTGCAAGCCTAGCTGCCGACAGGCCACCGCCGTTGCTCGGCAATGATTGGACTGTAGCCCCCCAGTTGTGATGAGGGTGTCGGCACCCTTCTGTTGGGCATCCGCCAACAGCCAATCGAGCTTCCGAACCTTATTTCCCGACAACCCAAAGCCTGTCAGGTCATCTCGCTTGACCCAGACTTCGGTTCCAAGCCACTCCGACAAGCGTTCAAGACAGTGGATAGGTGTTGGCAACT
The DNA here is from genome assembly GCA_047626195.1 of Myxococcota bacterium. Classification (GTDB taxonomy): domain Bacteria; phylum Myxococcota_A; class UBA796; order UBA796; genus CAJXTB01. The sequence goes on from JBLHSN010000024.1 coordinate 20,518, forward strand.
GGGCCAGTGTGAGACGGTCCGGCATTACTCCAGCCCCAAATCAGCCGGCGTCCATGTGCCTGCAGGACCGTGGTCCCGGACCAACACAACCCTCAGTTCTTCCGACGGCGCACGCCATGGGAGGAAGAAGTTGAACAGCGAGAAGTCAGCCGAACGTACAGTACGCGTGCCCAAATCAACCTCCACCGCCCGGTAGTCCGGGGCGGTCACCGTGACCCGCCGATGCACGAAAGGCCCCCAAGGAACCTCAACATCGACAGGTAATGCGCTAGGCCCGGTGCTCAGGCCATCAACACGCGCCCCAGGTACATCAGACATGACAGTGACTGTGTAGGTACAGCCACTCATCATCAGTGCCAAAAGTAGGACGCGGGTCATTCCATGCTCCACTCGACGCCTATCGCGTGTACGCCGTGTGAGAGCCTAGAACGGGATGTCATCATCCGCTGCGCCACCGCCGCCACCGCCGCCGTAGCCACCACCGGAGCTTCCTCCGCTGTCGCCGCCGCCGCTCGTATTCCCACCGCCGCCGCCGCCGGAATTACCGCCGCCGTAGCCGCCAGAATTACCGCCGCCGCCACCGCCGCCGGAATTGCCGCCGCCATAGCCACCCGAGTTGCCGCCACCGCTGCTGCCAGCGCCATCCCCTTTGCTACCAAGGAATTGTAGACGGTCACAGATGACTTCGGTGCTGTACTTCTCAACGCCGTTCTTGTCCGTGTACTTGGACGTGCGCAAGCGACCTTCAACGTAGATCTGACGACCCTTGCTCAAATACTGACCCGCCGTCTCAGCGGTGCGACCGAACGCAGTGATGCGATGCCACTCCGTCATCTCATTGTAGTTGCCGTCCTTGTCCTTCACCCGCTCAGTTGTTGCCAAGCTGATCTTGGCAATGGACATGCCGGTTTGTGTTTGACGAACCTCTGGATCTGCACCCAAACGACCGACCAGAATTACCTTGTTGACTGACATCATCCACCCCACTCATTGGAACGCTGGCCACATAACGCCGGCACACTGTCACGGAACAGCTACGAGACACCTCGCACCTCGGACTGCCCCGTCAGACGACCGACGTACCGCGCTAGGAGATTCTTGTGACCAGAAAGTGTCCGCAGTGTAAAAAGTCGGCTTCCCTCGCCGTAGACAACGACCATCGACCGTTCTGTAGCGAACGCTGTCAACTCATCGACCTTGGCGCCTGGTTGGACGGCGACTACGCCATCTCAGGCGAAAAAGCCGACTCAGACAACGTCCCGGACAGGCGCGACCAGAATCTATTGGAATAGAGCTCCACTCCCGGGCGTATGCTTCCATAGATTCAGGGGGCGTACGCATGCCAACAAACAAACAAGAGGTGATCGACGTCCTCGCTGCGCGTCACCCAACTGACCTGCGCGCCATCCTTGAGTTTGCTCGGGTACCGGTCGGTACCGCACAGACCCCACGTGAGCTTGCAGCTCGCATCGCCTCACAGTTGTGGTGGACCTACGCAACGCCGCTGGGTCTCGCGGTGCGAACCATCACCCTCGACGAGATCGCCAACCACACCGCCAAGCGCCTGCGCGTAGACGGCGCACTCCCATCGGACACATCGGCCTGGGAACGCTTGACCGCCATGAGCGAGCTTCTGGTTCCAGAGTCAGGCCGAGCATCGCTGGAATCCCTGGACAAGGCCACACGGGACCGTCTGGTACGCAGCTGGTGGCCAACGCTCGGACTCGCCGCAGGCGCAGGGGGAGGCTTCGGGGCGCTCGGAGCGGGTAGGAGCGTGCTGTGGCTGGCTGGAACCCGCGTTGGACGTGTGCTGCCCTACCTTCCCAACGTCGGTTCTTGGGTCGGACGTGCGTACAAAGCCGGTGGCGTCGCCGCAGCCCTAGGCGGTCCCGTAGGCATTGCCTTGTCCCTACTGACAGCCAACGACGCCCTCGGCACCAACTATCCCAGGCTCATCCCATTACTTCTTGGCGTAGGTGCACTCGGTCCCGTTCACGTCGAAGACGCGGTGGAGGTCGAAACCGCCCCGCCGCAGGCATCGCAAGTCCGCTAGCACTCCGGATCCGCTGGCTCTACATATCGGTGTCTTCCTGCTGGCCACGGGCGACCTCTGGCAATCCGTGGGCCTTGGCGACAGCATCATAGCGGTCGATGACCTTGCGAACGTAATCGCGCTTTTCTCGGTACGACCCAGGGAAGAAGCTCCGCTTAAATCCGTGTAGAACTACGTTCCGCACCGTAGATGCAGACAGATTGAACGCCTTCTGGGCTTGTTCCAGCTCGTTGGACACCGTGGTCCGACTGATGAGCCGGTTGTCGGTGCACAAGGTCACACTCAACCGTTCTTGCACCATGCGACCAAAGGGGTGGTCTTCGACGCGACGCAACTCAGGCATGGTCTGCATGTTCGACGTGATGCACACTTCGAGCAAGATGCGGCGGTCCGCGATATATTCGGACAACTTGCGGACGTAGCGACCGGGATCCTCGTCAGCCAGCACTTGGTCCAAGCTGTACAAGTGAGTGCCGTGACCAATACGATCGGCGTGCAGCTTGGTGATGGCCTGAAAGATGCTCTCGGGGCCGTACGCTTCGCCGGCGTGGACCGTCTTCTTGAGGAAGTTGCTGTGTGCGAAGGCGTAGGCTTCGACGTGATCGCTAGCCGGGTGACCGGCCTCGGCCCCCGCCAGGTCAAAGGCAACGATGGGCAGTCCGCCGTTGTCTCGTGCATCCACGACCGCCCGGGCCAGAGACAGCGACGCGGTGCCGTACACCTCTTTCACTGGAAACTGGTCAAGCACCGACAACAAGTTTTTGAAGTACGGCCCGAATCCACCCGTGAACATCCGCATGGCACAGGCGATCAACCCGTAACGGAACGGCGGCTCACCACCATGGCGCACCCCTTCGGTCGCTTCATGCTCACGACGAACACGGTCTAAGCCGCGATCAACAGCCGACAACACAGCCTTGACGTCCATTCCAGGCCGAACCTGAAGTTGCGGTGCGAAGCGAACCTCGAGGTAACAAACCCCTTCCGCCAAACAGTCTTGGCCCAACTCGTAGGCCACCCGCTCAATGCTTTCAGGCGTCGACAACACGGCGCAGGTGTAGGCGAACCCATGGAGATAGTCGGGGAGGTCCCTGTACGACTCCTTGAACACCTGCTCGCGAAGACCCTCTTCCGTATACGAGGGAAGAGTGACGCCTTGCTCCTTGGCCAGCTCGATCAGCGTGGACAAGCGGAGCGAACCGTCGAGGTGGCAGTGGAGGTCCGTTTTCGGGAGGGCGCGGATAAGGTCAGGTGTAAACATGGCGTCGTCTAACCCGGCGGTGTGCACGGGCCGAAGGGCATCACTAAACTTCATGACATCAATGGCTTGAAACGTCCGCCCTGTCCGGCTACCACCCGCTGGCTACTGGCTAACAGAGGGGTAGGGTGTGCAGCTCCCAAAATCTATTCGTGACGAACTCATCGATGAACTCGACGACTTTCTCGACGCCATCGCTGAACCGGCGGTCGAGCAAGTGGTCGCGTACCTCTTAGAACAACTCGAGGTGCAGGGTGAAGACCATGGCCGAGATGACCTCGTGGCAGAGATGGAAGAAGAAGGTGCCCTCGATGGCAGCCTCACAGAAACCCTCGAAAACGAGATGGAGTCGAACGACGAGTTCGAGTTCACCGGCGAGGAGGTCGTGAGCCTTCTCGAGCGTGTCGTTGGTATCGAGTGGGAAGATGATGAGGAAGAAGAAGGCCGCGACGACGACGACGATGATTTCGACGACGAAGACGAGGATGACTTTTAGACCCGTTCCCATTTGACGATGGACAGGAGAGCCTTGGACCCTTGGTCTGGGGCTCTTTGCGTTTCCATCGGACGAAAGCACGGCCGGCGGTTGAATGAGCTGGAAACGATGCGATTTAGAAGTTTCGCAACAACAAAGCAAAGGACTGTCTCGCTGACGACGGGTCGAAAACTCGACACCCTTCGAAGTCTCTCGCCCATGGGAGATGGCAAACTAGGCAGCTCCTTTCACGGCTATGGCGACTTCTTGATAACAGCTGCGTTTTTGGCCTTGTAATCCAAGTAGGCAACCGGATAGTACCCCAGATCACACCTATTTTTCGGGGGTTCAGCATGCCTGAACTGCAAGCTACCCTTTTGGCAGAGAATGACCTGTTCTTTTGGGCACCTCAGCACGACGTCACCGCAGCGGTGAACGCAGAGCTGCCAGCGATCAGGGCACTAGGAACCTTGGAGACCCAAACTATGGTCTCTCCGTTCCCACCGCACCAGCGCACACCCTCCAGTGGATACCGTGTACCTCTCGCAGATGCTGTACCAATTCTGTCGAAAATACCACATTCTGCTTGTGTTTCAGACAGTGTTCGGGTCCTCTCACGTGCATCCCAGCTAGCGCTCGAACTCGCGATTCACCAACGCGTTGTCCCCACCGTCGATGACACAAACGCCCGATGGCGAGTGCTACTGACCCGAAGCGAAGACGCCGAACGTTTCGACCAACTCGTCCATTCACTGCCTACAATCTTTCGGGCTCATCCCACTCAATCTCGAGGTCCTGTACGAATCCCGTCCGCTCAGACAACCGTACGAAGGTTCCTCAACGCGACTGTGGATTCGCTGTACCGCCAAAACGCCTACCCAGCCTCTACGCGCGGATGGCCGTTGGAGTTTGCTGAGTCGCTGCGTGGCAGTTCTTCGTCGTTCTCACCGCGAGACGCACGTTATCAAGGTATGCCTAACCGCATTCGCGAGTGGGCTAGCGACTCAAACTCCAGCGGCGTACGAATCGGACTCCGCCTTTCCGTTCCGGAAGCCTCCAAGAATGGATTTGGGTTGGCGCTTCGGGCTCACACAACCGAGCCTCGTTCTACCAAACCCCTGACGGCTGTCTGGCCATCAACCGTCAAACGGCAGCGAAAGACATCCACTTTCGCCTACGCCCTGTTGCGCGGTTTAGCAAGGGCGAGCCGGATTTATCCGCCGCTCCATGCCACACTTGACGGCGCGCATCCAGCGGACCTGACATGGTCGGCCAAACAAGCGTACGACTTTCTCATGGTGGGCGTTCCAGCACTCCGAAATGCCGGCTTCCGCATCGACCTTCCCAGCGAGTTTGAAGCCAACAGCAATGAGCGATTGCACGCGCGAATGTGCATTGACGTCGGAAGCGACGGCGACATGCCGAGCCTAGAAGACGCGCTGGGGTTCCGTTGGGAGGTGGTCGTCGGTGGCCACGTTATCGACGGCGCAGATTTCGCTGCATTGAGTCGGCAAAACAAGCCCATCGTACGCTTTCGGGACGGATGGGTCTTGCTAGACCCCCACGAGCTCGCCAAGTTGCCGGAGAACATGACCGAGCTGGGCACACTCTCGAGTGCCGACGCCCTTCGGGCAGTGCTCACCGGCCAGCACCACGGCATCCCTGTGGTGGCAGACCAACGCCTGCGAGTCGTCCTAGACGCACTGCGCGATCCGCCCGACGAGCCCATCCCGACCGGGCTGATAGCCACGCTCCGACCCTACCAGGAGCGCGGTTTTTCGTGGTTGACAACCCTTGGCCGACTCGGTCTAGGAGCCTGCCTGGCAGACGATATGGGCCTTGGAAAGACCATCCAGCTCATCACCCATGTCCTGGCTCGTCGACCGCAAGCGACCGGTCCCTGCCTGGTCGTATGCCCAACATCGGTTCTCGGTAACTGGGGCTCAGAGTTCGCCAAGTTCGCACCAGAACTCACGATTGGTCGGTATCACGGGGTGCAGCGCAGTCTCGATGACTTGGCCGATGCAGACGTAATCGTCACCACCTACGGCCTCATGGTGCGAGACATCGACGCGCTGTGCGAAATCCAGTGGGATGTCGTCGCACTGGATGAGGCCCAGTCCATCAAGAACCCCGACAGTCAGCGCGCTAAGACCGCACGGCGACTTCCCAGCAAACACCGCGTCGCGCTCTCTGGAACCCCGGTCGAGAACCGGCTCTTGGAGTTGTGGAGCATCATGGAGTTCCTCATTCCAGGATTGCTGGGCAGCCGGGGAGCCTTCCGTCGCAACATCGCAATTCCGGTCGAACGATTCGGCGACGAACAGGCAGCTGAGCAGCTCCGACAGGGGGTAGCGCCCTTCATTCTGCGGCGTCTGAAGACGGACAAGGACGTCATCAGCGATCTGCCAGAGAAGCTAGAACGACGCGCTTGGTGCTCCCTGTCGCAGGAGCAGACCACTCTGTACGGCAACATCGTCGAAGAGTACATGGAGCGAATTCAAGAAGCGGAGAGCAACGAGCGCCGCGGGAATGTTTTGGCCATGCTGACCGCACTCAAGCAGGTCTGCAACCACCCCATTCAGTACACCAAGGAACCGGGTCCACTCGCTGGCCGGAGCGGTAAGCTCGACTCGGCGACCGAGTTGCTGTCGCAGATCTTGGAAAACGGCGAACGAGTACTGGTGTTTACGCAGTATCGGGCCATGGGCGACATCCTCCAGCGCCACCTCGACTACACCTTCGGTCTCAGCGCACCCTTCCTTCACGGCGGGACCGCAGCACACCACCGAGAGGAATTGGTACGAGCGTTCCAAGAAGACGAACATTCCTGTCCGGTTCTGCTCATCAGCCTCCGTGCAGGCGGTACAGGGCTGAACCTTACGAATGCGACGAACGTGCTCCATTACGACCGGTGGTGGAACCCAGCGGTCGAGGACCAAGCCACGGACCGTGCATACCGGATCGGACAAAAACGCAATGTATTCGTCCACAAGATGGTCACAGCCGAGACGCTAGAACAGCGAATCGATGCGTTGCTCGATGATAAACGCGCCCTTGCTGACTCTGTTGTCGGCGCCGGAGACCGGTGGGTAACCGAACTCGATGACGATGCCCTAAGGCGCTTGGTCATGCTGGGTGATGAAAGTGGAGACCTGGCCTAATGCAACTCACAGACGTGTCATCCAGGAAGAACGCCGGCATTTTTTCTTCGAACCAACCTCGGGGTTGGCTAGGAAAAAAATGGCTCTCTCGAATATCCCAAAACAACCCCAAGCTCGCACTCCGCGTGGCACGAGGCAAGACCTTCGCGCGTAATGGTAGAGTCCAAGAATTGTGGTTTAGCCCCGGCTTGGTCACAGCAGAGGTGGCGGATGGCGACCTCATGCGCGTATCAATCCGTATGCGAGTCTTTGACCGCCACGAGTGGACGATTGTCCTGGACACGCTCGCCGAGGACTTAAGTCGCGTTGCGAATATCTTGGAAGGCGACTTAGACCGATCCTTTGTTGGCGCACTCGAAACAAAGAAACTGTCCCTCCTCCCCAGCACAGCGGACTTCGACGGCGACTGTGACTGCGCGGACTACATTCTCCCATGCATTCATATGGCCGCTGTCCATCAGCTATTGGCCGACGCATTGGACGGGGATCCCTTCTTATTGTTCACGTTGCGCGGTTGGGACCGCGACCGATTAATCGCGCATCTTCGTAAACGATGGTGTGACATTGCAAAACCTGATATGAGGAATACGATAGAGGAGACCGCACCACCCGAGGGAAGTTGGCTCGCATACCCATCTCTGCTTAGCACAATGACTTTCAACATGAGGTTAGAGGCGGATTTAAAGCCAGGTCTAATGACACTGGGACCTGCTCCGGACCAAGCAGATCTACGCAGCACGTTGGCACCTCTATACGAGGCTGGCAGCCAAGCAGCCCATGCTCTGTTCTGGAACGAAGACGACCATGATCCAATTCTTACGACTCAACGCGTGGCGGTGAAAAGTGAACTTCCATCTCAACAACCCGAATATCAACTACTAGAACCGGAGGCTCCTGTGCCTGAACAGATATCGCTGACAGAACGTATTATCGACGCTCTAGCTGGCGTCCAATGTGCCAAAAGCAACGACTTGGCCAAACAACTTGATGAGTCTACAGCCTCCATACGGACCGAACTTCTCGAGCTTGAAGAGATGGGTCTGGTCACCCGGACGGGTAAGACACGCGGAACCCGATGGTGGATTGGCTAGATTGACCCGTTAAAATAGGTCCAGAAGACGCGCGTTTTTTGCACCTCTCAAAATGTTGCATTGCAACACGACATCACCGCACAGCCCGACGGATGGCCACTGAGCGGTAGAGCATTCGTGAACCTACAACAACATGGTGTGGATCCCTGTCCGATGGAGCGCTATCAAGTCCCCCACGAAGTCTAGCGGATGAAGCGGTCAAACGCTTGATTAGGCTGGTGTGGAACTCGCAATAGGGCTTATCTACATGACTCCGACGCTGTTGGTTCTCCTTCCTGCCACCGCCGCTACCTGCGCAGACCTCGTCGTCTCTGCAGGTGGAACGCCGGTCATAGACCTGACCCTAGGCGGCACGGCCACGGTTTCACCAGACGTATGGGTTCGGATACGACCTGGCATGTCGCCTCCGGGGACTGGTCCTGTCATCATGACCCAAGGTGGGAGTCCAGTGCCAGGCCGCCCCACTTGGCTGGAGACAACGACTGCAGAGGCACCGCCAAAAGGCTTCGCCGGCATTGTGCTTCGTGGACGGGAAGCAAGCGGACAGGGCGCCAATCTAGACGGTTTGACCGCTCTCGCTGGTGCAGCAGACCCGGCACGGACCCTTCTTACCGCCGGCCTGGGTCCAAAGACGGCCGGTGCAGCGGCGGCCCTCGGCGCTGCCGGCGTCATGATTGCCGACGCTGTCCTAGGCTGCCCAGAGCTAGCCCTTCCCCCTACACTCATCGACCGTCTAAGCCGACCGGACGACGTCCTGACAACGCGTGTCAACGGAGTACGGGTCGCAAACGCGCCCACAGCGCCGGTATTACGACGCCTTGCTCATGGTGAAGACCCTTGGATTCTTGCCGAGAGCTTGTGGGTCACCGCCGATCTCCGCCAATCACTCTGGCTTGCCGGCACTGGCCTTCGTCACGCTCAGAACATCGCCCACCGCCAGGCGTCCCTACACGACGTGACCGCCGACTATCGCCGCGCGCTCGACACCTGGAGAACCACAGCGCAGCGTGCGTATCGTGTCGACCCTGTCGATACAGTGCCTAGCCCTTTAGGAATCGGCGTCACCTGGGAAACGACCACGGAGCCGCTGACCGGTGGGCCGCTCAAAGCCGCTATTGCAACCGGCGGGGCTGTCGCGGCAACCGAGTCCGACTACAGCGCCGCCCGCACCGCCTTGCTCGGAGCCACAGATCTGCCCGCAGCACCCGCCGAAGCCATTGCGATTATTGGTCTCGGCTGTATCTTCCCAGACGCACCGAATGTCGATGCCTTCTGGGACAACCTCAAGCGCGGGCACAGCTCTATTCGAGAGGTTCCACCTAGCCGATGGGACACTTCATTGTACTGGGATGCTGACCGATCCGCGCCGGACAAGACGTACGCCAAGATTGGTGCCTTCTTGACCGAGACCACCTTCGCACCCAAGCGGTTCCGCATTCCACCGCGCGTGGCTAAGCAGATGGACCCGGTTCAGCACTTGGCCCTCGATGCCGCCTGGGCCGCATTGGAAGATGCCGGACTGCAGACGGACGGGCGAAAAGGTAGTGGAAAGGTCTTCGACCGGGAGCGCTGCGCCGTCATTCTCGGAAACTCGCTCGGTGGTGAAACCAAAGACCAGACCGCGCTACGCGTGGCATATCCGCTGATTGAACGCGCCATCCGAGACGGAGCCGGAGACGCTGACGTAAGTGCCATTCTGGCCTCGGTCGCTACTGCCGTGCGAGACAGTCGTCCCATCGACGAAGACGCCATGCCCGGCGAATTGTCCAACGTCATCGCCGGTCGCGTTGCCAATGCCCTAGACCTTGGTGGACCCAACTTTACCGTGGATGCCGCGTGCGCATCCTCACTGGCGGCAGTCCAGGCCGCGGTGAAGGGCCTGCAGGATGGCGACTTCGACCTCGCCATCACTGGCGGCGCCGACCGCTCCATGGACCCTGCGACCTACGTCAAGTTCTCGAAGATTGGTGCGCTCTCGGCTGAACACTCGGTCCCGTTCGATGAGAGTGCCAATGGCTTCGTCATGGGTGAAGGTGCCGGCATCCTGGTGCTCAAGCGCTACAGCGATGCCGTACGCGACGACGACAAGGTGTACGCCGTCATCCGAGGTATCGGCGGAAGCAGCGACGGCCGTGGCAAAGGCATCACCGCACCCAATATTCAGGGTCAGATTCGCGCCCTCGACCGCGCTTACGCGCTGTCAGGCGTAGACCCAGCAACCGTCGACCTTATCGAAGCCCACGGCACCTCCACCGTTGTCGGCGATAAAGTTGAAGTCACCGCACTCTCGCAGGTCATTGGCGGGGCCCGCAATCCAAGCCACGGCCCCGTACGCTTGGGGTCGGTGAAGTCCATGATTGGCCACCTTAAGTCGGCCGCAGGCGCAGCCTCGCTCATCAAGACCGCACTCGCCATCAACTATCAGACGTTTCCGCCGTCTGCCGGATTTAAGCAAGCCCGCAGCGATGTACCGCTTGGAACCTCCTTGAAAGTCCAAACCCGGGCCGAAGACTGGCCTACCCCTCCCAGTGGTTTGCGTCGCGCTGGAGTCAGCGCATTCGGCTTTGGCGGCACCAACTTCCACGTCGTCCTTGAAGAAGCCGGCGGCCGCCCTGGTCAACACCGTCCTGCACAGCTACCCCCCGTAAACACGGTTCCACCGTCGATTCCCGTCGCTGCTGCGCCACCTGCTGCCCATCCGGACGGCGTGTGGGCGGTTTCGGGTGCCGACCGAGCACAAGTCCTCGAACGACTGCTCGCACTGCAGCGCGGTGAAGCCGGCGTCTTTGAGCGTACCGATGCGGTGCGACTTTCCGGTGGAGCCGACACCGAAGACCTGCGCAAGGATCAGTGGGCACGCGCAGAAAAGTGCCTTCGTACAGACAGCAATCCGGCTCTACTCGCGTCGCGCGGTGTACATCTGGTGCAAGCCCCTCCCGTCGGTCGTCTTGCGTTCGTATTCCCCGGACAAG
>JBLHSN010000025.1:0-31338 GCA_047626195.1 Myxococcota bacterium
GCCGGAGCCGTCACGGGGTCGACCATCATTGGGCTGGTTCCCCGCGACAACATGGCTCTCAACGCCAAGCCGCCAAACAAGAGCAACAACACAAAGAGCGCGCCAACGAACGCATAGGGCATCCAGTTGACGGTCCCACCGCCAACACTGCCGCGAGACGAGCTCTGACTGAACTGACCGGTCACTTCGCGGAAGAACTCTTCGTCCTCTGTCGCCCGAGTGGCTTCTTCCGGCGGAATCCGTGGACGGCTCTCATACAAGGGCAGCACAACTGTACGCGCGAACTCTTCCAGCGGAATCCGGTGGGACGGATCAATCGCGTACATCAGCTGCTCTAGCTGGCGCGATGTATCATGTGCAGACGGCCGATGGTCACGGTCATACGCGCACATGCGACGGATCACACCGCGAAGGTCTTCCAATGCCGTGGCACTCATGCCCTCGACCGAGATGAACTTGAGTTGCCGGTTCATCGCTTGGTCATGCGTAATAGGGTTGATGGACAGACTCATGGTCCGCCCGGTCAACAACTCAAATAGCGACATGCCCGAAGAATAGACATCCACCGACGGACTGTCAGACACACCATCCAAGCGTTCCGGCGCCATGTACGGCCGTGAGCCCATGACGACCGACTCGGTCTCCGCTTCCCTGCCTTCGAACTCACCCTTGGCGATACCAAAGTCCAGGACTTTCACTTCACCATGGATGGACAACATGACGTTGGATGGTTTGATGTCGCGGTGAATGACCCGAAGCGGCCGCCCATCTTCACCGGACACTTCGTTGTACGCGACGTGCAGCGCTAAACAAGCTTGGCGAGTTGCTTCAACTGCCACAGCTGCCGGTACGCCCTGCTTAAACCGAACCAGCAATTGATCAAGGGAGACGCCTTGAACATGCTCCATCACAACAACCGGTCGTCCACCCACGTCCATCAGACGTTCGACGCGTACGATATTTGGGTGACTGATGCGTGAGAGCAGACGGGCCTCATCACGGGTGCGATTCAGAATCTTCTGATTGCGGGCATACGTGCCTTTCAGAATCTTAAGCGCAACCTTGCGACGCAGGGGGTCACCGGTGACCCGTGCAACACACACGGTCCCAAATGAGCCCTCGCCAAGCACCTCTAGAATTTCGAACGGTCCCGCTGCGCGATTCACGCTCTCTCCAAGACGTGCAACTTATCACCCGTTGCCCTCTGTGCTTGGCTGACCGGAAACTAAACTCTTTTCTCGGCCAGACAGAAGAGTTCTCACACCAAGGTCAACTGCCTTCGGCACGCGCGCGAATACCGATAAGCTGATCTTTAAGCGCGTTGTTCGCCAACCAACGTGAAATCCACTGCGGAATGGAACGGCCCGAATCCGATTGGCTGCGGTAGATGATACGGCTGCCCGTCCCGGTGGCGAAAACCTGATAACTGGCGTATACGCTCACTAAATCGTTCTCTTTTGTCTCGTCCAGCGTCGATACCGCCCACAAACCCGGACGGTCAATCTCATAATTCACATAGAATACGATGCTTGTTCCCATGACCCGAAGACCAAACCTAGCGCTTAGCTTTTCGGGCTCACCACCTGTTGCAACAGCGGGATCGTAGACCTCAACCTCGCGAAGCGCGCCGGTCTCGTTGACCCGAGGTGGTAGGTCCAAGATCGAATCCATGGTCTGGCTCGGCGTCGCTGCGACATCGATGATGCCTATGGACATCCCACCGGTATCGGTTTGTTCAAGTCGAATCGCCACGTCGCGATCGGACAGAGTCGACAGTTCATCGGCCGTTAGATCCAGAATCGCTGGAGGCGGCGGCAGAACGGCAAATGCCAAGGCCGGCCACAATAGAACCATCAACAACCACCGCATTGCATCTCTCCTATGACCCGAGCGTAACCCACACCGCTCACGCAACCCGCAATGACGACTCCGTCGTCCACGAGATGGAGTGGCCTTGTTAGAGCGCCGCATGTCACACGTCCGCGCCGCACTCGACCTGTACCTAAACGCCGCGAAATCTGCCCTTACCGGCTTTCCGAACACGCTACTGGCGCTCGCCGTTCTAGTCGTGGGTGCGGTCAGCTTAGTCGCCGTGGAGATGCTGTTTTTGGAGCCGATGGGCGCAAACTCGCTGATAGCAGGAATCTGTCGGTCCGTCGGCAGCGCCTTGTTCGTGAGTACGTACTTGTCGCTCATCAACATGTGGGTCCAAGCGAAGCGAGGCACGCTGTTCCGCCATCTGCGCTCGCACGCTGGAAACTTGCTGTGGCCGTTCATCTACATCCTGTTCTTCTTCTGGATGGTGGAGTTCGTCGCCAGTTTTGTGCCGCACAGTGCGTCTTGGCTGTTGGTGGTCGCTGCAGGCATCGTGGTCAATCCCGCCCCAGAAATCGTCTATCAAGAACGCGGCGAGGGATTCGGAACCGTGCAGCAAGCGTTTGAGTTCATGGGTAAGAACTGGCCCGAATGGCTGGTCATGCAGCTCCCCTTTGTCGCTCTATTGGCGGGGTGGAGTGTCATCGCACAATACCCACTAGTGCCAAGAACTTTCGGTGAGTTGTGGTTGAACAGCGGACCCCGTTTCGAGCTGCTGAACATCGCTTCGGCCTACATGAGTGCCGGACTGCAAGGCCGCATACTGCCCCCGTTATTGGGACTGCTTCTGCTCGCTCTGGCACATGGGTGGATGCTGTTTCGCGGCCACGTGTTCCGCGAACTAAGCAAGGGCAATCGTCGGCTGCGCGCCTGGCAATCCCGCATGTAGGGACCGCCGCTTAGTGACGTCGACGAAGACCAAGTGCAAGCGAACCCAGCAAGAACGAAGCGCTGATTGGCGCAGGAATGGACTGACATCCTCGGTATGCCTTGCCGATGTCGCGGTCCAACACCACAACATAGGTAGGGTCGGGCCGACTGGAATCGGTGCCGTCCCCGACCACCAACTCCAGCGCAACAACACCGGGCTCTGTAACTAAGAAAGAGACCTCTGCAGCGTCGGGATTCGCTAAGCCCACCGAGGGCCCACTTACCTGTGTCCACTCGTAGGTGACTCCAGACTCCGGAATTTGACTGTTCTCGGAACCAATCACCGCAGTATCACCGACATACGCTAAAAACGGGCGACCGGCATTGGCAACCAGACCGGCATCGTCCTCACCGCCTTCCGCCCCCGGTTCCGTAGGTTCGTCGTCGGTGAACATGCGCGTTTCGTCATGCACCATACTCCAAAAACCGAGGTCGTCACTGGTATAATGTAGCGCCCAGAAGCCAAACCCACCCAACTCTTCGGTATCCGCATACCGGATGCGCTGCTGGACCGTCTCAGTATCGCCGTACCAGGCCTGATCACCGCCCAGATTGTAGTAGTGGCTCATGGACGTGGCGTCATAGCCCTCAGAGTTGGCCGCGCCGTTGGCCCATGCCGTGCTGAAAATGACCGCACTACCCCGCCCGGTGGTCGGAGCTGGAACACCAGTACTGCTGACTGGCCACTTGTTCCCGTACAACGGCATACCCAAGATGACCTTGTCGGATGCCACTCCTTTGTCTAGATAGTCCTGGGTGGACCAGTCAAGACAGTACGGACTCCAGATTCCGCCGCCGAACAGAGGATCGACCGGGCCCGCATAGTCACTGCCCGACCAGTGGTAGCCGTAGCCCATGATGAACAGATGACTGTGCTCTGACAACGCCGCGTAGTCCCACGCACCCGACCAATCAACAGCAGGTGTTGCAAGTACAACCTCGTCAACGACAGCATCGAGGTCCTGCACAAAAGTGACCATGTTGGCACGCTGAGACGAAGGCATACTCTCAAAGTCAATGTTCACGCCATGTGCACCCGTCCGTGCGACCTCATCGACCAACTCTCCAATCAGCGTGCTGCGCGCAGTGGGGCTAGAGAGCAAGGTAGTCAGCTCGGAGGTCGTGAAGTTGGTGACGACGAGGTGCACCTTAACACCGTAGGCAGACCCAATAGCCACTGCGTCGATGGCCCGGTCAAAGCGCGAAGTCTCGGTCAGGTGCCCAGCCGTATCAACACCTGCAGAAAACACCGCGAGGTGGCTCAGGTCGTCCCAAGGAACCGTGTTTAAGTCCGCATTCCAGTAAGCCTCGTAGCCATAGACCATGCGATCAGGCCCCGGCGTAACGTCCGGCAGCAGGGCTGGGCGCGGGCGCTGCGCGACGATGTCCTGACCGGCAAACTGCGCCACTTGGTCGGCGTGCGGGCCAGCAAAGGCAAGAGCGAGGAGGAGTGGGGACATACGAGCTCCGGGAGGTCAGGACGTGGCAGTCTATCTGACTTGTCCGTGCCTCGTCGCCGAAGTGGGAACGGTTCGAGGCCGTTCCCACGTCCGCGGACCACTGACTATTCTGCGCTGCGCTCAAAGCTGTAGGAGACCACGGCGTCCTCGAAGTCCGCCGAGCACACCAGCTCGTCTTCGGCATCGACCGTGCAGGCCAAGTCTACACTTTCCATGTCAGCCTCAATGGCGAGCAGGTAGGATCGTGGGCCAGTCGTCGACCACGTTCCAGAGTAGCTCTCCGAGTAGCTCTCCTCTTCGTCAACGGATCCATTGGCATCCGTCACCAGCTGGGTCTGCACCAACGAAGCCAACGCCGGCGTGACCTCTAGAGAGATGGTTTGGATCGACGTGTACGAGTCCGGCCCGTTGTCGTACGTATACTCGATGGGAAATTCAATGTCGTAAGGGCCGGACTGCACACGGGTCGCATTCCAGTTGCCAATCAGTGGCTCCACGTCCGGTGCTTCGGTGCCCGCATCGGTATCTACGTCGGTGCTGCCGTCCGTTCCTGTATCCGCGTCTTCGTCAATTTCAGCGCCATTGCACGCGACGGCGCCAAAGGCCAAGGCGGACAGGGGCAACACAAAACTTCGGTTCATGAGACATCTCCATGCCATAAGAGGCGGAGGAAAATCTAATGTCTCAGGTCCAATTGTCCATAATATTTGTTGTCACGGCCACGGCGTAACATCAGGCACTGGGCCTGGGCACGCGCGCTGGGCGACGATGTCCTAGCCTGCAAATGGCTCCGCCTGAACCGCATGCGGGCCAGCAAGGGCAAAGGCAATGACGAGTCCGAATAGGAGGCCTTTAGAAGGTCTAGACCCGCCGGTCTAGCTGACCTGTTCATGCTTCATCGCCGAAGTCGGAACGACCAGATCCCGTTCCAGCATCAGCTACTCCACCCGACGCTCAAAGCCATACCTGGCGTCAGTGTCTTCGATGGACAATTCACACGTGAGCTCATCCTCCGCATCGATGGTGCAGGACAAATCAACGCCCTCGACATCGACCCCATTGATAGTGACCAGGTAGGACCCATTCCCGGTGAACCACGGACCGGAGTAGCTCGTCGACTAGCGTTCCGGTTCGTTAATATCTCCGTAGGCATCCGTCACCAGCACCGTGTGCACGAGTGAGGCCAACGTGGGTGTCACCTCAAGAGCAATGCTCTGGACGGACGTGTACGAGTCGGTCCCATCTTCCAAAGTGTACTCGATGGGCAGCGCAAGACTGTAGGGGCCGGATTCAACGAAGGTCGCATCCCAGTTGCCGATAATAGGCTGTACCGCGAGTCCTTCGGTGCCCGAGTCGGTATCCATTTCGGTGCCGTCCGAGTCGGCGTCCTCGTCTATTCCAGAGCCAGTGCACCCCACAGACCCAAAGGCCAGTGCGGACAGGGGCAACACAAAACTTCGACTCACAAGACATCTCTAGGTCGCCAAGGAGTACCTAATCTAGGCCGTCACAGACATCACGGCCTACCTCAACCACCACAACGGCCATCGCTCACTACCGCAGACGAACGTCAACCCAGTCCACATGGTCACCCTTGCGTGAGTCGCCGCCATCTAGAATGACGAGCTCCATCTCTTGCGCGCCGGTCAGGTCAATCTCAAATGGCACCGCGGGGACATTTCGGGTCAGCGTGCCCGACGTAAAGATGCGCACATCATCCACCCATATCTCAGCCTCCGCTACTCCTTCCCACGCACGGAAATCACGACCAACGGAGCCCTCCAGGCGGTCGTAGCGACCGGCAAGGTGGTAGCGAACACGCCCGGGCGCGTGGGTACCTAGACCATCCGAGAAGCCCACCCCGGCAATGTTTAGCGGGGTGACGCCCACGCTCAGGTCCGGGCGCAGCTTGCCCCAACCAATCCGCGTGTAGGTCGGTGCCACGTTCTCAAGCGGTGTGTACTCGGGCATGGAGACCGTGCCTGCCAAGTAGCCGTCGTAGTCTTCGAACACGCCAATCTGCCGGTGGTAGGCATAGATGACATGCTCCCGGTAGGCTTCGACCAACTCAGTCTGCTCGCCGGCAATGTTGTGGCGCTCCATCGGGTCCACGGTCAGGTCAAACAGCTCATCCGTCTCATTGGCGAGGTTGTAGATATATTTGTAGTGACCGTCGCGGACGCCAAGAAGCAGGAAAGAGTAGTCGGTAAAGAACCGCGCCATGTCCTGCTGACCCGACAATGCCGACGACCCCTGCCAGCGGTCGGGGGAGTCGATACCCAATAAGTCGGTCAGCGTGGGTGCCAGGGCGGTGTGGTCAACCGTGGCGGAAACACGCTTCTCTTCGGGAAACAGCTGGCGGTTGTAGATGATGGCCGGCACGCGGACATTCTCTTCATAGATGGCGTTCGAGTGCATACGGTTGCCAAGGTGCTGGTTGAATGGCTCACCGTGGTCGCCAATCACCATCACCAGCGTATTGTCCAGCTGACCGTTGTCTTCGAGCGACTGAATGAGCTCGCCAACAATGCGATCCGTGTACGCCAGTCCATCCCGGTAGCGGCCAAAATCGTCATCGCCAAATCGCCGCGGTTCGTCTGGCGGCAGGGCGTACGGATGGTGCGGGAAGATCGGCACGTACGTCAGGAAAAAGCGCTCTTCTGTGCCCCGCGAGTGCAAGAACCGCTGCATCTCACCCAGCGCAGCGTCCTCAGCGACTCCCCAGTTGTTGCTGAAGTACATGTCGGCGCCGGCCAGGTTGTTGGCGTCGCGCAGGCTGCTGTACCCACGGTTGCGGAGGAAGCGAGTCTTGTCGTTGAAGGTAAACTTCGCCGAAGTGACGAACGAGCCCTTAAAGCCGGATTCAGCCAACACTTCTGGTAGTGAGTGGCAGGGAATCTCAGGTGCAAGCTGGCTTTCCGCAATCGCATCTGGGTAGGGGTACATCGAGCATAAGTACGAGAACATGCACTTCATGCTGGTCGGCACCGGGGCGTACCAAGCGTCAAACACCAGCGCATTTTCGGTCAATGCCGAAACGTTAGGCATAGGGTCGTCTTCGTAGTTTTCACCGTACGCGGCAATGTACGCCGCGCTTGTCGACTCCAAAACGACCAGCACAACATTCATACCGTCTGCGACACCGCTCAAGTGGCTTAAGTCTTCGCGCTGAGCGGTGGGGTCAACGATGGACCCACGTGGAATCGGCCCGGAAATATCGAGCGTCAGGCGTTCTCCCGACTCCACTTCCTTGGGGAACGGCAGGAGAGTAGCCTCCCAGATGGCATTGCGATCCAGTCCCAGCGGTGGCCCGTGATGACGCGTGTTCGGACCGATAAACAGAAACGTGATCATCGACGCGAGGGCGGCCAAGGTCAAAAAAGCAAGCGGCGGCTTCGGCAAGCGACCAGCCACCAGTGGCGGAATGACGGCGGCAACGAGCACCAACGCGAGCGGCCAGAGATTCGACGGAGTGATGAACTCCAGTGCCGAGTCGCCCATATTGATCTCGCCGCCTGCCATGCTCAGCAACCCACGATTTAACGGGGTCGAGAACGAGCGGAAGAAGCCAATATTGAGACCAGAATACAGTGCTGCCAGTACCGCGAGCACAACCAAGGCGCCTCGGACGGTACGATGAGCGCGGGTTGCGACGACAAGTCCCACAGCGACTACCGTCCACACCATTGCCACCACGGCATCCCGAAACAAGTACTCACCAACATTTCCGATCGACGAGAAGCTTGACCATCCGTAGCGTTCTAGGGATAGAATTGCCTTGGTGACAAGTACGATGGTCCATAGCACCGCGCCGTGGCCGATGGCCGCACGGATGATGTCTTCTCTACTGGTTTTTTCAGCCATGTCCGTCTCGTTCCAGCGTGCCCGTACTCAGGATGCGGCTTTTTACTCGTTCCTGGTAAAATGGCCAATCCACACGCTCGCAAGCAAGTTGATCCTACCTCTACATCTGCATGCAATGATGCAGCTAGTACACCCGTACGAGTAGCGATGGGTTTGCTCCGGGGTGTGCCGGGGGCTAGGGATGCCCAACTGATTTGGAGCATGAGCATGGGCTTTTTCGACCGCCTCGGGAACATCTGGAAGGGCTTCGTTAGCTTGTGGATCTCGGACATCGAGACCCGCAACCCGGAGGCCGTGTATGAAGCGGCTATTGACGAACGCGTAAAGAAACATCGCGAGCTGAAGAAGGCTGTCAGCGGCATCGTCTACCTACGCAACAAGCTGTCGACTGAGCTAGAGACCAAAGAGCGCCAGCTCAAAGAAATCATGCAGCAGCTCCCAATCGCCGTCCAAGACGGTGAAGACGAAGTTGCCTTGGTTCTTATCCAGAAAAAGGATGAGCTCACTGGTCAGATCGAGAGCATCTCAGCAGAACTGACCAAGGTCAGTGAACAAGCCGAAGATGCCAAAGCCGGTCTCATTGCTTTCCAAGCAGAGATCGGAAAACTCAAGCGTGAGAAAGAGACCATGCTGGCCAAGAAGGCCAACGCCGAGGCACGCATTGGTATTCAAGAGACGCTTGATGGCCTGTCGACCGACGCAGACATCAAGGCGCTCGACAATGTGCGCACCCATATTGACAAGCTCCAAGCTGAAGCCGACATCGGCACCGAAATTCAGGGGGGTAGTCTCGACTCGAAGCTGGCGAAGATCAAAGAAAAGGCTGCCAACAGCTCGGCTCGCGGCCAGCTTGAAGAAATGAAGAAGCAGATGGCCGCCCGCCACGCTTCGGCAGAGGGTGGCAAAAACCTCTGATGGCCGAGCTTCCCGAGCGCAATGCACACGCAGAAGATGTCTTCGTCGACGAACTTTCGAACGGCGATGACATTGTAGCGCTCGAGACCGCCATCACCGACTGCCTCGACGCACGTCGTCCTCAGCTCGCCGCACGATTGGTTGGACTGCTAGATGAACGTGTTGAGATCGAGCCCGGCAGCGCTCTTCACCGTGCGCAGCAAGCAGCCACGTTTTTCCTGTTCAACAAACCTACCCCAGCGGACAACTCATGGAGTGCGCTGGATGACGCCTGGCGGGAAGTCCGCAGCAAGATGGTGCTGCGTGCCCGCAAGCGCATGCGGAACGTAGCGAATGGTAAGAACACGCGGATTGGGCGAGTTGTGGGCAAGTCGACCCGCCGCCACTGACCAACGCTACAGTCCGGGTACGCTCTCGAGCTTGCACAACACCTCGGCGAGCAGACCCTCTGTGCTCTGCAAGCTCCATGAAACGCTCGCAGCGCCTCTACACGTCAACGGTTCACCGGGCATCCGTGCGCCCGCAGCACGCCGGTTCGCCGAACACCCCCATTAGCGGGATAGGGTCGCGGGCCTGACTGGGAGGACGCAAACGGGTGATGACACGGCTTCGCCAACGGTGGCAAGGACTGCGCAGCACGGACCAGACAGTGTTCGTGGCCGGTGTTGTAAGCGTCATAGCCGCCGTCGTGCATCAGCTCATGCTGGTTCGCTGGTACATCGAAGACGCTGCTATCAGCTTCACCTTCGCGCGTAATCTCGCCGCTGGACACGGTCTAGTCGCCTATCCAGGCGGAGAGCGGGTTGAAGGCTACAGCAACCCGTTGTGGACTTTCTTACTTGCTATTCCTGAAGTATTCGGGATTTCTAGCTTCACCAGCAGCAAAATGTTCGCCGCTGTCCTTGCGGCGCTCACGGTTGCTGTAGTCGTAGACCTTGTGCGGCGGATTCGTCCCGAGGGCCCGTTCGCTCCCGTCCTTGCTGGAGTGATTCTCGCCGCCAATCCACAGTTCGCCATCTGGGGGGCAAGCGGGCTGGAGAATGCGTTGTTCAGCGCACTACTGGCCGTTGGCTTGTGGTGTATGGTGCGCGAAGCAGACGGTCGGTGGCCGTGGAGTGCTTTAGCGCTGGCTGGTGTGGCGCTGACACGCCCCGAAGGCATCGCCTACGCCGCTATTGTTGGGGTCTGGACTCTGTGGTTAGGCCGCCGCTGGGCCGCCTGGTTGGTCACCTTCTGGGTACCGTTCGGCGCGCATCAGGTCTGGCGACAGTGGTACTTCGCCTGGCCTTTTCCAAACACTTACTACGCGAAATCCGGCGTCGCGAATACCAAGCTGCTCGACTTCGACCGCAAGTCTTGGACCTACGTATATTCGTGGGCCATGCGCCAGTGGCAGATCGGTCTCATTCCACTGTGGTGGGCCGCCGTGTCGACCCTTCGCGGCAACCGGTTCCTCGCTCCGCTAGTCACAGCCCAGCTCTTGTTCGTCTTAGCCGTCGTGTACTTGGTGGGCGGCACCGGTGAAGAAGGCGAACACATACGCATGTGGACAAGCGCTCTGGCAGCCATCTTGGTCGGCTCACTCGTCGTCATGCCCATTGTCGGACGTCGCGGTCTCAGCCATCCAGTCAGCGGTGTGTGTCTGCACCTACTAGGTTTCGGCCTGTTCTTTGCAATGTACGCCGACGGCGACTGGATGAAGGCTTGGCGCTGGATGTCGCTCATCAGTGTTCCCATCGCCGTTCTCACAGCCGTCGGAACGGTCGAGTTCGGTACGTTCTTGGCCAGCTTCTTCAAAGGTTGGGCCCGCGATGCCCTGTATGTCGCCACCATGGCAGCCGTCGCGCTCGTGGCCCTCACCTCGGGTATCCGCGGAACCTACACCTTTGCTCAAAAGCCAGAGACCAGCCCGTTCAGCATCAAACGGCGCGTCGCCTACATGGCACGCGTCCAAGAACGTCTGCACCTCGACCACGTGGTCACCTTGGACGTCGATATGGGCGGCATCATGTGGTGGTCGGGCCACGAGCTGTCCGACATTGCCGGGCTCATCGATGTACCCATGGCTCACAACCACTACGAACACGACTTCGTCAGCGAATACCTGTTTCAAGAGCGCCGCCCTGACTTTGCCCATGTCCACGGTGGGTGGGCGAGCAAGCTCAAGATTCGACGTCACAGTGAGTGGGAGGAACACTATCTAGAGCTACCGCCCTACCCGGCAGGTGGAACGAGCTCTCACCCCGGCAACCACGTAGCCAAGCGTCATCTGGTGACGGATACGTGGGAACGTGGACGCGGCGCTACCTTCGCGTGGCCCGTCAATCCCGAAGAGCAAGTCGACGTCGATGCCATTCGCGCACCAAGCGAAGTGCGCATCGTTGGCTGGCGAGCGCCCGTTGAGACCGGAGAGATCGGCGGCAGCCTCTTCCTAGAGGTGGCGATGAGCGCCACTGGCATCGAAACGGCGACGGACCACTTTCGAGTGACCGGCTTCTTGGCTTGGCCGGATGGCGCGCGCGTCTTTTTTGACGTCGCACCCGGCTACGACTGGTACGAGCCGTCACAATGGTTGCCGGACGACATCGTGGTCAGCCGCATCGCCGTGCCCATCCCGGACAACGTAGAGACCGGACATCCCGATCTGGGTTTCTTCGTCACAGACCGAGATGGTGTGATGCCCGTGGAGACTTGGTCGTCCGGGGCTCTGAGCGACTTTCCCCAGGCCAGCTCCGGCGAAATTCGTTGGCCCGAAGCCATCTGGATTCGGCCGTCAGAGGACATTCTGACCCTTGCGCTGGACCACATGAGCTTGCTGTCCGACACCGCTTACATGGGCGACTGCAGCATCGCGGAAGACCTCTGGTACGCCGCTCGCGCCTACCGCGCACACGACCTGCGATGGGTCACCGCCAACCGTCAAGTCGCCGCACGTTCGCTCGCGGAATGCTGGCTTGAAAACGCAAAGCGACAGCTGCCAAACGCCAGCGCTTGGCCTCTACTGGAGAAGGCTCGCTGGTGGGACCTCGGGGTTCCAGGGCTGGACGAGGTGTCCGCATCCGTGGCACGGCAGCTTGAACAGAATGGCTACGCATCGATGTCTCTCGGTGATTACGAGCTGGCATATGCCCAACTTTCCCAAGCCCTGCGCATCGACCCCACCCTGAGCCATGCAAGGCGAGCAGCGGAAGAAGCTAGGCGTGAGCGCTTGCACCTCGACGATGACCCACTCGATCCCTTACAGCGTCGCTTGCGCGCACCGCGCACTGACGGAGAGACCCGGTGAAGACGCGCGTTGTGAACTGGTGGGACAGCCTCTCCGCGGCGGGGCGAATTCACCACCACGCAACAGCCCTGTGCGTGGCGCTGTTCCTGTTCCACTACGCCTGGTATTCTGCCTGGTTCGTCGAAGATGCCGCCATCACCTTCGCCTACGCGCGCAACTTTGCCCTAGGCGATGGCTTTGTGACCTACGTGGGCGGGGAACGTGTCGAAGGCTTCTCCAACCCCACCTGGACGCTTGCCCTTGCCGCACTACGCGCTGTCGGCATCGGTCCTTGGGTTGCGAGCAAGCTTCTTGGAGCGCTCTTCGGAGCGGCGACGGTAGTTGTCGGCGGACAGTGGGGCAAACGCATGCTTCCGCTTGGCCGCTGGTCCGCACTCGTTCCTTTGCTATTGGCCATGTCCCCGCAGCACGCAAACTGGTGCGCATCCGGGCTTGAGAACGCGTTCTTCAGCTTCTTTTTGGCCGCTGGATGCGTGTCCATGCTGCGCGAAGTGACGGAAGGCGGCCGGCCCTGGTCCGCCCTTTGGTTCGCAGCCTTGGCCATGACGCGCCCTGAAGCCCCCATGTACGTGGCAGTGGCTGGGCTCACCGGCTGGGCCTTCGCATTCCGAATGGGCTTCCGAAGGGCCATGACTTGGGCGCTGTCGTGGGGCGTCGTACTCCTCATTCCGCTGCTGGCTTGGCACGGCTGGCGCTACGCCTACTTCGCCTGGGAGTTCCCCAACACCTACTACGCAAAGCTTGGGGAACAAGAGCGCTTCCAGCCCATGGAATGGGACAAACGCGGATGGGACTACCTGCGCGGATGGTTCTTGGGACATGGTCGTGGCTTCGTCGCTCCGTTGTTCTTGCTCGGCGTCACTGGCGTTCGCTCCTGGCGCGGACGGATAGGGTTGGGAATCGCTCTCGTCACCGTCATCCTGATTGCCCTAGGCATCTCGTGGCCCAGTGAGTTGATGAAAGCACTGGAGTGGGGCGGAGACGACTGGGGTAAGCGCTGGGACGAGCCAGACCTCCTGGTCCGCGGGCGCGTGGTGTGGCTTGCAGCACTTGTGTTGTTGGTTCCAGCCGTTGCAATGGACCGCGACAAAGACGCTCCGCGCGTGTTGGCCTGGCTCATGGGCTGCACTGTTCTGTTCTTTGCCCTGTACTCGGGTGGCGACTGGATGCGCGGCTGGCGCTGGGTGTCAATGGCCATCGTTCCCATCTCGGTGGTGTTGGCCAGCGGTATCCACGCTGTCGTGGAGGCCATGGACAGCCCGCGCGCGCGCAAGTGGACGACTGGGCTGCTATTGGCCATTTTGCTTATTCCAGACGCCATACACGCGGTGATGCTGGTCTCTATGCCCGTCACGACCCCCTATGATGTTCACCGTCGTGTTCAGTACATGCAGAGTGTTCAAGACCGAATGAACATCGACAATGCCACCATCATGGACGTCGACATGGGCGCCCACCTGTGGTGGTTCGGCCCACAGATTGTGGACATGGCAGGCCTCGTCGACGTCCCCATTGGCCACAACCACTACCAACTCGACTTTGTCGACGAGTACGTCTACGACACGCGAAATCCAACATTCGCCCATGTCCATGCCAGCTGGGCCAGTCGTACCAAGCTGCGACACCACGATGGCTGGGACAACTACGTGGAGGTCCCCGCCTTCCCAGTCTCAGTGTTCAGCGTTCACGAAGGCAACCACGTGCACCGCGACCACTTCGTCGAGCGTGCCGACCGAAGCCGGAGCCTTGTGCGCTTCGGCAGCGCGGTCGTGCTCAATCGCTTCAACATCCCGGTGAAATCTGTGATGCCCGGCGGAGAATTGTTCGTGGAATTGAGCTGGCGACGCACCACGCGCTCGGACGGTTTCCGCGCCTTTTTGTTCCTAGCCAATGACGACGCAACTCACGTTGTCGAAGTCCCACCCGCGTACGATTACCTGCCCTTCCGCCGCTGGCGCAAGACCGAGGAGATTGTAGGTCGCCACCGCGTCGACATTCCCATGGACCTGCCCGAAGGGCGCTACGACATAGGTATTTACGTGTTCGGAGAGGGCGAAGCTGCCGGTGTGTGGCCCGCCAGCTCGGTTGGCTCCACCCCCGTCACTCGAGCTCCTCGGGTATTGGAAGGCGAGGCGCGGTGGGTTCGCGACATCACCGTGACGGACGAAGCGACGCTGATTGCTGGCTACAACGGCGCACTCATTCGTGTCGACGAGCTACTGACCGCACTGCGCTGCGAGGCGGCCGAGATGTTGTGGGACGACGAAAGGCGGCACCTGCCGAATCATCACGCATATCGTCAGAGCGAAGACGAGCGCATTCGCGATGGTTTAGCCAGCTGCTACGCCTCGCAGGCTGAGACTGTGGACGCTGAACAGGCTGCCCCATTGCTACTCAACGCACGCATGTGGTCACCACGCAACCGCGACCTCATCCGAATTGGCGAAGCTCTCGCGGATGTTTGGGCAACGGAAGCATCGGGTCTGAAAGAAGCTGGAAACCAGCGCGCCGCGGTCCGTTCCTACGAGCGAGTGCTTATCGCCGACCCCAGTCGAAGCTGGGACCGCAGACGCCTTGAAGAACTGCGCGCGGTCTACATTACCGAGCTGCAGGCCGCGCGAGATGCCGAGCAAGCGCGGAAGGAAGCCGAACGGGATGCACGCGAGGCCGAGCGCGAGGCCCGAGAAGAGGCACGGCAACAACGCACGCCGTAGAACCCCGTTCTCGTATGCAACACTGTCGTCCCACCGCGTGTTCCAGCGCCTGTCTGCCCACAGAGAGCCCATGACGTCTTCCCGTCGCTTCTTGCTTTTGTTCGCTGTCTCCGCATTGGTGCTCATTGGCGTAGTCTCAGCAACAGACCTCGACTCCCGCGGATGGCACCGCGGCACTCCCGCAGCCAATGCCGGAGCGGTCATCGCCGGCCAGACCGAGCGCATGGTGTTGCAGTTCCCCGACGCGCTGGCCAGCCAGATCAAGCGTAAGCCCACGCTGCTTGTCTACTTCTCCCCCTCGTGCCCACACTGCCAGCACGTACAACCGGAGCTCAACACCCTCGCAGAGCGACTCGGACGTACGGCGGACATCGTGGGGATTGCGGGCGGGCTGTCCACGCAAGGACAGGTCAACGTCTACAGCCAAGAGTACAATGTCCCCTACGACATCATCCTAGACAGCATGCGCGACATCGGCACCATCCTGGGCGTTCGCAGCACACCGTCCGCTTTGTTGGTACAGCGCGTAGATGACGGCTTCGAGGTGATGGACGGCTGGTACCCCTACTCCCCCGGCTACGACGCGTTCATCGAAGGACGCATTGCTGGGAACCCGTTCGCAGCCTTTCACGAAGGCGAGTTCCAAGGCACCAACGTCTGCGCCACCTGTCACACCGAAGAAGCGGCGTCGTACGGCTTGTCCCACCACTCCATCGCGTGGAACACATTGGTCAAGCAGGAGGAGACGACGAACGATAAGTGCACGAGCTGCCACGTCACCGGAGCCGGTCTACAGAGCGGATGGGACGGCTCTGCCACAAGTGACCTCGTAAACGTAGGCTGCGAGTCCTGTCACAGCGCCGGAGGCCCACACGACGGCCAGGCGGTCGAAGCCGAGAGCACCTGCGAGAGCTGCCACGACGCCGACCACTCCATCGCCTTCACCTACGAGAAGGGCCTGCCACTCATCGACCACTACCGGGCATCGGTCATGGACGAAGCCACCTACCGCGAGGCACGCACCGCCCTGTACGAGGGTACGGCTCCGCGCACGCTACTCGCCTTCGAAGACGGAGCCTTCGTCGGCTCTGACCAGTGCCAGAGCTGCCACGAGGCCGAACACGCGTGGTGGAAGGACTCCCCACACGGACAAGCTATGGCTACGCTGTCCGCGCCAGAAGTCATCGCCGAACACCCCGATGCCGCTAACACCGTGGCCTGTGTCGGCTGCCACGCGTCTCCCACCCGCTCGGGCCCACCGCCGAGCGAGCTGTCGGGCTTCAAGACCGATGAGTCTGTCGGCTGCGAGAGCTGCCACGGACCTGGCGAACGCCACGTGGCCGCCGGCGGTGGAAGCGACAACATTGAGGGGCTCGGTGAGAGCTGCCCGGTGTGCGTCCTAGAGGCGATCTGCACGTCGTGCCATACCCAAGCGTGGGATCCTGAGTGGGACTTAGACACCCGCCTTCAGGGCATTCGTCACGGGGAGTAGGGAATCGCCCAAACTTGGTTCGTACCGCCATTTGTTGGCGTGCCGACACCTACGGTGAGGGTCGCGGTTGAGTCTGCAATGCACTGCACGCCCAAGGTGTAGCTACCGCTCTCAATGGTGTCGTACACCCGCACGCGGTCCCACATTCCCCAGCCATCGCTGGTTCGGATGAGTCCGTCGTGCCAGATGTAGCTCAGGTCGTCCACGGGGTGTTGAATCGGCTCACCATCGAGCGTCGGACGACACGCCGCATGAGATCCGCCGGTCATAGGTATGGATACGCCAATCTCAACGGGGCCACCGACCACATTCAACGGGGTCTCCAGGCCATTGATATCCGTCCAGGTCCCATTGAAGTTGCCAGTCTGCTGACCAATCGTGTTGGCAAATACCGGAGTCGCACCCGCGCCCGAACTCGGGTAGGCCGTGACGGAAAGTGTAGGCCCCATGCGGTCATTACCAATATTTACCGTTCCACTATCGGTCGAGCACTCGAGAGTCGCGGTGTACGTTCCTGCCGGGATGGAGCCGTACATACGAGTGCGATTGTGCATGTTCCACCCGTCCAGGGTGTACACCAAGCCCTCGCTCCAGCGATAGCCCACGGTGTCCAGTTCGAACGCGCCAGCCAGCGTGCCGTTGAGCCGCGGTCGACACGCGGAGTGACTGCCCCCCTGCATTGGAACTCCCCAAGACATCCGCACATTGCCACCGGCCGCCTCAAAAGGAACCGCCAAGCCGGAGAGAGCCGCCCAGCCTGTGCCCACATCGACATTCGGAATCGCTTCGTCGGACTGTGCCTTGATGGAAGCGGTTTCGACAGGGTCGTAGGCAATCACGGACAACGTACGCGTCATACGAGTATTTCCAATCTGCGCCGCACTTGCGCTGTCCGTGTGGCACTCGACATGCAAGGTGTGTCGTCCCTCAGCAACGCCCTCGAACAACATAGGCGCGTCCCACATCATCCAGCCGTCGCTGGAGTTCTCAAGCCCCTCCACCCAAAAGTAGGTGCTGTCGAGTTTGGTATACAGCGATGCTGGCAGGCCATCGATCATCGAACGGCAACTGCTGGTACTCCCACCGTTAATCGGCAGTGACATGTTGACCTGAATCGGGCCGCCACGAGATGTGAACGGAATGATCATCCCCCCTACGGGACTCCAACCCTCGGTGTAGTTGGGTGCGAACGCGATGGACCGAGAAGATGCGGTCTTCACCCGCGACCCAACCGAGCCCGAGCTGGTGCCAAGCGCCGAGTCGATAAGCGCTTGGATGTCTTCGCTAGATGCAACATCAACGTAGCCAAGCCCACCGCCCGCGTCATGGCACACCCGCAGCGCACCGGTAGATGCATCGCGCGCGAGTGCGCCGACAGTCCCGCAATTACCCGCCACTGCATCTGGAACGACGACCGCCCCACCCGAGACGCTCATGGCATGCGCAGCCATCGGTAACCTATGCAACGGCTGACGCTCACCGAGTACGCCACCCCCAATGGACAGAACAATCCATAGGTCCGACGTGAATATGTCCGAGTCGAGGGAGGGTGTTCCACCCGTCAACACTAACGAATAGTAGCCCGCCGCAATCGGGGTCGCGTAGGTGTCAGCCCATACCAGATTGCCGCCACTCGCGGCATCGAACAACTGAACGCTGACGGAGACATCGCCGTCAATCGGCGTCCCCGAGACATCGAGTAAGCGTCCGGAATGCGACAGCGAGACCGGCGCCGCTACCGCTGAAAAACCGACCATCAAGCACGACAAGACACCTAGAACACGCATCGATCACCCCGAAAGCGGGAGTCTACGAGTGACGCGCATAAAAGTCCAGCCGCACTCACCAGGCGGGTCCAACTCCCACCAAGCGCGTTCCACGAACCAGCGCAGACATGGCAGAGAGGTCCGGATGCAACACGCGGTCTCGGTCCCAGGTACGCACACGCTCGCGGACAGCGGCGTGAGTCGCGGAGGTTCCTTCTCCGAGCGGACCTTCGCCAGCAGCGAAGTGCAGGTCGACTCCTTGTGCACCACAGAGCAGCTCAATGCCGACTACGTCGGCCGTGGCTTCGAGTAGCTCCAGCGCCATGTACGCCGCACCCGGGCCCATGGATACGTGGTCTTCTCGGTGCTGGATGGTGGGAATGGAGTCGACGGATGCCGGATGCGCCAAGCCCTTCGTTTCGGACGTTCGAGACGCTGCTGTGTACTGAGCGAGCATCAGGCCGCTGTTCAGGCCTGTCGATTCCGCCAAATAGCTAGGCAACCCCGAGAGCCGACCATGGGTCATGCGGAACGTACGACGCTCTGAGATGCCGGCAACCTGGGCCATAGCAATCTTCAAGTGGTCGAGAGCGAGCGCAATCGGCGCCGCATGGAAGTTGCCAGCCTCTACCACTCGCCCGCCAGGGAGCACAAGTGGGTTGTCACAGGCTCCGTTGAGCTCGCGATTGACAATGTCTGCGGTAGCCTCGACGGCGTCGTAGGCAGCGCCGAGCACAGCGGGTGTGCAGCGAATGCCGAACGCGTCAGGCTTTCGCCACGCACCTACAATCCCGCTTCCAGCCAGTGCTGCACGAATCCGCTCGGCAACCACCACACCGCCTGGCTGACCACGTAGGCCCAAGACCTCGGCATCTAGGCAGCTCGTATCTGCGCGCACGACCTCAAAAGACAGGGCTGCCGCCTGCATTGCGACCGCCAAAATGCGGCGACTTCGCTCTACGGCAATAGCGGCAAGAGCGGTGGTCAGCGTAGACCCATTGATGAGTGACAAGACCTCTTTTTGAGTGGCAGCTTCCGCCAAATACGAGGTCTCAACGGACCGAAGCTCACCCGAGACCCAAGCTTCACCACCCAGTCCCAGCACCACAGACGCCATATGCGACAGAGCAGGACAGCCGGCCGTTCCAACGGAGCCTTGTCGTGGAACTTGGGGGACCACGTTCTCTTTTAGCATTCTAAGCAGGCCTTCGACGACCATGGGACGAACGCCTGAGAAGCCCTTCGCAAGAACGTTTGCACGAGCCGCCAGCGTCGCTCGTACTAACGGTGCAGGAAGCGGCGACCCCGTGCCGGCACAGTGACCATGCACAAACGACGTCATCAGCACAGCGTCATCCGCTGGCGCATCTCCACCGACCAGCCACTCCCACTTCTGACGTAAGACTGGCTCCGCAAATGGAGAGGTCTCATTCATACGGGCACGAGCCGCGTCCCCCAAGATACCCTCAGCCCCGTCTGCAATCGCATGGACACCCGCCGTTGTCAGTGTCTCACCGTCAATCAAGATGCTCATGACACCTCCAGCGGGACACCAGCATTGATGACGGCTTGCAGCACGTCACCCGAAGTCAGGACACGTTCGACAGCTTGGATGCGCTTTGACGGTGTCATCGCGTCGGACAGACCCGCCACCACACAGCCGTACGCAGCAGCTGTACCGATGCCAAGGACTGTGCCGGGGTTGTTCTCGATACGCCAACGAAGCGCTTTGGCGGCACTCATCATCTCAATCGCGATGACCCGCCGCGCAGAGTGCAGCACTTGCCACGCACGGCGCGCCGCCGTGGTCGACATGGCCACCATGTCTTCTTGGTCTTCGCATGTTGGAATAGAGTCCGCGGCCGCTGGCCAAGCCAGACTTCGGCACTCAGCGACGAGAGCCGCAGCGGTCGTTTGAGGTGCGAGCAGACCCAGACCCGGACGATCCTTCTGCACCAAGAGCGGTGGCAAACGCGCAGACAGCGTTCCGGTCGCCAGACGATAGATACGACGTTCACTGATCGCGGCCAGCTCACACAGCACCAAGCGCAAGTGGTCCGCAGCAAGCCCAATGGGCTCGCCATGAAAAAGTCCAGCCGAAAAAGCCTTGTTGGACGACGGGTCGTTGAGCAAAAAGATGGGATTGTCTGTGGCGGAGTTCAGCTCAATCTCAACCTGCCCACGGACAAAGCGCAATCCGTCTCGAACCGCACCGTGGACTTGGGGAACACAACGTAATGAGTAGGCATCTTGAACCTTTTCAGGTAGCGAATCTGCCAGCGATGACCCCGCTGTCACTCCTCGAACCGCAGCCGCACTGGCCATCGCTCCCGGGTAGGGCCGCAGAACGTGAACACCTGGGTGGAAAGCGCGCAGTGTTCCGCGCAGCGCTTCAAAACTCATGGATGCAGCAATGTCTGCTTCTAAGGCAAGCCGCGAGGCATCATATACAGCCAAGCTCGCGTATGCCGTAGTGAGCTGGGCGCCATTACAGATGGCAAGGCCCTCCTTGGGAAGCGGAATCAGTCGCGGAATGCCAGCTGCCGCCATGGCTTTGAGACCGGACATCATCACGCCCTTGTGCCACGCCATCCCGCTCGACGCTTCGTCTTCCTCTTCCCCTCGGAACAGGACCAAGCCAAGGTGAGACAGCGGAGCCAAGTCGCCAGAAGACCCACAGGAGCCACGCGACGGCACAACGGGAACCACGTCCTCGGCGAGCATCTCGCACAGAGTGTCGACCAATGCAGGTCGGCATCCAGAGGCACCTTTTGCCAGAGCATTCGCACGCAACAGCATCATGGCGCGCACGACTTCAGGCTCAACAGGTTCGCCCATTCCGGCCGCATGCGAGCGCACTAGATTCAGCGACAGCTCGCGAATCTTGTCCAACGGCAGACGGACTCGCGCCAATGATCCGTAGCCTGTATTGACCCCGTAGACAGGCATGGGCTCGCCGTCTTCGCCGAGCAGCTCGCCACGGGCGACAGATGCGACCCACGCGCGGGAAGCGGCCATTCGCTGACGAGCATCCTTCGCCAGATGCACTCGTGCGCCGTTGCGAGCGACAGCAGAGACATCGTCTAGCGTTAATCGACCCCCCGTGAGCGGGAGTTGGGGGTTGTGCGGTTGGTCCATAGTGACACTGTCCTTCAGTCGGTCCATCCGATACGCAGTGTGCATAACCAAAGGGGGACGGGATGGACGCGTCTGATCTCGCCTACCGGCATCCACTGCTGTATGACCTTGAATATTCGGCACTTGCCGCCGACATTAACCACTATGTCTCTTTAGCCAAAGCTCGCGGCGGACCCGTGTTGGAGCTCGGTGTGGGCAACGGTCGGGTAGCACTTCCTCTCGCCCGGGCGAATATTGAAGTTCACGGAATTGACCGCTCTGAAGACATGTTGCGAGACTTCAAGCGGAAGGTCGACGCCGAACCCATCAACGTTCAAGCCCGAATTCGCATGCGTCAAGGCGACTTTCGCTACCTGAAAGGACCACAGTCATACCGAACTGTCTTCCTGCCTTTCAATGCCATCCACCACTGTACTCATCACAGTGATGTGCAAGCTCTATTCGCTTCCGTCGACAGTGTACTTCTGCCAGATGGTCGTTTCTACCTGGACTGCTACCTGCCAGACCCCATCTTGCACGGACGTGACCCAAAGCAACAGTACGGACACACCGACTTCACCCACCCGATCACCGGCAAGAATATCCACAGTTGGGAACAGTCTTGGTACGACCCCATCGCCCAGATTCACCATGTGGAGTACACGTACATTCCGCAGGGCGAAACTCCGGTCGAAGTAAAGCTAGACCTACGGGTCTTCCACTACCAAGAGATGCTCGCGCTCCTCGACTGGGGCGGTTTCCGTATTGCTCATGAAGCCGGAGGATTTGACGGACGCGATGTGACGGCGCGAAGCAGCAAGTGGATTCTATGCATTGAGCGGAAGCCCGCAGGGTAGCCGCCTACCTAAGAAACCCAGCACAGATGGCCACACCGGCAAGTCCACCGACAACCCAGGTGGGGATAAAGAACAGGTGACCGCCACCGTTGGGAGTCACCACATTCAGGACACCACCGCCGGCAACGGCCTCACCGTCCTCGCCCTCGCTATCGAAAACCCCAGCTAAACGCCAGATTCCATCAATTGGAATGACCACTGTGGCGGTGCACAAGACCAGCCAGAAGTCGAAGTCGCCGCCCACCAAGTGGGCAACACCTGCCACCATGAGAGCAGGGATTGCGGCGAGAATGACCTGTCCAATAGCTACAACATTTAAAAAAATCATCGAGGACTCCAAGAAGAAAAAGGTCGCTGTCTTAGCGACAGCAACCTTTCACTCATCTTCAACCTCAAGACCCATCAAAGCGCCTCAAACAACGCTATTCCGCGGCTGAGTCCGAGTCCGAGTCCGAGTCCGAGTCCAAGTCACTGGGTTCACCGCAGAGAGAGGTCCCGTTCTCATCGACCTTTGCAGCCTGAACGTCATCTGTGACCCAACGATCCTGACGAAGCTTGTCAACGTTGAAGCGACCAGAGACCATCACCCGGGTCTGGGACTCGGATGCATCAAACAACAGCTGAAACTCGCCAGAGACAGTCTCACCCTTCTCGAACGCCGAACCTTCGTCGAAGCGGACGTACGAGTAGTGAAGCTCAACCCAGCTGTCTAAACCTGCGGATGATTGGTCTGGTGTACGCCACTCATTGGTGTGAACCCGAGTCGCCAAGGGGGCTTGAATGCCCGCCAACTCATCGTTCACCTCTTCCGAGATGTCTTCAACGTCTGAGATCATTCTCTGGTGGCCCCTGTCAGTGGTCGGGTCCGCGCCTTCGTCCATCTCCGAGAAGAACAGATCGCCTGGCTCCACGGTTGCATCTTCGTCTGCAGCGACGTCATTGTAAGCGCCAGGAGAACCGTAGTAGCCAGCTCGAACGGTCAGGTCTTCCGCGGCAAAGCGACCCCATGCACCACCAGACCGCCATTCTTGCGGCAATGTCCAGATGTCCCCTGTGTCGCTTGGGTTGAACTGGAAACCACCGTTCGTCAGGTAGTACATCGTTCCGCCGTCGACGTCTGCGGACCAGTTCTCAAGCCAGTTGCCGTCGATATCTTCAACGACAGTTGCACCGTCGGCATCTTCCGCACAGCGCTGGGGCTGAAAGTTGGGGTCAATGACAAACGCGAAGCGAAAGTCTTCGCCACCGGGAAGGCGATGGTGAAAGCCGATTTGAATATCACCCTCGGAAGTGATGATACCTTCTCCACGCCAGGGGTCCAACGCGCCACCGATGGCACGGAATCCATCTGCGTCAAGCCACGCTTCTTCGAAGCTGTTCTCGCAGTTGTCGATCGGGGCCTCGAGGCGGTTGGCCTCGTCATCAAGCTCGCGGCAGTCGATGTTGAAGGCGATTTCGGCATCGTCAAACTTGAGGTTGTCCTCGAACAGGCTCTGCGAGGTATTCGCGGCCAAGTACGCCATGAACTGTCCGTCTTCAACAACGGCATTATTCGGGGTACAGGCAGCAAGGCCAAGGGCAAGCACTAACGAAATACGAGTCATCATCGCTCCAATCCGGACGCAGCCGAGCCGCCCATATAGGCATCCCGAGGGTCGTACGTCAACGTCAACAACAAAGTGTCGACAATGTTGGGCCTGCTAACGGGCCCACAGGGTTTCGGACAGGGGGTCGGAGGGCCAGGAATTGGCTCACTCTTCCGTGTCCGAATCGACAACGGGGATATTCCCCGTTGAAATAACAATATTTCCGTCACGACTGCCAACAAGGGTTCGCCGGCCATCTGCAAAGAGATCCACAGTACTCAAGCCCCCGTCTACGCGGAGGTCCGAGTATGCACGGTACCGCGGCACGAGGGTGGTCGCAGCATCATCGAAGACGGTCAGGTCCCCGTTGCCGAATGCGACAACCTCATTCGTTCCATCTCCGTCGATGTCCACCAGCGATAGGACGCCGGAACCTGTGTAGGTGACGCCCCCAACCTCCACGCCGTCTGTCGTGGAGGTCACGATGCGACCATCGGCTAAAGCGGCAACGCTGCACCCGGCAGAGGCGCACGACACGACGTTGCCTTGCGACAGGGCAATGTCTACCGCACCAGCGGTAGCCTCGGTCCCTTGGTCACCACCGCCGTCATCGAACAAACTGACGCTGCCATCGGTCAGCACGGCGACGGTGGACGACGAAGGCCCGTCGCCGCATGCCAAATCCATGCCACCAGTGATATTTGCCGAGCCCAAGACAATGGCTGGGGTACCCGCCAGATCCACCGCGACCACCTCGGCTGTGGTGAGGACGTAAGCAATGTCTCCACAGAACGCCACGGCAACACCGTCGGCATTGCTAGCGGACACTCTCGTGGAGCCAAGCTCACTGACCAGAGGCTCACTGCCAGGGAACAAACCAACCACTGAGAGGTCGACATTGGTTCCGGACTCGGTCAGTCCAATGACGTCGACCCGACTCGAACCGAGGTCGCGGCGTACGAAGACCGGTGAAACGGTAAACGAGGCCTCGAAAATGGTCTCGCGGTCTGCAGGTGCCCACCAGTCACCGGTGTCGAAGGTGGCCGAGCCCCCCCAGATGGTGTCCCAGGTGCTTGGACCCGCCACGAAAAGCTCCGGAATTCCCTCACCGCTGACGTCTCCAACCGCAATGGGACCCGGGTCTGGCGCAACCCACACGCTCCGCTGTTCTTGCGATTCGTCTTGGATGCGTCGAACGAAGACCTCACCCGTTTCTTGGGCGAGCCAGACGTCTTGTCGGCCGTCACGGTCTGAATCGCCCACGGCCACCGAGGCGCCGATGCTGCCGCTCTCGAAGCTGGTCACCGACACCGCACCTGACAGGTCGAACATACGAACGTCACGCTGGACGGTGGGTGCGAGGGGACCGATTACGAAAAGTTCGTCTCCGCCATCTCCGTTTACGTCGCCAGACAGGGAGGTCGACGCGTCTGCGAAGGACGTGTCGACCAGTGTGGGGCCGGTCTGCGCGTAGGTATCACCGCTACGGACGAAGCGTACCCAGAAGCTGGTGTCATCGAGGACGGTTATTTGCGGGCGCCCCTCACCGGTGTTGTCCCCGATAGAAATGGAGTTGGGTGCGTTTCGCAGGCGAAGGGTGTCATCGACCATAAAGGTGAACGCGCCATCTCCGCCCCACACTTCCAGCTCAAATCGCGGGGACTCGGACCAAGCAATGACGATGTCTGACAGGCCATCACCGTCGACATCTCCGATAGCGGCAGATGCAACCGAACGTCCATCCGCTTCAATGGTACCGGCGAGTACATGACCGGCAATAGGATGGCTGCGGAGCACTGCGACTGTTCCGCCACTCCACACCAAAATGTCGGCTAGCCCGTCCGCATCGATGTCCCCTGCCGCACTACCCGCAATGATCCGCTCTCCAGACACATCAACAACCGAGACGGCATCGCCGTCTACGGGAATCCACCAGACGTTGGACTCCGAAACACCAATGGCGCCGCCTGTGGAGGGATGCACGGCGGTCACGGTGTCTTGAGCCAGAGTGCGGGGGTTTACATCAAGGCGGAGGTCACCTGCGAACACGGGGACAACTACGCTGTTATCCGCCGCAACCGTATAAGTACCGACTTGATCGAGGGTCAGCACGCCCACACCGCCGCCGTCGGCTTGGACCTCGACGGGTACGCCATCGACAGTCACACCAGACAAGTCACCGGGAACTGCCGCACCCCAAGTGCCCTGACCGCGCACAGCAACTCCCAGTGGGGCGGCTCCGGAAGCAGGCAGTACGAAGACGCTGGTGGCCGCTTCGGGAGCAGTCCACACACCGATGGGATCGATCCCCTCGGTTTCGGGTTCGCAGGCAAAGGCAAGCAACACAAGGGGGGCGAGCGGCAGACGCACACGAACTCCAGACATCAGGCCGCGCACCTTACCCCGAACGGCGACGCCTTCGCGCGAGCCCCATCAGTGGGAACAGCAAGAACAGCGCGCCACGGTCCCCGCGGACGCAGCCGGTGCGGGCTACCCCTAGGGACGGAAGTCGTGCTTTTCCCGCTCCAAAGGCCGGGCTTTGCTCACTAAAGATGGGTTGACCATCGAAGGCTGACTGCTGC
The DNA here is from genome assembly GCA_047626195.1 of Myxococcota bacterium. Classification (GTDB taxonomy): domain Bacteria; phylum Myxococcota_A; class UBA796; order UBA796; genus CAJXTB01. Next base: position 26,445 of record JBLHSN010000025.1, read on the forward strand.
AAGATGCGCGCAGCCTCCCAAGAACTAAGCGTGGGGTCTTCGCTCATGATCAGCGCAATCGCTGCTGCGACAGCTGGCGTCGAGGCGCTGGTGCCAAAGAAACCCCGCGCGCCATACGCTGCCGTCGACACACCATTGGGTCCGACGATGTCAGGTTTTGGATACCCAATCGTGCGCGAGCCCCAAGAACTGAACGCTTCGATATCGTTGGCAAAGTAGCCTTCGGCACGGACGGCCCCGACTGCGAAGGCTAACGGAGATGCGGCGGGGTCGGCAATAGACCCCTCGGCCATGGCCGGGCGTAGGCGACCGCGGGTGGACAATAGGTCCACATCCAAATCCACAGTTGTACCGCGGTGCAGTCGCACTTCGAGGTGCCCCCACTGGGCCTCTTGTACGTTGGACGGCACCCGCTCATAAGGTTGGCAGCGGTCGGCGCCTGGCAACTGACGTACCTCAGAGACACCGAGAATGCGGCCTTCATCATCGACCAAGCGAAGGTCGAGGTCCGTCTCGCCACAGTTCAGCCGTTGGTCCCACTGCACGAGTGTGGTCTGTGGACCCGCGCCCAAGCGTACATCTAGCTGGTTGTCGCCGTCAAAGTCCAGACGACCGTCGTTGTCGCCGTCAACCCAGGGTCCGCCCCAATGCGAGTCTGCGTAGTTGCCACTACTCGTGACCAACAACACGCCGCCCGCTGCCGCTTTCGCCGCCAGTTCGGAGACAGGTCCTCGACCATCATGAAAGGAGCTGTTGAGGAAGGACAACGACATGCTGATGATATCGATGTCTTCGCGAACGGCCCAATCAATCGCGTTTTCCAGCGTTGTTCGACCTTGGGTGCGCACGAGGTGGAGCTGTGCATCGGGCGCAATATCGCGGACGATTTCGGAGCAAGCAATACCGTGAACGCCCTGTTCAAAACGGAAACGCGGGCGCAAAAAGTCGATAGGTTGCTCGCACGTCGGATCGGCAAAACAGTCGTGACTAGTGAACTCGCCGAGCTCCTCAGCGAGATCCAGTGACGAGAACCATTGCAGGTCGAAAACCGCAATCTTCACGCCAGCACCAGTAGCTCCCGCATCATGCCAAGGATGTACAGCCAGAGCGGCGAGGGCTTCTTCTGCGACGAAAGAGTCGGTCACGGGAACGTCTTCTTCGGTCCACGCAATACCCGGCGGCGGGGGTTCTAGCAGCACGGAACCGGTAGCAGAGTGCGTTTCAGCGCCCGGATAGTTGGGGTCCTCTACCCGAACGAGCGACCAGGGGTCGACGACCAGCGGAATCAATGCGAACACCAACATCTAGTTTGTGTCCTCAACAACAACAGCGTCCCAGACGTCGGCGTCGAGCGTCAGGGCCGTTGAAGTAACGGTGGCAGCGGATGCGAAGCGCCCTGTTTGCATGGCAGCCGTTGCGTAAGTTTCGCAGACCTCCCAGGTCCGTTCCCCCTCTTGGGCCTGAACCGACACCACGAACTCGCCGCCTCCCGAACACTGTCGATTCCGGTCGAGCACCGCAAGGGTCCACGGTCCCACACATGCTTTTACTGACGCGAGCTCTAGGGGTAGTTCCACCTCACCACCGTCCCCACAGAACCGCACAGATGCCTGTCCTTGGGTCAGAATTCGATTGCGTCCCAGTCGAACACGAAACCGGAACACGGGATGGCCGCCGTATAGGCTCCGACAAGCGACGGGTGCCAACTCCAAGGGCAGCGCCAGGAGCTTGCGCCGCCACAGGACCACAACGCCTGTTGCCGTTGCGCCAATCACGGAGATAGCGATCAAAGCGATGTCTCCGAAAATAGGAGCACTCGCCGTGGCCAGCAGAGGAACACCGACAACAACGCCTGCGGCAAGGGCAATAGACCCTGTACGCGTTGCAGCGATTCGGTCGGAAAGTGAGATCGTGAGGCTCCGGAGTCAGACGTGCATTACTCTATCGCCCCGTTGCGTAGACGGGAGCGGTGCGTACGTCCACCTGGAACCCCGCTCACACTTTTTTGAAGGAGACACCCATGGGACTTTGGGACACACTCAAGCAGCACGCCGGCGCGCAGTTCCTGGACGTCATCCAGTGGCTCGATGACAGCAACGACACCATGGTCTATCGATTCCCGATTTTCAATCAGGCAATCACCGACAAGTCTAAGCTCGTTGTCCGCGAAGGTCAGGCCGCCGTCTTTATTCATGAAGGCGTCATGTCAGACGTCTTCGGACCCGGCACATACACGCTAGATACGCGAAACGCACCCATCACTGGTTTCTTCCAGTCCATCTCGTACGGCCTCAACATGCCGTACAAAGGTGATATCTACTTCATCGACACCACGCAGTTCACCGAGAACCGCTGGGGTACAAGCAATCCCGTCATGATGCGTGACGCCGAGTTCGGTCCAGTGCGCATCCGCGCTTTTGGCATCTACAGCTTCCGCGTTACCGACCCAGAGGTCTTCCTCAAGCAGGTCGTTGGGACCGACGGGTTGTTTACGACGGACGAGATCACCGGACAGCTAAAGCGCAAGCTCGTCAGCGGCCTAGCGGACACGATTGGCAAAGCCAAGATTCCCGTCTTGGACCTTGCGGCCAACTACATGGACCTCGGCGACCAGCTACGCGACCGAATGAACCCCGCGTTCAATGAGTCTTACGGCATCACCCTCACCGACTTCACCATTGAGAACATCAGCCTGCCAGCCAACGTGGAGAAGGCGCTCGATGACCGCTCGCGCATGGGCGTACTCGGCAACCTCGGTGCCTACCAACAACTCAAGTCCGCCGATGCTATTGAAGTCGCCGCTGGAAATACAGGCCTTGGTGGCGCAGGCGTTGGCATGGGTGTTGGCTTTGGCATGGGCAACATGATGGGCAACCAGATGTCTGGCTCCATGAACCAAGCCGGTCCGTTCAACGCCCAACAAGGCATGCAGGGCGGCCCCGCTCCCGTTCCGCCACCCGTGCCGGGCCAAGAGACTTGGCATTACAACGGTCCTACCGGACAGGCCCAACTCAAGACAGCCGAACTGGTCCAGCGCATCACCCAAGACCGCTCGGGCAACCACCAAGTTTGGAAAGCCGGAATGGCCGCGTGGCAGTCATGGAAAGATGTTCCAGAGCTAGCCACCGCGCTTCCACCGGGTCCGCCGCCCATGCCCGCAGCCACTAGTTACCATTACGCGGGTGCCGACGGTCAGAGCGAGAAATCGCTCGACGAAGTTGTAGCCGCTGTGAAGGCAGACCCCGACGGTAAGCACCACGTGTGGCAAGACGGTTGGGACGGCTGGAAATCCGCAACAGACCTTGCCGAAGTGAAGGCAGCACTGTCTGCCGGACCGCCACCGCCTCCTAGTGGTGGCCCCCCGCCGCCACCGATGTAGACAGCCCGTAAACAAGAGCGCCCTGGCCATTTGGCTGGGGCGTTTTTCGTTCTTTTAGGACGATAACCACACGCCGCACTCGGACGGACTCGAGGGCTATGCGATTTTATAGTTGAGCAATGCCTCTCGGTGTTCTGCCGGAATTATAGCCACGGTCGCTCGGCCTGCTCCCCATGCCAAATGAACCATCGATGCATCCACTGTGTGCCTCGCGCTTGGTCATGCGGGACATCCACGACCACGTGCTCACTGCACCACTCTCGGACTCCCCGATAGGCAGCGCTTCCCAATACGGTGGCACACAACGTTTGAATGGCAGCTACACCACCGTAGGTCCATGGCGCGTTTACTTCTACAGCCACGGCTCCGAGCAGTACCACCGTAAGCCCAACCCCCAAGGCGAAGCCGCCCGCGACTAGTGAGGTGTACGATCGGTATTGAACCGTTGTCATCCGAACGCCGGTCCGAGACACCTCAAGCTCAGCAGGTCCGGTAAAGGCCATACAACCTTCGTCGTTTTCGTCGGTGGCTTGCAACAGGACGGGAAACACAACGACGTGCATGGGATGCTCCTCAAGAGACATCTGTCCATGGCTCGGCGATTGCTAGCCTTCACCACGCCACAACGACTCTTGAGAGTCCTTGGACGGTCTGAGAGTTCTACAGAGAGCACTGAGAAAATAGACGTCGTCGTGCCTTTGCTGACTGTGCACAGCACAACATCGGCATTCCCGCTCACGTCAGCATGGCTCGGGGCGATGTCAGGTTTGACAAGTGCACCGAATCTGAGGTGGCTGGGGCATATGGTCAATGCGGTAGTCAACCCGGCTGATGGGCAAGTTTCTGTAACGGTTGGGCTGGGGCATGCACACCCTAGTGGTGCTTCCCTTCACTCGAACCGACCCACACCTGCTAAGCGCTGCCAACGGCTGCATACAAGTCACTGTGGACGTCAGTGAAACCCTGTTCACCAGCGGCGGCATCGTCTTTGATCACGCGACGAACATGACCACGAGATGTACCCACTCCCAATACTGCGGTGTCGGCTACCCATAAGCTGTGAGCTACCACAGCATTCTGCCCCAATACCTGTTGGGCATCCCCTAGACTCTCGCAGAAGCGGTCTGCAATACGACGGAGGCTACCAGAGCGGGTGTAATATTTAGCACAGCGCCGACGGTCAGCGCTACAGGGCCGAGCGATGGGATTGATGGAAGAAACCGGCGCTAGGGTGCGTTCAGGGCGTCCGCCAACTGACGACGTAGTCACTGGGGTTACTACTAGGAAAGTGGCGGCCGAACTGGGCACGCCAAAACGTCGGGTTCGAGATCAAGACCGCTGCTCACCCCTGTAGTGACACTATGCGATGATGATGGCGCCATAATTTACAAAGCGACCACGCTGTCTGCGACGCATGCGCCACAAACAAGAAAACCCCCAGGGAACCGAGATGGCTCAACCTGGGGGTTTCTTGAAAAGAAGACTGGCGATGACCTACTCTCCCACAGCCAGAAG
>JBLHSN010000026.1:0-31233 GCA_047626195.1 Myxococcota bacterium
CGCCTGTCGCGAAAAACGAACGAACGACCTCAGTCGTCTCATCAAAAGAAGCGGCTGTCACACACTGTTCGCAGGTCTCGTAGTTGGCATTCACGCCGGTACCCAGGTCAAATGCCCCCGTAGAACCAGAGTAGATGTCCAAGACCATCTGAGCAATGTCATCTCCGCGGAAGTAGACGGGATCAAGATCAGCCAGGAAGAGCCCGTCAAATTCGCCAAGTCCCCATTGGCTGGTGACGATTATGGGCGCACAGGCCTCCAAAGCCACAGGACCCGCAATCTCCAAACACTCACCACCAGGCACAGGCGTAGAGACCGGTGGAGTGCTGTCGGAGAAGGTAGACTCGACAAGCTGCACGCCGGCCAAGGTCATGGCGACATCACCGTCCTGTGGGTTGTCCACAATGTTGATGGCACCGGCGCTCTGGAAGAACACGGTGGTTCCTTCATCCTCGAAGTACAGCAGGCACTGTTCACAGGTCTCGAAGTTCGCGTTGAGTCCGGTGTTCAACGAGAACGTTCCAGTGTCTGTGCTGTAGAACTGAGCTTGCAGCTCCCCTGTGCCACCGACGTCCTGGGTAAAGAACGCGTTCGGCGCGAAGGCTTGGAGGTTGTCCGCGATCTGAACGGTGCGACAGGTCGACGTCGACGTCACACACTCATCTCCAGCGTCACTGCACTCCGAACCCGCGAAACATGTTCCGCACTCGCCCTCACAGCCATTGTCTCCACAGACTTGACCGGTACAATCTGGGATGCAGGCGTCCGTGCCGGGGTCGTCCGTGCCGGGGTCATCCGTGCCAGGGTCGTCCGTGCCGGGGTCGTCGGTGCCGGGGTCGTCCGTGCCGGGGTCATCCGTGCCACGGTCTGGAAGGGTGTCGGAATCGCCATCAACGGAGGTGTCGCCGTCCGTACTGGTATCTACGGATGGGATCAGTCCGCGTCCACAAGCCGTCAGGACCAAGGCGCCAAGCGCCAAACCAACCACACCTACGCGAACCATCATGCCTTCTCCATTGCGGGGCCATTACAGCCCAACACAGCGGAAACCGCAACCTACAGGGGTGGCCGATGTCGTTGATGAAAGAAACCGGCGCTAGGGTGCGTTCAGGGGCGTCGCCAACTGACGACGTTGTACCTTGTTACTACTAGGAAGTTGGCGGCGAAACTGGGCGTACCAACGCGTCGGGTTCGACATCAACGCGGAGGTCCACCCCTGTATGCCTCGCGGTCGCTACTGAGCCAGTCGTTTCTCCAGCTGGCTGTCGTACAGCGACTGCGGGGTCAGAACCGCGTTGTCCGGAACCTCTTCCACCCAATCTTCCGGGGTACCGTCAACAGCACCGAGCCCCGGGCTGATCTGAACATTCATGTCATCGTCAGCCCCGATGATGTAGCCCCAACCGTACTGGTCGCTGGTGATCTTGCCGTTACCACCCACATTCCAGAACACGTTCTCTGTGGCACTGAATCCAGCGCCGGACGAATAGCTGCCGCGGTTCTCCGCCTTCCAGCCATCTTCCCACTCACCGCCGTCAATCAGATTTGCGGTAGCCAGCGAGTGATGAAATTCGCTAAACGCGCGGAGTCCCGGCCACGCCAGTGGACCGGAGAAGTGCCGGCTGCCTTCGCTGTAGCAGTCCTTAAACACAATGCCAGTGGCACCAAAGCCCCAGTTCTGGATGAAGTTGTGACGGCCGTTGGTCGCTTCCACGTTGTCGATGAGGACATCACTGACCTGACTGACCTCTACCAGGTAGCCATTGCCACGCTCTAGGCGGTTCTGCGCATTGTGAAAGCCGGAGTCGCGGATGGTCACGTTCTTACTCTGGAAGATCTTGATGCCACCGCTCTGAACATGGCCATCGTCTTCGCCGTGCAGATGTACGGTCCGCACTTGGTCCACCCAACAGTCCCGGACGTTGTCCATGCGTACAAGGTGGTTGCGGTCGTTGTCCTGTGCGTCGTCTTTGTCATGGGCGTTGGTCAGCGCAATGCGCTCAAGACCACACTCAGTCAGGTACCCAGAACGTAGCTTGATGGCAGCACCGTCACGGACCAAGCCATCATAGCGGTGCGGCACATCCACCGTGATGACCGCACCCGTTGAGGTCTCGTCAATGTCCACGATGGTGCGCTGAAAGAACGACTGCCAGGTGTCGTTAAACGCACCCCACGTGCCAGTCATGTCGTGGTCGGCAATGAAGTCGGGGGTGATGGTCCAACCAATCTCGACGTGGTCACCAACCGACAGCCCGTGTCCAGCGGGCACCTCTAGGGTGTGGTCGCGCGAGATGATGTCTGAGGTCAACGCGATGGGAGCTGCAACCGTACGACGACCAACAAACCGCAGATGCGCTTGGTCACCCACACTATCGGTCTTGGTGAAGTTCAAGCGAGAGGCGGTCCCGTCTCCTCGGATAATGACATTACTGGCCTCTACGCGAAGCATGCCGTCAATCCGATAGATTCCGGCCGGAACGAAGACGATGCCACCGGCAACCTCGGCAGCATCGATGGCCGCCTGAAAGGCCGCGGTCTGATCACCCGTGTCGGTGTTCACAGCGCCGTAGGAAGTCACGTCGAAGACCGGTCCTGTCACGATTGGCAGCTCGGCTTCCCCGTGGTGGTACCCGGCGTAGGAGAAGTCGTGCAGAAAACGTCCCCCCACTGCAGGCCGGTCCGGCGTCCAGTTCGGTGGGTACAGCTCGCTGTAGTACTGCGACGCTCCACCGTCTGGCGAAGTGATGATAGTACCTATGCCACCGCCGTTGTTACAGCTTTCACATGCGTAAAACGACAGTATCGGCACCAAGGCCATCATCGGTAGCTTCATTGGACATCCCTGTAATAATGCCCATTAACCGATTGATTACGATTCTACAAACGGAGGATCAAGACCCGAAAACGCCTTCATGAAACAGGTCCTGACCTTTGCCTCGGATGAGGGTCACGAAGGTCGCATTGATGGGCGTCCAATAAACCGGTAGCAACGGCGCCTCGTCCACCACACAGCCGTGCCCGTTGACGACCGTACAACAGTGGAATACCGACCAAGATGATCTGTGCCACCTGTGAGATCGAGACCTCCTACAGTCCATGTGTGGCGTGTGGGAATGCCCCACTACTCGTGGGCAAATACCGCCTCGAACGTCTCCTTGGACGCGGAGCCCAAGGAACCACTTTCTTGGCGACCGGACCTGACGGTATCTGTGCGGTCAAAGAGCTTCAGCTGGGACGGACCAGCGGGGGCAAAGCAACAGAGCTGTTTCACCGAGAAGCCGCGGTGCTCGCACAGCTCTCCCACGACAACATCCCGGATTTGTATGATCACTTCGTCGACGGTATCGGCGTGGCCCGCTCGCTGTACGTCGTCCAGCAGTTCATCGCGGGTCAGAACCTGGAAGAACGTCTGGAGACCCACCGCTTCACCGAGATGGAGGTGCGCGACATCCTCGGCCAAGTGGCTGAGATTTTGAGGTACCTACACACGCTCAGCCCACCGGTCATCCACCGCGACATCAAGCCCAGCAACCTGATTCTAGACAACGAAGGCCAGGTCCACCTCATCGACTTTGGTGCGGTCCGAGACGTCATGCGCGACTCGGTCGGTGGCGGAAGTACGGTTGCGGGAACGTTCGGGTACATGGCTCCGGAACAGCTCATTGGAGACGCGACTCCCCAATCGGACCTGTACGCACTCGGCATGACTGCGATTCGACTGCTGACGCGCGAGCATCCGACAGCGCTTGCCGACCGCATGGGGAACATGGACTGGCGGAGCCGAACCACGGTGACGGAGCCCTTTGCGGAGTGGATTGACTCGCTGGTTCACATGGATGCGGCGAAGCGTCCGACAGACGGACGGCTTCCACAGAGCACGTCAATACGGGCGGTTCTGACCCGTGAATCCATTGGGGAAAGCACAGCGACAGAGCGACCCATCTCAACTCGCCAGCGGGCATTTACGAAGTCCAACGCCGGTTCACGGATAAACCTGACCCATTGGATGTTGGCCATTCGGCGCACAAATACCACTATCGAAGTGGGTCGCCGCCTGGACTCACAAGACCGACGAGACATCGCTAAGATGGTGGTCCGGAAGCTAGGCTCAACCAAGCCTGACCTTTTCAAAAAAACCATCCGGCGCGACCCGGAAAAGGTGGCATTCAACCTAACTGTACTCAAACAAGGACCAAATCCTCTTGGGGCATTGGGCGCCGGGCTCTACCTTCAAATCGAAACGGATGAAGCAACCTCTCTCATCCACATTCAACAACTCCACGCGGACGGATGGATACCCTCAGTTCTGGCCCTGACAGTCCCCCTCTTTGTTGGATTTATTGCCTTCGGTGTCGTCGTAGGAGAGACAAGTCCGCAGTCAGAGCAGTTTGTCACCGGAATTTTCATGCTGAGCGTCTTGCTCGCCGGGTCCGTCGGCGCAGTGGCCTGTTGGATATTCAGCAATATTTTCGCCGCCTATTATCAAGGAAATACCAAACGATTCATCGACTCCATCATAAAGCATCTCAATGGAGGCCCGAACCCTAATGAGCAGGTCGAACAGGTTGTCGCCACACTTCCCATGGAAGAACGCCATCCCCAGCCCGTCGCCTTCGACATGTCCAAGTCGCCGACCAAGACGCGGAACTAGTCCATGATCTGCGCCACCTGCGAGACCGAGACCCCAGCCAATCCGTGTGCAGAGTGCGGCACCGACCCACTCCTCATCAGCAAATACCGACTCGAACGCTTTCTGCGCCGTGGCGCCCAAGGAAGGACCTTCCTGGCCACGGGACACGACGGCCCACGGACCATCAAAGATGGCTTCGCCCAGGACGGGCCAGCGCGGGTAAGAAAGCGGAGTTGATTCACCGCGAAGCCGCTGTGTTGTCGCAAATCACCCACCCAAATATCCCGACCCTGTACGACCACTTCGTCGACGGCGTAGGTGTGGCTCGTTCGCTCTACTTGGTGCAAGACTACGTTCGCGGGGGAAGCCCTGAAGAACGCCTGATTACCGACCGATTCACAGAGGTGGAAGTCATCGGTATCGTCCGGCAGGTCCGGCACATCGCTACATGGCCTCTCTCCGCCAATCATCCACCGCGACATCAACCCCAGCAACCTGATGTTGGACGCTGCCGGACAGGTTCACCTCATCGACTTTGGCTCAGTGCGTGACGACAACCTTCGCCTACACGCCCCCTGACCAGCTCGTTGGCGAAGCCACTCCGCAGCCTGACACCCGTCAGGAGCCAACCACCTTAACGGACCGTACCGGGCCACTCAGCGGGTGAACCCATTCCAACACCAACGACGCGGTGGCTGACTGGGTCGACGCCATGGTGCACATGGAACCTCTATAGCGAAGCAGTGCACCCCTCGTTGTCGCGGGGCGTAGTGTCTGTGAACCTCATCAGCACCCTCCCCAACCTTCGTCGCCAGCGGTTCCTCAAGTCACTCATGACCACGACCGGCACACAACATCCGACCGCACGACGAGGGATGCTGACACCGTTCAAGCAGCCAGCGCCGCCCGGACTCTCCCCAACCTACTGGCCATCATCGGCGTTCCGGTCATGAGCGTCGTCCAGCGTTTGATTCGCAAACGACGAATTCTAGGGATCAAAACCCAGGAGGTCGCTCATTTTCCACGGTCATCATGTGCACACGGCCCACCGAGGCTCTGACCCCAGCCCTCGGAAAATGGTCTTATTGGTAATACCCAGGACCGGCTGGGTCGCTGTGGGACGCCTCTCCCAAAAGCAAACCCGCGACGGATGGTTTACTAGACCAAGCCCGTTAGCGAGGGCAAAGAGCTCTATCACGACGCTCATCGGTCCAGTAAGCTATCGTGCACAACGTCACTCATCCCCACACACAAAATACCCGTCGGAGCCTATATGATCACCCTGTGGCTACTCCTCACCGCCTGCAATGACGGCAAGACGGACACCGACGATACCGATAGCGACACGGACACAGAGGTCTCCACCGATGCGGATACCGACGACCCCGACGCACGGTGGGACGACCTACGGGACATACTTCAGACCGAGCTCGAGGCCAGCGACGCGCCTGCCATGTCCATCGCCATCTACGAAGAGGGTGAGGTCGTCTTTGCCGAAGCGTATGGAATGACCGAGGTCGACGGCAACGTCCCGGTCACACCGAGCACCTTGTTTCAGATCAGCACCACCACCAACATCTTCACCAGCGTGGCAGTCCTTCAAGGCGTCGACCAGGGGCTGTACGCTGTGGGCGATGACCTGTACACCCTACTGCCGGACCTCGAAGCTCGCCCCAACGACGTCCCGATGTGGGAGCAGACCACGCTGCACCGCTTGATGAGCCAACAGACGGGCATGTTCGACTTTATCAAGTGGAGCGAAGCCCCCGAAGACAACCGCTCCAACGTGTCGCTGGTCCAGTACCCAGGGTTTTCACCGTTCGACAATCCGCCGGGTCGTTTCTTCAACTTCAGCTACGTGAACTTCTCCTACGCGGGCTTCGTGCGCGAAGCGCTGGAGGAGCGAGACATCGCCGATATCCTCGAAGAGGACGTGTTTCGTCCACTCGGTATGGCCCGAACGACCACACGCCGGGAAGACGTGGCCGCGGACGGCGACTTCGCTCTGGGAACCGGCTTTGTCATCGAAGAAGATGGCTCGGCGCGCGCGCTGGACGTCTACGACCTCGCAGATGTTCCCCACCCGAGCTTCAGCCTGTCCGCCGGCACGAGCACCTGGAGCACGCCCACCGAGATGACGCAGCTCGCCGACTTTCTGCTCCACGGTGACCCTCTGGTCCTCTCCGACACACTCCGCGCTGACATCACGTCTCCCCAGGTGCCGCTGTTGAGCACCGCAGACGACGCCAGATACGGCTACGGACTGAACATCCGCCCTGGCCTACCACTCAACTCCGGGTACCGTCCGACCACAGCCTGGGAGCAAGGCTCCTTCACGCTTCAATACACCAGCATCTTCTACGTACTGCCCGAGCACGACTACGCTGTGGTCATCCTGTCGAGTGGCCGCGACACGGACTTCGGTAGCACCCTGCAAGCGGCCCTCGAGCTGGCCACCAACCTGCCCGACGTCATTGACGACCCCGAGTACACCGTGGACCCCACGCGCTTTGCAGACCACGTCGGCAGCTACATGGGCCCGTCGAACATCCGCGGCATCATCGTGGCCGAAGAAGACGGTGGCTTGGTGTGGACCCTCCCCGCCTACGAAGCCGCCGGGGTCATCTATGAGCGCAACTTGGAGACGCTGTCGTCCACGCAGTTTATCGGCTCAGCCAATGACACGGATTACGAAATCACCTTCATCGGCGAGCCGGGGTCTCCCTCCGAGTTCATTCGCAACCGCTTCTGGGTCGCGACCCGCACGGACACACCGTCCGCCGCACAACCCGGCCTCGCCCTTCCCGTCGACGCACACCGCGAACACCTAAGTCCATCGACCCGCTTGATGGGTTCTGGCCCCGCACTTACCCGCTAGGCCGCCCCACAGAATGACCTGTGAGACCGAGACCGCGCACTCTCCGTGCGCCGATGACCCGATGCCGGCTGGTGCGTACAGCTTGGTACGCAAGTTCGGACCCGGCGCAGTTTGCCAACGACGCTCGGGCTGAGACGACCTAGCCGAGGCCCTCACTCGCCGTCTTCTCCGCCATCCACCCACCGGTCACACGACGATGTACCTGCCATCCCGCCACCGCTTCTTGGCCGACGACCCCAGCCGCAACCGCAGCTCGTTCGCTCGGCGCTAGGTCCAGCGCAGCCACATTCGCCACGAGTACCTGGCCCTGCGCATCCCCCAACAACACCGGGTGCGGCAGGTGGTCTACCAGAGCCAACACCGCGTCTCGGTCGACCCCTGTCTGTGACAACACACGGGTCGACGCGCGCTGGCGCTGGTCTAGCAGCCAGTTCAGATTCGTGGAGACACGGCCGATATCGTAGCTCAAACCAGCCGCCTGGCACCGTCTATGGGTGTCTCCGGAACGTACCGCAGCGAGTACGGCATCCACCTCTTGGACCGGTGAGATCATGCGGCTTCCAATGCGCGAGTACACCACCAAGGTGACGAGAAAGCTGACGAATCCCAGCATGGCCATGGCCCAAGCACCGGCAACACCCATGAAATGGGCCTGAATATTGGCGACCTGCATGGAGTCCCGGTTGACGTCGCCCAGTGCGACCAACGCGACCATCGCCTGCTCACGAGCCACTTCGTCACCGGCCATGACTGGGTCCGCAAGCGCTTCCAACGTCTCGAGCAGCGGCACTTCTCCGAGCTCGGTGACGTTACCGGTCGCCCGTTCCAAGGCCTCGGCAAAGGCTGCGTCGTTACCCTCGACGACCGCACCCAACATGTCTTCGACCGCCGCAGTCGAGTACACATTCTCCTGAAGAATGAGGTCAATGGCCGGCCCCATGCGCACGAGCAGAGACACCCCGGCAAGTGCGGTCAACAGCTGTGCTGCGAGCATGGCGCCAATGCCTAGACGAGCTTCGTTTCCAGGATGCATCTAGCGCTCCTCAGCAAGGGCTACTGCGGCATTCCCGCGGCCAATGGTCACCAAGATATCGCCGGCCTCAAGCGTGGTACTGCCCTCGGGCATAATGACGGAGCCCTCACCATTCACTTCGCGTCTCACCGCAGCCACAACCACCTTGAATCGCTTGGGTAGGCGGAGCTCGGCGAGGGTTCGTCCCACCATGGACGTAGGTGCACGCAACTCGGTGATGCTCATGTCATCGCCCAGCGGCAAGATGTCCACAATGCGCGCAGAGGCGTAGCGGGCCGCAAGACGCTCGCCGAGTAGACGCTCTGGGTTGATGACCTCATGCGCTCCCACCAACAACAGAATGCGCTGATGCAGGTCATCGGTCGAGCGCGCCACGATTCGCTTGGCACCGAACTGGCGCAACATCGCAGTGACCAAGATGCTCGCTTCTCGACTGTCATCGCCGATGGAGCACACACACAAGTCGCGGTCCCCAGGTCGAAGCAAGGCTAAGTCGCCCTCTTCCGTGGCGTCAAGTGTGATGGCTTCGGCCGCGAAGGCACCGGCAATCTGCGTACGGTCCTCGTTGATATCCACGGCAATCACGTCGTCTCCGTGCTCAGAGAGGGCACGTCCCAGAGCCATTCCGAACTGACCCATGCCGATAATAAGAACTTGCTGACCGGACATACTCACCCCACCTGGATGGCTTCGAGTGGATAGCGGCGGCCTTCACGAATGCGGCTCACCAGAAACAAAAACAACGTCAACGGGCCAATACGACCGGCGAACATACAAGCGATAATGATGATCTTACCCACCCCGTCGAGTTCGCCGGTGGCCCCAATCGTTAAGCCGACAGTGGCTAGGGCGGACACCACCTCAAACAGAGCACTGCGTAGACCAATCGTCTGCGTCAACTGCAACGCCCACAGCGCAACGCAGGCGGACAACACAGCAACCGTGGTGATGGCGGTGGCCTCGTAGATGGTGCGATGTGGAATGCGACGACCAAACGCCTCCGCCTCTGAACGACCGCGAATCGTGGCCAATACGGCGAGCAGCAACACCCCCACAGTCGTGGTCTTGACGCCCCCCGCCGTGGAACCTGGACTGCCGCCCACGAACATACACACCACCATCATGGTCCACGTGGACGGGTGTGTCTGTGCCAGGTCCACCGAGTTGAATCCAGCGGTCCGCAGTGTCACTGCCTGAAACCAACTGTTGGTCAAGGCATCGACCGTACCCAACCCATCAAGCGAGGCATCCCCCTCAACGGCCATCCACAAAAACGCAGGAACGACGAGTAGCACTGCGGTGACCACAACCACCAAGCGGGCATGCAGGCGCCCCTGCCGACGCAGCCACGGAAGGCCGACAACGACCATGGGGCCCAGGCTTCCAATCACTATGACCGCACTGATGACCAGCAAGACCAATGGCTGCGTTTGGTACGGAATCAGACTGTTCGACTGCAGAGCAAAACCAGCATTGCAGAACGCCGAGATGGACGTGAATACCGCTCGCCACAAGCCGTGCCCGAGACTGTCTCCGGACTGGACAAACAATGGCCACAGACACAGCACGCCCACAAGCTCGGTCAAGAAAGTCACGCCAAGGACCGTAGCCAGCGCACCCTTCAGGTCCTGTCGGGCTTGCGAGCTGCCCATTAGCTCGGCCGCCATCTTCTCCTGCTTCACGCCCAAGCGCTGGCCAAAATACACCGCCGCTGCCGTGGCAAAGGTCATGATTCCAAGGCCGCCGATTTGAATCAGCACCAACAGAACGAGCTGGCCAAACCCGCTGAACACTACCGGCGTGTTGAGCGTGCTGAGGCCGGTCACACACACCGCGCTGATCGCGGTAAACACGGCGTCCAGGACCGAGATACCTTCGGGGGAGCGCGTGGCAATAGGAAGTAAAAGAGCAGCAGCTCCAAGGGCTCCAAGGACACTAAAGCTCACCACGAGCAGCGTCGCCGGCTTGCTCAGCAAGGCATCGAGCAGGTTCGGAATCGAGCGCGGATTGTCGCGCTGGGCCCGAATTAGACTCAATCCAAGTAGGACGGCGATGATGCCCAAGGGCAGCGCCGACGAAATCGACGTCTCCTTCGCTGCAGACAGCGTGGTCAGAGCAAGAACCCAGGCCGGCAACATGGCCGCCACAGCCGTTCGCTCCACCCGGTCTGTGCGGGTGACCGGAGAGAACAGACCCCACATCCACCCCATCGCCACCGTGGCTGAGATCAACGCAAATAAGCCGAAGGTCGGCTCCAGCAAACGAAGCCACACCGCGTGCGCCGTCAGCGCGCCAATAGCGCCCGTCACCGCCATTCGTCCAAGTACCGACCCGCGGACCGCAGCAACATCTCCAAAGGCGGTGAGCAGTCCCAAAGCCACAACAGCCAAGACGACGGGTAGCGACGCAAGTTCAGGCAATGACGCTGTGGTCGCGGTCAGGGCACACACCACCATTGGCAAGCGCCAACGCAGTGTTGTGGCCGTATTCATGCCGGGAGTCCCGTCCATGCTGAGCGTACTAATCCACTCGAACCCGTGCAGGACATCAACCGACCTACGGCAACGCTATGCTTACAGGGGGGCCCGAACCCGACGTCGCTTGAAGGCCTTGAGCTGCCAAACAACCGACTTGGGCACGCTGATTCGCGCGTGCCAGCCGTCGTCATCCCACATCTCGCTCAACACTTCGCCGTGCTCGTTCACCAAGGCAGCGAGTCGACCTACGTCATGGGGCACGTCTACATCAAACTCGGTCCACGCCGAAGCACGTCGGGCAACCACGCGATTCGCGAGTTCATCCAAGCCAACGCCAGTGTGGGCGCTGAGGGTCACGACCTCATCGAAACGCCCCTTCAACAGTGCCATTTCCAAGCGGTCGCGGTCGGACAGGTCCACCTTATTCAACACACCTAGGATACGGTTCTTAGGCACGTCTAAGCTGCCCAACACATCATGCACCGCGTCGATCTGCTGGTCCGCTTCGGGGTGTGACGCATCGACCACATGAAGCAACAGGTCCGCATGAAGCGCTTCAGCCAACGTAGACTTGAAGCTTGCCACCAGGTGATGGGGCAGGTCGCGGACAAAGCCGACGGTATCGGACAGCGGAATGTCCACGCCGGGACGCACAGCCCAGCGGCGGGAGACCGTGTCGAGCGTGGCGAAGAGAGCATCTGCCGTGTAGGTCTCAGCCCCTGTCAACGCGTTCAGTAGCGTACTCTTGCCCGCATTGGTGTAGCCAACCAGGCCTACACTCCACACATTGCGACCGGTCACTTGGCGCTCACGACGGTCGCTGATCTTGGAAAGCTCACCCTTGAGCCGGGTGATGCGCTGGTCCACGAGCCGCCGGTCAATCTCGAGCTGCTTTTCACCTGGACCACGGGTTGCCACACCTCCACCGGCCTGACGCGCCAAGTGCGACCACATGCCGCGCAGGCGAGGCGCGGTGTACTCGAGCTGGGCGAGCTCCACTTGTAGCTTGGAGACGCGTGTCCGCGCACGGCGAGCGAAGATGTCCAAGATGAGCTCACTGCGGTCAATGACGCGGCAGCCAACACGTTTCTCCAGCTCGCGAATCTGTGCGGGCGACAATGGGTTGTCGAACACGACCAGGCCCGCTTCATGCTCGGCCACAGTCTCGGCGACGGTCCCCACCTTGCCACTGCCAATGAAAGTGGCCGGGTCGATACCGGTGGTCCCCTGGCCCCGACGCTGGATAATGCGAGCGACCACGCGACCGCGCGCGGCCAACACCAAGCTCTCCAGCTCATTGAGGCAGGTGTCCGGCGGCAACTCCGTGTCTTGTGCGTAGCTGCCGACGAGAACAACAATGTCTTGCGGTCTTCCCATAGTAGACAGCGTTAGCCTACCGAATGGCCGAACCGCGTTTAGAAGTTGCAATCATTGGTACGGGCTTTAGCGGCATTGCCGCTGCCCACGAACTCCGCAAAATCGGTGTGACCGACTTTGTGTTGTTTGAACGCTCACAAGCCATTGGTGGTACCTGGCGGGACAATCGGTATCCCGGGTGCGCCTGTGATGTTCCGTCCCATCTGTACAGCCTGTCATGGGCGCCGAATCCGAGCTGGTCCCGGGTGTACTCGGCGCAGAAGGAGATTCGCCAGTACATGGAGCGCGTGGTCGACGAACACGGCCTGACCCCACACCTACAGTTCGGCAAACACCTGACGCACGCGGCATGGGACACGACCGAACGCCACTGGACGCTCACCTTTGCTGACGACACCACACGCAGCGCTCGCTTTCTCATCCTTGGCATTGGCGCTCTGCGTGACCCGGTGATTCCGAAGCTGAAAGGGTTGGATCTGTACAAAGGTACAACCATGCATACGGCGCAGTGGGACCCCGACGTCTCACTCCATGGAAAGCGCATCGCCATCGTAGGAACCGGAGCCAGCGCCATTCAGGTTCTGCCGGAGATTGCTCCCATTGCAGAGCATGTCACCGTCCTGCAGCGCACACCACCGTGGGTCAAGCCACGCGGCGACCGCGCCTACACCAGACTTGAGCACGCAGCATTCCGCCTACCCGGTGTCCTAGCCCTGTCCCGCTTGCGCACCTTCGTCATGCAAGAAGCAGGGTATGCAGCCATCTTTGGTGCTAACCGTCCGCTAAATCGAGTGGCACGTTGGGCGCTGACTCGCTTCGCACGCAAGGCTTCTGGGCTGGATAATGTGGTCCCTGACTACGACCTAGGCTGCAAGCGCGTTCTCATCAGCGACGACTGGTACCCCGCCCTTGCGCTGGATAATGTCCAGCTATTGACCGAACCCGCGGCCGGTATGACCGAGACTGGACTGACGTTGGCGAGCGGAGACAACCTCGAGGCGGATGTGGTCATCTGGTGTACCGGCTTCACCGTCGATAAGCCTCTTGGTGACCTCGTCATCACCGACAAGAACGGCGATTCTCTGTCCGAACGGTGGGGAGACCGACCGAGCGCCTACCTGGGAATCACCGTGCCCGACCTGCCCAACGCGTTCACCCTATTGGGGCCAAATACCGCTCTGGGGCACAGCTCCGTTGTGGTGATGATTGAGGCGCAATCCCGATACTTGGCACAAGCCATCGCTCACGCCCGGTCGACAGACACTGATCTGAATGTCACCCAGCGCGCCCACGATGCCTTCATCGCCCAGGTGGACGAGCTGCACACCCGATTGGTCTGGCAATCGGGGGGCTGCCGGTCCTGGTACCAGAGCAAGAGCGGAGCGAACTTCACGATTTGGCCAGGTTCAAGCACGTCCTATCTGTGGGCGACTCGCCGCTTCGACCCCTCGGTGTACGCCGGATAGCCCTCTGTCCCCATCCACACCGCACCCTCCGGTCCAACGGTGAGGTCGAGCGGACGGCGCTGAAAGCTGGAGGCCCAGATCGTCGTGGCACCGGTGGCGGGTCCACCAACAGCACCCGACGGCCGGCGGTGTAGACGCGTGAGATGTAGCTGCCAGACTCTGCTACGACCCGCTTATCGGCTGTGCTCAGACCACATCTGTGAACCCGCTGCAGTCACCCCATTAGCGCTGGCATGTGGCGTGAACATCACTGCCGGTGACGTCGCTGCCGGGCCTCCGTCTAGGCTGCGTTCATCGCCAACCCAGTACGGGTGTCCGTAGAACTGACCGGCTTCCACACGATCCAACTCTTCGGGTGAGGCCTCGACAAGCGGCGGGTCAATGCCGGTGTCGGTCGCGTACAATGCGCCGTCCATCCACGCCAAGCCGAACGGATTGCGGAACCCGGTGGCGTACACGCTGATGTGGCCGGAGTCATTCATCGACAGAATGCTGTTGTTCGGCGGGTCGTTAACATCTGCATCGGTGGCCGAGCCCTGACCGACGAACAGCTGTCCTCCGGGCCCCCACACCAGCCCATTGTTCTGGTGAAGCACCGACGCTGGTAAGTTGTCGACGAAGACGCCATGGCTGTCCGCTCGCCCGTCACCGTCGAGCTCCCGTACAGACGTAATCTGACCGCGCTCGCTCACGTACAGACCGTGGCCGGTACAGGCGAGGCCCACCGGACGCTCCAAGCCGGTTGCGAACTCCGTCCGAGGGCCGGCTGGGTCAACCAACCAAACCTTTCCCGGGGACCCGTCCCGCCCGCTGCGCGCCCACACTGCCTTCAGCGCGCAGCCCATGGCAGGCGGAGCCGTTGTACGTCTGCCACGCCAGTCCCCGGTACCTCCGCAGTCGCCGGTACAATGACAACGGGCTCCAACAGTGGATTGGGTAACATCTCCTCCGGTGACGGCGGAGGTGCAACCTTGGGTTCCGACATATATCGGGAACAGAAGACGGCAAACAACACGAAAACAGTCATGCGAGCCGGCTGCTCCACCCCGGGCAATCACGTGGTATCAGAGGCCGCATGAAGACTCGCGGAACCCATTTGCTCGCCGACCTTCACGGGTGCAACGCACACATTCTCAACGACGTCTCACGCATAGAGGTTGCCATGCGCCAAGCCGCACAGGCCGCTGGTTGTGTCATCTTGCATGCACAATTCCACAAGTTTGAACCCCAAGGCGTCACTGGTTTATTACTTATCGCCGAGTCGCACTTATCCGTCCACACGTGGCCAGAGCATGGATATGCGGCGGTGGACCTTTATACTTGCGGAAGCACCGAGCCTCTTCAGGCCATTGAAGAATTGGCCAAAGCCCTTCATTCCAAGCGAACAGATTGGTTGACTGTAGAGCGTGGCCGGGCACGACAGAGCCCGAGCCTCCGCCCAATATAGTCTTCTCAATATCCACCGAGTGTGCTGTAATCGCCCCAAGGAGGTAGATGATGAGCGCCAAAATGTGGCTATGCATCGCGACTGTCGCGGTGGGAACAGTTACGGCTGCCGGCGTAGTGACGGCCTTCCTTCTTCCCAGAGACTTTGAAATAACGCGTACCCAGCAGATCTACGCCCCCAGAGACATCGTCTGGGACCACGTCGCCGTTCTCGAGAACCACGCAGCGTGGTCGCCATGGCAAGCCAAAGACCCAACCACGATCATTCGCTTCACAGGCCCCGAGGGCGTCGGACGCACCATGTCGTGGGTCGGCAAGGTCACCGGCGAAGGGTCGGAGATGATTACTGCCTTGGAACCAAAACACCGGATCGATACCCATCTCGACTTGGCCGACATGGGTACCGCAGAGGCGTGGCTCGCACTCGAAGCAACCGCCCCCGACACAACCCGCGTCACGTGGGGCCTCACCGGAACCAACGAAGGTATCTTTGGTGGTGTCATCTCGGCCATGCTGGATACCGTCGTTGGCGGCGACTACGAAGACGGGCTGCGACGATTAAAGGCAATTGCCGAGGCCACCCCGCTTCCAGTCTCACAGCCACTGCCCAGCACGGAGCCCTTGCCTGTCGAGGCCGCCGAAGACGGCGAAGCGGGCTAGCTGCAACGTGCCGATGCTTGCCGCAGCATACTGAACGTGTGTACAGTACGTCATGGAACTCGACCAGAAGCTCAGCATCCTTGCAGACGCCGCTAAATACGATGCCTCTTGTGCATCCAGTGGTGCCAAACGTAGTCGTCCAACAGATGGTTTTGGCAACACAACCGGCATGGGCATCTGCCATAGCTATACGCCCGATGGTCGCTGTGTGGCACTGCTCAAGATCTTGTTCACCAACCGCTGCATCTTCGACTGCGCGTATTGCGTCAATCGCATGTCCAGCAATACGCCAAGGGCAACCTTCACTGTGGCGGAAGTCGTTCGCCTGACCGTAGGCTTTTACCGGCGAAACACCATCGAAGGCTTGTTCTTGTCATCCGGCATCATCAAGTCGGCCGACTACACCATGGAACAACTCATTGAGGTGGCCCGGCGCCTTCGTGAAGAAGAGCGATTCGGTGGTTACATCCACCTGAAAGCAGTCGCTGGTGCCTCCAAAGAAATACTTGCGCGTGCAGCCCAAGTCGCAGACCGTCTGTCGGCAAATATCGAGCTACCCACCCAAAAAGACTTGGACGCCCTGGCGCCTGCCAAGACCATTGTTGAGACCGAGACGACCATGGACCAACTGCACCACATCAGTCAGCTGCAAGGCCCAACGAAGCTGATGCCAGCGGGTCAGAGCACCCAAATGGTGGTTGGCGCTACCCCCGCAACCGATGCCTCAATCCTGGATACGAGCAACCGCCTCTACACCACCCACCGGCTACGACGCGTCTACTACACCGCCTACAGTCCAAGCTCACAGCCACATGCGGCTCTGCCAACCAAGCCCGCAGGATTGCTGCGAGAACACCGCCTGTACCAAGCAGATTGGCTGCTACGCTTCTACCAGTTTCGCGTAGACGAGATTGTTCAGCCCGGGCAAAATCTGGCGCTAGACAAAGATCCAAAGCTGGCCTGGGCACTATCGAACCGCGCGTTTTTCCCCGTAAACCTCAATCGAGCTCCGATGGCAGCTCTGTTGCGGGTTCCAGGTCTTGGAACCCGCAACGTCCAGCGTGTGTTGGCCCTGCGTCGCCAGCGCCAGGTCACTGTCGATGACCTTCGTCACATGCGGGTGTCGCTGAAAAAGGCACTGGTGTTCTTAGACGTTCCAGGCGACCGTTCCGCCGTCCGCCACCTCGACATACAATCCCTCGAAGACCGGGTGAAGCCCCGCCAGCTCAATCTGTTTGTCACCGGCCAAAGCGCGCTGACTGGGCAAGTGTAGTCGTGCGCTACAGCGCGGTCTTTGAGCCTCATTTCAACGCATGGCGAAGCGCTGTACGGCCGCTGCTTGCTCTACAGGTCGAGGCGCAAGACATTGAATGGCGTCCGGCTGGCAGTACACAATCCGGCCTGTTCGCCGCCCCGCCGCCGCCAGCGACAGACAGACCGCTCCCATCGATGCCCAGGG
This sequence comes from Myxococcota bacterium, assembly GCA_047626195.1. GTDB lineage: Bacteria > Myxococcota_A > UBA796 > UBA796 > CAJXTB01. Next base: position 17,430 of record JBLHSN010000026.1, read on the forward strand.
CCTTCTTTGCCCTGGCACGCAGCGGACTTGCCTTCGACGCACCCGACCGATTTTCCCTCCCCTACGCCGTTGCCCGGTTGGTCGCTGAACGCGGCGGTGAGGTCCTACACGACATTGGCATTCGCGAGGTTCGCGAACTGAAGCGAAGGGCTAAGGCGGTTCATCGCGACGTCCACAAGATGCACGCCTTCGTACGTTTCGCAAAGACCACCGACGACAACGGCGAGCGCTGGGTCAGCTGGCACCGCCCCGACCACTTCATCATTCGCCAAGCCACGCCACACTTCGAGAAGCGATTTGGCGACATGCGCTTTGCCCTGCTCACCCCAAAGGGCTCCGCAGTGTTTACCCCAGAAGACGGTGTGACCTATGGCCCAGGCGTCGCCCACCATATCGCCCCCACGGAAGACGACCTCGATGCCCTGTGGTGCACCTACTACGCAAGTATCTACAACCCCGCGCGTACCTTGACGGACGCCATGCGCTCCGAGATGCCGATGAAGCACTGGGGAACAATGCCAGAAACCAAGCTGATTCCTCGGCTGCTCGCCGAAGCTCCAAGACGCCTCGCAGAGGCAGCAGCCCGTAACCCCGACGGCGCCTCCACCGTCTTGCCTCCACAGGATGCTCCCTTATCGGCTGTGCACGACGCCGTGCGCGCCTGCCGTGGGTGTCCGCTTGCGGGGCCAGCCACTCAGGCCGTCCCTGGAGAAGGTCCCAAGACCGCACGCATTGTCATTGTCGGTGAACAACCCGGAGACAACGAAGACCTTGCTGGACGGCCCTTCGTAGGTCCCGCCGGTCAACTACTCATGGAGGTGTTGAGTGCCGTAGGTCTGGCCCGAGAGCAGGTATACCTGACCAACGCGGTGAAGCATTTTCACCACAAGCGGCAGGGCAAAATTCGCCTGCACCAACGGCCCGAAGCTCTACACACCGAGCTGTGTGCACCCTTTCTCCACGCCGAGCTCGCACGCGTACAACCCACTGTGGTGGTGGCCCTGGGAGCAACAGCCGCACGCACGCTGCTTGGACGCGCGGTAAAACTTGAATCGGTCTACGGAAGAACGCTGACCGCACGCGGGGGGCACACGCTCATTGTAGGTCCACATCCAGCCGCCATTCTAAGGCGTCCGGACAATCCCGAGCTCGGGCGGCAGCTCCACGACGTCTTGCTCAAAGCAACCGCCATGACCGCTGCGTCCGCGTAGCGCTTAGGGCTGGTCGACGTCTTCATCCACGACGTTCGTTACGCGGCCAAACACTAGTGTTGCGTCCGCTCCCGCCATCACCGTCAGGCTGTCGCTCTCGACTAGCCAGCGGTCCGCTTTGGACAACGTTGCAATGAATATCTGCTCGGATCCCAGATTCGGGCAGGCCATACGGGTACTTCCGACCGAACCAAACGCCACGGTTTCTGCCGTAGCGGTGAAGCCCGTACCGTAGAAGCGATTGCATCCGCCAAAACCAACCAGGGAAGGCGGCTGACCTGAATCTACCCGAAAGAAAACCGGCTTCGTATCCGCCGTGGTCACCAGTGGCTCGCCGTTGAAAGACTGCAGCTCCCACCGCGTGTCGACCAGCGCAGAGGCATCCTCCAGGTAAACTATCGCAGCTTCGCTATCCGCTTCGCTGTCCGCATCGGCCATGGCAGGCGCTTCAGGGACGGGCGGTGGCTCGGGCGGCGCAGCCGATTCAGGGGCCTTCTTACCGCCACACCCGAGGGCAATGAGGCTGGCGAAAACGAGTAGGCGGGTCATAGACGCTCCAACAGGGCAGGTAGTATTCACGGTAACGCCCCCATAGCACTCCCTTCAGACACATTCGAGTCGAGCCGCCTTCCGCCACACTTTAACGAACGGAGTAGAGAGCCCAGGCTTCTGCGGAGTCGCTCGTGTCGCATACCATCTCCACCCGTCTCGCTGACCTCATCGCCTCCTACGGTGACGACGTGCCACTCGACCAAGCGGCCATCGCGGTGGCCATGGAAGAAGATTCAAAATGTGACCCGGCAGCCGTGGTCGATGACCTCGACACACTCACCAAAGCCACCGGTCACAGCCCAGGCGTCGCTCCCGGCCGCGGCATGGGACGCATCAATGAAGTCTTGTTCCGACGCTTCGAGTTTCAAGGCGACCGCGACAACTACCATCATATCGACAACAGTCTTATTCACCGCGTTCTGGGCCGCCGACGAGGCATGCCCATCACCCTGTCGTTGGTGTACGCCGAGGTCGCCCGACGGTTGGACATCCAACTGGACGGGGTTGGATTCCCTGGGCACTTTGTGCTTCGTCCGCGACACAGCGAGTCAGCCGTATTTATCGACCCCTTCCATCAAGGACGGGTACTGCAAGAAGACCAACTTTGGGGCCTGTTCCAGGCAACGTACCCCGAGGCCACCATTACCGAGCGGGCTTGGCAGGCCATGTTGGCACCCGTGTCTAATGTGGGCTTCATCGCGCGTATCTGCCGCAATCTTAAAGCCAGCCATGCCATGCGCCAAGATGCCGCTGGTGTTGCACGCGCGAGTCGCTTGTTATTGGTCCTGAACGAAGGCCCCGAGCAATACCGGGACCTTGGACTCGCCTTGAGCAGTCTCGGTGAGACCGCAGAGGCAACCGATGCGCTCGCGACCTACCTAGCCACCGTTCCCGAAGCCACAGATGCCGCAGCGATGACAGCGCGACTCTCCATGCTCTCGCTCATTCCATCCGGCCGCTAAGCACAAGCCAGCCGCTCTCCTGCATCTCGACTTCCGCCTCAGTCATCGTCCACGTCACTCCTTCAAGGGACGACGACAATGCGCCCAAGTCTACCGAGGGTGTGGGTAGGGCCGGCAAGAAGTCGAGCGCGCCTCCCACCAAACCTGGGGCTGACAGACGGAACAAGCTGGCAAGGTCGCCGGGATCCAGTGCCTCTGGGTAGACCATCATTCCCGCCTGAACCACCATGGCCGAGGGACGGTTGTCGAGAGCTAGGTCAATTCCCGAGCCCGACACTCCCAGCTCGACGCCGGCGCGCACACCCAAACTGGTCTGAACACGCTCTCCGTCTTGGCGCTCAATGTTGAGGACCAAGCCGCCAATCGTCAGGTCCACAGTAAATGCGCCCTCGCCATCCAGGTTTTGCGACGGGGAGAGTACAGGAGGTAGTCCCAAGTTGACCGTCACCTGTTCCACGGGACCCAGCGGTGGGGGGAGGTCTTCGCCCGTCAGCAGGATGAGCTCAGTGCCGCTCAGCGTCAGGTCGGACAGGACTCCCGAGTGCCAAGTCGCGAACAGTAGCTGGTTGAGGAAATCATCATCAAGCGCCAAGTGCACCGGGCGCCAATCGCCAGACGGAAAGGGCGGTGGCGCGCCAGATGTGTGCAACGAGCCTGCACCCGGCGGAAGAGGCATGCCAGACGGGGTCTCAACGGACGCGTCCAGAGTGAGAATGAGGCTGTCCGGCGTTATTTGCAGATCGCCAATGTCCAGATCCACCTGCAAAGCCAACGAATCGCCCACCGCGAAGTCGAACGCGAACCCTTCGAGCAGGGTCCGAATAACCTCGGGCACCTGTGTCTGAATCGCATCCAGAAACGCCTGCTCTTGGGCGTTACGAACGGTGCCAGCAAAGATGCTCGACACCCCCGCAGGCAAGACATCTGTCTCCCACTCGAAACCACGCAAGTTCACCGAGACGGCCGACAGCTCAACAACCAGTCCTTCAGCACGCGCCTCAATCCCGAAGACCACTTCAATCTCGGCTTCTTCGGTGGTGGTATTGCCAACGATGTTCGTTCCAGCGGCTACTGCCGTGAAGTCCATGCGCAAGTCGGAGAGCTCGATGTACACCGCAAGCTCGCCATTCTCGGGCTCAATATCAACATCTGCACCCGCCACATTCAGTCCCGTAAGGGTGATGGGCAGGCTTGTGCCAAAGGTCAGGCCGACCAAGCTCTGCGAAAACGAGGAGTCCGTCAGCAGTCGCTGCAAGACACCGGAGATGTCGTCCGGTTCGGGGTCATCATCATCCAGCAGCTGGCGGCCGAGCTCTAGGTACGCTGCCCCTTCAATCGCGTCGCCGGGTGGACGTATTGGGCCCACGTGAACGGCCCGTGCGTCAACAGCCCGCTCGCCAAGCGCATCGTTAAGCCGACTCGACATCAATAGAATCCCTAGTGGCGGCTCGATGAGCGACTCAAAGCCGCCCGTTGCATCCAACGACAGAGACACATCGTGCACCGTCAGGGAATCCAAAGCGCCGGTTCCCGCTTGTGTCGAACCGCGCACGGTGACAGACCCCGTTGACCACCCAGCACGAGCCGGTTCCGTGACCCTCAGCACAGGGAGGACTGGTGGTGTGGGGACCTCAGCAGATGGAGTTTGGGGATCTAGGTTGTTTTGCGGCGTGCAGGCGGCGACACTCACCATCACCACTGCCCCCAACCCACCGAGCGGAGCTCGCTTGACCCTGCTCGCTAGCGCACTCACCCAACTGCACGCAGACGCCGTGGGTGCGGTAGTGGTCGCTGTGTACATCACCAGCTTGTTCGTGGTGGCAGAAGTGGTGTTCCGGATATGGTCACTCCCGGTCGAGTACACGCGCAAAGGCACACACGTTGGCGCTGGACTCATCGTCTTCGCCTTTCCGTGGCTACTCGAACACACGCTCACCGTCACCATCTTGGCGGTGTCGTTCGGCGGCATCTTGTTGGGGGGTCGTATCACCGGGCTCCTAAGCTCGATTCACAACGTTGAACGTCGGACGAGCGGCGCCTACTATTACCCGCTCGCGGTGCTCGGTGTCTGGTTGCTTTCGCACGGGGACCCACTGCTATTCTGCGTTCCGCTCGCCATCATGGCCATCGCAGACACTGGTGCGGCGATTGTCGGCCAACGAGCTGGCGAAACAACCTACACAGTGATGGATGGGACCCGAAGCATTGAGGGGTCCATGGCCTTCTTCGGCCTCGCCTTCACCATCGTGCTGATCGCCAGCGCCGTCGCCGGTCAACCAGTTTGGCCAGCAACCCTGTTGGTAGCCCTGGTGGTTGCGGCTCTAACCACCGCTATCGAGTCAGTGAGCGTGCGCGGAAGCGACAATGTGGGCATTCCGTATGCGGCGTGGCTGGCTCTCGAACACACCGAACGGTTGGGCCTGGAAGCACTGGGCGACTGGACTCTAGGTATGGTCTTTGGCGTCCTGCTGCTGCTCCTGACGTGGACACGGGCGCGGCTGGACGTGGCCGGTGGGGTCATGGTCTTTGTCGTCGCGACTCTGACCTATGCCCTCGGTGGCTGGGCGTGGTTCCTACCGATACTCGCCGTATATGGTGGATTTCTAATCGCGCGCACACCCGATGCGACGACGCTTGAGCGCGTCTTTCCCACCACCGCCAGCACGGTCGTGGTCGTTTTGCTCTATGCACACACCGACCGCCAGGACCTCTACGTGATGTATCTGACGACCGTTGCCGCGAGCGGGGCGATGGGCGGTCTGCTCATTGCGACAGCTCGCAGGTGGCCTCGCACCCTACTCGGCGTGGCTGGCGCACTGGTCCCGCTAGTCATTGCCAAGGCCATCCAGCCCGACGCACACTTCTTCGCACCCCTCGCAGGCGCCACCGCTGCTTTCGCCGCGCTCTACCTGTTCCAACACGTCAACGCTGTCGGACGCCGACTCGCTATCAGCCTGGGCATAGCTGTTGTCGTCTGGGCAATTACCGTCTCAATCGCTGCACGATGAGCCGCTCCGAGTGATCCATTGCGTTGCGCTTGCGTTTTCGCCCAATGCGCAGCGCCGATCAGAAGGCCCAGTCGCGCTCAATAGCAATAAGCCGCCGAACATTAATGGATTGCCGTGCCCAAGACCCGAGATGCGACAGCCGAACGTTGGGTCTCACATCTGCAGCGCAACGGCATCTGGGGGTCGGAGCCATGATTCCGAACACACATTCACTCCCAAAATTCAGTATAAAACTCTACTATAGGCTGTGTCGTCGCGGCCGCGCGCCAGAGCATCTCCACCCCCGCAACAAAAATCCAGCGTTGAGCTGAACACGTCCATCCTGCAGAGAGCGTTCTCATCACGGGACCTCACCGAAACATCGCCTCTTCCATCCGCCAATCTCTCACAGGCCAGATGTTGTAACGAAGGCCCGCCGTGGTGCAGCCCACGTCCATATTGACTAATTATATCCTCCATTTTCCTGACTAGCATTCGTCGCCTAGTACGCTCAACCTTGTGCACGCTATTTCCAAAAATCGCCATAAGTAGCACAATACTGTCGCAACATTTCTCCCGCGAGCACGTTGGCTAGGGACGCGTAGCGAGAAGTAGATTGTCGACTTTTCATTTTCACAATGAGACACCCACACCCCGACTTATCACCGTCTAACATGATAAACTGGTACCCCTAACCTTCAATAGCGGCGCCATTATACTCAACAGCCGCTGACGGTACGAGACCAAAGCGGTGCTGCCATGGCTCAGCGAGTCGAAACGAGTCCAAACGAGTCCAAACGAGCCATGGTACTTCCCACGCCCGACTCGCCGAGACTCAACGTCATCAAGATGAGTTGTCGTTATCAAGGACATCCGGCAGGCTCATCGGTGCCTGATAGGCCAGACATAGCCGGACTTGGTCCATGCTAAAATACCAAGAAATGGTCACCCTAAACGTAGTCTAATCGGGCACTCTTGGGCGTCAGTCCAGCTTCCACACCGCGAGAAAGAATGATCGGACGGGCGCTAAAAGTTCACCGTTCGATGGTATCGAAATTCGTCATTTCGACGCTCGTGCTTCAAACCATAAAGTGAATACCAATGCGGCATGGTAGGTTGACCTCGTAGGATTGCTCTCTTAACTCTACCGGAAAATTTGGTACTAGCTTCCCCGCTAGTGCGAAACAGAACACGTGTCATTCATTCTCCTCGTCGTGGTCTTACACCCACGAAATGGGGCATCGAGGTTGATTTGAAGATCGACGATTTCATGAAGATCCTGTCCGATGAGTCTCTAGTCCCTCTCGAAAACTTCGATAAAAGCTCTGATATCGCCGGAACACTGGGCATGCAATCCATGGATGTGCTTCAGGTCATTCGCACGGTGGAGCAACAGGCAGGGCAGACCATTGCCGGTGTTGACATGAGCCAAGCCCAGACCGTCGAGGGCCTCTACAACGCCCTCATTGGCACACTGAACACGCGTCGCCTGTCGTCCATCTTGCCAAAATCGTGGACCGATGTTCCGCCAATCATTGGCTCACTTGCCGCACATGTCCGGGCAATTGATGAGTTCTACCCATGTGATCCGCTAGCGACTGCCGAGACGTTGACCGACATGGTCACGCTTCAGGCCAAGAATCAACCCAACGGAGAGGCGCTGTCCTTCCAGGGTGAGACACTGACCTATGCCGTCCTGGAAGCGGATACTCGGCGCGTAGCAGCCGGTCTTCAAGCCCACGGTATCGGCCATGAAGACCACGTTGTCTTGGTCATGCCGAATAGTGCCGATTTCTTTGCTTGTTTCTACGGTATCCAGCGCGTTCGTGCCACGTCAGTACCGGTCTACCATGTCCCGCAGCCAGACCGCATTGCGCGCATCGTAAAGCACTGCCATGCCAAGGCAATCATCACGCTCAAGCCCCTTGCTAAGCCGATGCGAAAGAAGCTCATGGAGGCGTTGGGCACTACGGAAGTCGTCTTTCTGGACGTTCCTACCCTTCTGACCAATACCCCTGCAGATGCCGCATCGCTCTCGGCCCCCAAGCCAGCCGACATTGCCATGCTCCAGTACACGTCGGGTACCACCGGCGACTCCAAGGGCGTGATGCTGACGCACGCGGCAATCCTGGCCAATATCCGGCAGACCATCCCGACCTGCCACATGCACTCCAGCGATGTTTTTGCAAGTTGGCTCCCCGTCTATCACGACATGGGGCTTATCACCATGACCATGTGTCCGCTGTACCTCGGCGCACGATTGGTCTTACTGCCCGTCGCGCTCAGCGCAGACACCTGGCTCAACACTATTCAGCGCGAACGCGCCACGGTGACAGCAGCCCCCGACTTTGCCTACCGATTCGTCCTGCGCACCTGCGGTGACCCTAGCAACTACGACTTGAGCAGCCTGCGCATGGCGCTGATCGCTGCCGAACCCATTCGCGCGAATACGGTCAGAGCCTTCGAAGTCGCCTTCCAGATTCCCGGTATTGTCCGTCCGGGGTACGGATTGGCCGAGCTCACTGTGGGTGTGAGCTTCTACGACTTTAATAAGGGTAGCATCGAAGTCGACGCCAACGGTGTGGTCTGTGTCGGCACTCCCATGGCCGAGATTGAGATGACCATTCGTGATGCCAGCGGGCACACCCTGGACGTCCACCAAGTCGGCGAAATCTGCCTCAAGAGTCCGTCGCAGACCGTGGGCTACTACCGCAATGCCGACGCAACACGCGGCTTGTTCACTGAAGACGGCGCTGTTCGCACCGGTGACCTCGGATACCTAGACGGTGCGGGTCAGCTGTACATCGTGGACCGTAGCAAGAACGTCATTATCGTTGCGGGTCGCACGCTTTCCCCGCGTGAGATTGAAGAGGCAGCAGATTCGGTGAAAGAGGTCGCGCTGGCCATGGCCCTCGGACTCGACGATGGCGATGACCTCGGCGAGCAAGTGCACGTCTTCATAGAGACACGCAGCAACAGCGAGTGTGCCGACGAACGCCTGCGCATTGCACGTGACGTCCGTGCCCAAGTCCAAGGCCAGCTGGGCGTGCGGCCGTTCAAGGTACACGTCGTAGACAGCGGAACCATTCCGCGAACCTACAATGGCAAGCTTCAATATGGAAAGATGCGCAGTCGTCTTCGTCCAGAACGGGCTGGCGATAAAGTGGTGCTACCAGACCCTCGAGCCATGTTTCAGACCAAGCGGGTACAGGTCATTGACAAAGGTGTGCAGCTGGCGAAAGCTGCAGGACTCTGTCACAACGACGCTGACGCCGAGCAGATCTTGGATGGTCGCAGCTTCCGATGCAAGGGCCAGTCCTTCGTCAACTTTGCCTCGTGCAGCTACCTCGGACTGGAGGTCGACGCGCGACTCAAGCTAGGTGCTATAACGGCTACTACAAAGTTTGGTCCATGCTTCTCGATGTCCCGGGCTTATGCATCTAACCCTCTGTACGACGAGTTCGAGACCAAACTTGCGGAGATTTTTGGTGCCCCGGCCGTCTCTACTCCGACCACCACGCTCGGCTCTCTGTCGTTCATGCAGACATTCATCAACGCCGGAGACCTGATCGTTCTGGACGCGAGCGTTCACAACTCCGTCCAGCTGGCCGCCAGCACCACTCTGCAGCACGGCGCCGAAATTATAACCGTCCCGCACAACGACATGAGTGCCCTACGGTCCGTTCTCGACGCCTCCGATCCCGACCGGCGGGTGTGGTACGCCGCAGATGGTATCTACTCGATGTTCGGCGATGTGTGTCCCATCGAGGAAGTGATCGCCCTGCTCGACGAGTATCCAAACCTGTACTGCTACGCCGATGACGCCCACGGCATGTCTATCCACGGAAAGAATGGTCGCGGCTATGTTCTCGGGGCCCAAGAGACGCTTCACCACAAGATGGTCGTGGCGGTGTCTTTGTGCAAAGGCTTCGCTATGGGCAACGGTGGCGCGCTCATCTTCCCACACGAAGAGTGGAGACGAATGCTGCGTACCTGTGGGCCAACCATGATCTTCTCCGGTCCCCTCTCCCCACCGACACTCGGTACGGGCGTTGCATCCGCGAACCTTCATCTATCGGACGAGATTTACGCGCTGCAGGAGCAGCTCAAACATCGAATCGCGTTGTTCCGCCAGACGCTCACCCTTGTGGGCCTGACCAGTCCATCGGACCTTCGCTCACCGGTTCAGTTCATCCACATTGGAAGCGACGCGGCAGCCATGGAAGTCGCCGCAAAAGTTGTGGAGCAAGGATGGTTCCTGAATCTTGCCGCCTTCCCCGCCGTCGGTCCGGGACGTGCGGGACTGCGATTGACCATTACTAACAATCAGACAGACGCCGATATTCGCGGCGTAGTGAATGCCATTCGTGAGGCTTGCCAAGCGGCCGGAATGCCCCTGTAGCAGACCCTAGAGCAGCGTCCTCCATCGTGGGGGCGCGCCCTCGGTCCGAGCCCATCGGTTAGGCCTCCGCATGTTGATCATTGCCTGGCTTGCTGCCTGTTCGACCGCTCCACTCGTCTCCGTACCTGTGGCCATCCATGCCGAGTCGCGCGACCTCACGGACGCGGCTCTACTGGTGCTGACCCCGACTGCGGCCACGTGGAAGGGAGAGCCAGTCACCGCAGGCGAGATGGCGGTAACGCTCGCGGTTCAGCCACCTGATTCAGTCCCGATCTTCGCGGTTGACCCTGCAGTACGCTGGGAAACCACAGCGGCGTACTTGTCGGTCTTTGCCGCACATACTGGACGCGTGGACATGCTGGTCGCGGACGACTCAACCGAAGCCCCACTGACGCCCGCTACTGGGCTCCAGGTAGATGTGACGTGGCTCGACCAAGACTACGCCGTGCGCAAGAACACCACAGACGCGCTCATCACCGGCCGAGAAGCAAGAATGCTAGGGAACTTAATCGGGGCCTCTGGCATGCGCGTTCTCGCTGGAAACGACCGCCCGACAAGCGATGCCCTGTCCGTTGTCGACGCAGCGCGGGGACAAGGTATCTCCTGCACCCGAGCCGATGTCGAGACACTCGACGAAGGGACATCCACTCCGGCCAGCGGACGCCAAGTAGCCACACGCGGAACCGGAGCCGTTCTACCGATTGTCCTCGGTGACTCCACCGACTGCGGCCTACCGCTTGGCCGACTCGAAGCAACCATGGCGCAGTCCAACTCCTCGGAGCGCTTCCAGTTCGAACCAGGCCCTTTGAGTATGGAAAGTCTAACCACAGCTTTCGCGACAGTGGAAGCAGAGATTGACGCCTGTTTACGCATTACCCGCACTCGCCTGAAACCTCCCCAAAACAACGCGCAGGCCGCCGCACTCGCCCAGGTAGACATTGGCCCCGATGGCAAACCGCTCGGCCTTAAGGTCTTTGTCGGCGACGTCACTGGCCAGCGGAGAGACTTCCGAGAGCGCTGCTTGTCGAGAACGCTGACTGCCATGACCTTCCCCACCGAGGGCGAACGTGCCCGCTTCGTCCTGACGGTAATGCCATGAGTGCTTACACAGACGCCGGCGGAAACGCCAAACAGCTCGCACTGCTCTCCACCGTTGGCGACATGCATGCCATCGGAGACGGGGCCAGCCGGTGCGTGGCGGGTATCCATCCCAGTAGTCCAGCTGTGGGGGCCATTGGGGATTGGGTTGGCGACATCTCGGTGCTTCGTGAAGCAGAAGCGTGGCTAGCGTCGAAGGGATGCACCGTCGCACGTGGGCCTATGCTCCTGTGCTCGTGGTTCGGGTACCGGGTGAACAACGGGCCTCACGAATACAGTCCGTTCTTGCTCGAGCCAACCGAGCCGCCCGAACGATGGCAAACCGCCGGCTACGCGCCCTGCGCCCACTACACATCAACACTGATGCCGCACGAGCCCATCCTTAAGGCGAGCATCCCCATTGCCGCCCAACTGGAGAGCGAAGGCTGGTCCATTGAGTCATTGCCAAAAGACAGCCACGGCCACATCCCTGAAGATGCCTTCATCCGTGCTGTGGACACTATTCACCACATCGCCCACGAAGCCTTTGCCGATGCTTTTGGATTTGTTCCGTTGCCACGCGACGCGCTTCAGTCCTTGTACGCACCGTATCGATTGGCCCTGGACCCGGATCTCATTCTGTTCGCTACGGATCCCAGCGGCACTCCGGCTGGGTTTATTTTCGGTGTTCCAGATCTGGCTGATTCCACACGAAAGTGGGCCATAATAAAAACCAGCGCCATTCGCCCTAGCCACGCTGGACGACGCCTCGGCACTTGGCTCAACGCCACCGCACATCGGCGATTTCGCCGGAAAGGATACAGAGCTGCCGTGTATGCTCTGATGTGGGAAGGATCTGCGAGTCAGTCGTGGTCCAGGTTCGGGGGCGAGCCACTTCGCCGATATTCGCTGCTTGAGCGCTCTCTAGCTAAATAGTGACGATGCTAATTATGCACAAATACCGATTTTCTTTGTCGTCTCGACATCAACCTGGCTATTCTAACCCTGTCGAAACCAGTCCACTGATTGGTGACTTGGAACCCGTATCGCCCCCACTTCTCCCCGGGGACGATGCGGGTTTCATCTTTTTGTCGCACGACCACACACGACCTTCACGTTTCAAGGGCTAGCAGGGCCGACAACCGCCGGATACCCTCGCGTCCCTCGGAGGTCCTGTGCGCCACGCTCTTCTCGTTACTATCGCCCTGTTCTTTACTGGTTGCCCCAGCACTATTCCTGTCGACACCGGATTTGGAACGTCGGGGACTGGTGACACAGCGACACCGATTGAATCCAGCTGCGGCGACACGATCGACAACGATGGCGACGGCGCCATTGACTGCGACGACACCGATTGTGCCGGGACTGCGGCCTGTGCCGGTGGCCCAGAGATCTGCGACGACGGCATCGACAATGATGGTGACCGAACCATCGACTGCGGCGACTCGGACTGCGTCGGCGACGTCGCATGCGGCGGAGGCGGCGGCGGAGGCGGAGGCGGCGGAGGCGGCGGAGGCGGCGGAGGCGGCGGAGGCGGAGGCGGTCTTGAAGACTGCACCAACGGTGTGGATGACAACGCGGATGGCATCGTTGACTGTGACGACCTCTTATGCTCCTTTTTGGACCCAGCATGCGCCGGCGCGGGCGGCGGAGGCGGCGGAGGCGGCGGTCCCACCACAACGGAAGACTGCACCGACGGCCTCGACGACAACAATAACGGCGCTATCGACTGCCGTGACCAAGCGGCCTGTGGATCGGATCCAGCATGCGTCGAAGACTGCTCAAACGGCATTGACGACGACGGTGATGGCCTAGCAGACTGCGAAGAACCTTCCTGCGCCGCAGACATCTTGGGTGGCTGCACTAGCATCGAGTTCCTTCCCCCAGCGGAAGACTGCGCCACCCCCGGCGACGAAGACGGTGACGGCGCTTCCGACTGCGCCGACTTCGCCGACTGCATCAACAGCCTACTGGGCGGCGGCGTCGCTCCTGGCTGCGAAGAAATCTGCGACAACGGTACAGATGACAACGCAACCGGGCTTGCCGACTGCGAAGACCCGCAATGTGCCGCAGATGTGGCCTGCAACCCGTAGAGTCTGACCGAGCCGCGCTGCTCTCGTAGCGCTGGCTCCTAGCTCTTCTTCCTCCGAGACGGCTTGCGCTCATGCTTTTTGGCGGGGCGTTTTCGGCGCGCTGTCTTTTCAGGAGGAGTCTTGATGCGGCGACGCAGCGCTTCCAGGTCGTCCGCCAACGGAATGCGAAACGCCCATGTCTCTCCGTTTCGCGGATGCTGGAACGTCAGCCGTGCTGCATGGAGCGCCAGCCGAGGTGCAAGTCGAGCCACGCCTTTGCCACCGTACAGGTTGTCGCCAAGCACCGGATACCGCATCTCGGCCAAGTGAATACGCACCTGATGCGTACGCCCTGTCTCTAGCGTTGCGGCCACAACCGACGCTCCTGGCAGCCTCTCCAGACACTCGAAGGCTGTGGAAGCAGCCTTGGCACCCGTGCCCTCGCCAGAGCCACGCTTGCCATCGCCACGGTCACGTACCAAGTGATTGCGGACCTCAAACGGGTCGCGCGGCATCTGCCGCTGCACCAGAGCCAGGTAGC
>JBLHSN010000027.1:0-31107 GCA_047626195.1 Myxococcota bacterium
CCGTGGGGGCGCAACTGGTATCCAAATGCGCGACTTGGTTGGGCATGGGTTCCTGGCAGCTTCCAATACGGCTTCTGGCAACCTGGCTATTGGGTGCCAGCCCATCACGTGGCGCCGCGTCGTGGCTACATGTGGACGAATGGTTTCTGGCAGCAAAACAACGTCTACGTAGATGGCTATTGGCGTGCCGAACAGCGCACGGACGGCGACTGGCAGTGGATTGAGGGCTTTTACCTAGAAGACGGCTCGTACGTTCCAGGGCATTGGCGTCCCACCGATGACGGGCCTGAGGGCTACGCGTGGGAGCCTGGCTTCTGGAAGGGAGACGCCTATGTGGACGGCTTCTGGCGGCCCACGTTCCGACAAGCCTTCAGATGGCAGAGCGCATTCTACGACGAAGACGGTGTGTTCAACGCAGGCTTCTGGTTGCCCTTGACCACGGACGAGGGCTTCACGTGGGTGCCTGGCTGGTTCGACGGTGTGTCGTGGATCGAAGGCTATTGGGTCAACGATCTTGCGTTCGACAAGGAAATTGTATCGATGGACATTGGCGAGGGCTTCGGCGATGGCGAGGTCATTGAGAACAAGTCACCTCGGCAAGAGCCGAAGGTAGACGATGAGGCTGCGGGCGATGGCTCTGGTGACGATGTCATCGACAAGCCTCTAGGTCTACCCGTCATTCTGGAGTGATGTCTCGACGGTTCCGGCCCGCACGTTGTTGCCAGTCTTGCCAGACAGCTGCGTGTTGTTGAGCCGGGAGTAGTGCCGCGGCTCCATGGAGTCTACGGGCGGATTCCGCGACGGGTCGGAGAGATAGGGCTGCGGCCACGCTGACGTTGAGGGATTGGGCGAGTCCACGCATGGGCAAGGTCATCACACCGTCCGCCAGGGAGTGGGCGATGGCCGATGGACCCACCATCTCAGCTCCAAACCAAAGACAGACAGGAGTCTGCAGTGGCACGTGTTCTGGGGCCACACCTGAGTCATCTAGGTCTGCCACGTACACTCGGATGCCTTCCGCATGTAGGGCGTTCATCGCCTGCTCTGGGCCGTCGTAGTGACGGATATCCAGCCAGCGCTCCGCTCCCCGAGCCGGAGCCAGAGCCGGTGTTTCGCCGCCAGCGATGAGGTGAACATGGTGAATCCCGAGGGCATCACAGGTTCGCAAAATGGCGCTTACATTGTGGCGGTGGTACACGGCCTCGACCGCGCAGTGCACGTAGCCTAGCCGCTGGTCAAGAGCCTCTTTCAGCTTGTTTCGTCGGACGTCTCTCATGGGCGCCGCGTAACCGGGAATGACATGGACCTCACAGGCAAGCAGAAACGTCACTTGCGTGGACTTGCGCACCACTTGGACCCGGTCGTCACGGTCGGCAAAGAGGGTGTCACCGATTCTGTGCTTCTCAAGCTGAATGATGAGCTGGAGCTGCGCGAGCTGCTCAAGGTCAAGGTGACGCAGAACGCGCCAGAATCGGTCGAAGACACTGCAGTTAAGCTTGCGAAGGCGAGCAAGTCTGGAGTGGCTCAGACCATTGGGCGCACCGTGGTGCTGTACCGGCGTCGCAAAGAGAAGCCCGCGATTCGGCTGCCCAAGGCAGGCTAGCGACGGCTCAGTGCCTGGTCGCGACCGCTGACCTGTCCACGCCTCTGAATCCTCCGAATACCAGCCTACATGGTGGGTATCTGGAGGGACTGAGCATGGTATGGACATGTTGGCGGCAGCACTTTGAGCGCAATGCCACGCGGTCCGTTCCGTTCGTGGTTGACGCAACTCGGGGACTGACTGAGGACCAGGTTTACGAGCTTGGTTTGACCCTGGCGCGGTTTCAGCTCGGTGAGACCGGTGAAGGGCGTATTGCTCACGAGATCCGAAAGTTCGACGATCCGGCCATCGACGACGACTACCGTGAAGCCCTGGGGCTGTTCGTTGGTGAAGAGGGCCGGCATGCACGCATCCTGGGACGGTGTGTGCGGTCTCTTGGGGGGCCTCGGCTGTCCGGTGCGTGGACCGAAGACCTGTTCCGTCATGGTCGTGGACTCGCGGGTGTGCGACTCAAGCTCATTGTGTTGCTGTCCGCCGAGGTGATTGCGGTCGGCTTCTACGGAGACATTGTCGAGGCGTTGCCGGAAGGCTCGCTGCGCAACGCTCTGGAGCAGATTGTGAACGACGAAGACGCGCACATGGACTTCCACACCGACTTCTTCTCGAGCCAGCTTCGCTCACCAGCCGCCAAGCTTGCGTTCCGTGCTGCATGGTGGTCCGTCGCGACGAGTGCTTGCTCAGTGGTGCTCTGGGACCACAGGAAGACGCTGACTGCGTTTGGCCGATCTCGTCGCGCCACGGCACGCCGGCTAGTCGGGCTCATCCGTAAGGTGGAAGGCGACGTTCTGTCCGCTGCTGCCGCAGCCGCTACCGTCTCAGCTCGCGAGTGGAAGGTGGCGGTCTAGCAGCGAGCGCCGCGGGTCGTCGTCGACAACAGCGGTGTGCAGCTGCTGTACGAGTGGTTCGACACCCGGATCTTGACGTGCTCGGCCAGCGAGGGCCGACAGGTAGGCGTCCTCAAACATTGGCTTTTGCACGAGTCCTGCGGCTTGACCTGCGAGCTCTGCGGCACGTTCGGGCTCCATGCCGTCTTCGAAGTACAGGGTAGCCAAGGTGCGAACAATGCCGGCGTCCATCGGAACGCTGCCGCACTTACCAGTCCCGCAGGCGCATTGGTCCATGGCCCGCTCGAGGGCGGTCATGGCGGCGATACGGTGGCCGCCCTTGAGGCGCACGCGGGCGAGCAAACTGTAGAAGGCCAAGGCCTTCGGATGCTTTTTGACAGCGGCAAGGAGCACCGTCTCGGCGTCTTCCAGCTCATCGGTCGCTTCGAGTAAGGCCGCGAACAGGCCGGTGCCTAGGTCGGCGTCTTGCGAACGGACGGCGCGCAAGATGCGCAACGCTTCGGCGACATCACCAGTCTCGGCAGTCAGCTGCGACAGGAGCACGCCAGTATGGGCGCGACCGATGGTGTGGTGGCCACCGGCAAGGTCTGCGAAGCGACGAAGGCTGCGAGCCGCAGCGAGGGGGTCTCCAAGAGCCTGTGCGGCTCGTGCGCGCTCCCAGCACACCAGGGCGTGGTTGTCCGGTTGGGCGAGTAGGCCCTGCAGAGCATCTGCTGCGTTGCCGTCTTCGAGATCAATGACCGCTTGGGCGAAGTTGGCATCGAGCTCACCAACGCTGTCACGGAGAACATCTGGATAGTTCTCGATGAGCAGGCCAACACGGGCTTCAAGCTCGATGTGCTCCTCCTCGGTCAAGTTCATTCCGGGAGGTGAGGGCAGCAAGGTGGTCGAGCCAGAGAGTCCGAGGGGATCAACGCTGTTGAGTCGCGCCGCCTTCTCTTGGTCACGGAGGGCATCTTCTGCGCTCCGACCGGCGCGGATGTCGCGGATCTTCTTGAGATTTTCTCTGAATGCGTCGTCCATGCCGGGCTTTTTGAACTGCTCTGCTAGCTCAAGGTGCACCTGAATCCGTTCGTCATCGCCAGCGGTTGCCCAGGAGATAGCGGCGTTGAGGTTCTGTAGGGCGAGCTCCTTTTCGGCGGCTTCCACGATCAGCCTGGCGTCTCCGGAAGCGATATCTAGGACTTCTAGGCGGGCGTCTGCCCAGGCACCCCGTTCCATGAGGGCTTGCGCCTTGGCAACACGATCAGACTCGGACGGAAACAACCACGACAAGAAACCCATCAGTCAGCATCCTGGGGAAGGGGAATAAACTCGACCTCAAGCTCTTCGTCGTCAAGCTCGGACAGGTCGAGGCTAGGCTCGTCCTCCAGCTCATCCAGAGGCCCGTATCGCTTGTACTCGGGGAGGAAGGCAAGGGTACTTGTGTCGCAGCGGTCCACGAACAAGATGCCATCTAGGTGGTCAAACTCGTGCTGAACGACAATCGCCGGGAAGCCTTCGAGCTCGTAGCCCTTCGGATTACCGAAGCGGTCCAGAGCTTCCACCCGTACTCGTGCCGGGCGGTCGACTGCGGCGCGCAAACCTTCGACCGACAAGCAGCCTTCGTAATAGCGCTCGGTTTCGTCGGTCAATGGGGTGACAACCGGATTGACAAAGAACTCGGGTCCGCGGTCGTCTTCCAAGACCAGCACCGCTACGCGAATGGAATGATGTACTTGTGGGGCGGCTAATCCAGCACCGTCGTAGTCATCCATGGTCTCCAGCAAGTCATCGCAGAACTGTTGAAAAGCGATGGTATTGATCTGGTCAGGATCGATAGGGTCGGCGACTCTTCGCAAGACAGGGTGCCCCATCTGCGCCACCTTGAGGATGGCCATGTGTCCTCCAGTTAGTCCCTCTAGTGTGGAGACTTAAGAGTGACCCTTAACCTCGTCTGGCTACTGGCAACTGTTGCGTCGGTTTCTTCTGCGCAAACACCGGATGTCCAGTGGGACGGTGCGGTAGGTGGAACGGTACGTGACCGAATCGGTGATGTCTCGGCAGCCGAAGTGATACTTCTAGTGTCTGGCGAACAACGTGGATACTTGGGAGATTGCGGCTGTCCCAGTCGGCCTCTCGGGGGCATCGCGCGCGTAGACGCTTACGCTCAAGCGGTTCGGCGAAAGACTGGCGTACCCGTATTGAGAGTGAATGCTGGACACGCATTTGACGACACGATCGGAATCACAGGCACCCTACGTGACGACGTCGTGGCGACGAACGCACTGATGGCAGAGGCGCTGAGTTCGTGGGAAATGGTCAACTATGGCGTCTCTGATATTCCATGGCTCGACGGACATCCGCTCCGGAGCGCGGTCTCAGCGACGCAGACTCCGACCGATGGCCGACCGTCTCATGTCCTGCGAACCGTAGAGGTAGACGGAGAAACCGTGGCTTTGGTCGGCCTCTCCGGGGCTGGACTGGCGTTCCTACCGCCGGAGCACCATGCGGAAGTTGAGGTAATAGCTGGCCTAGAGATGGCTCTTGCGCAGACGGATGCACAGACGGTAGTGGTCGTGGGTGTTGATTTGGGGGATGCACTCTTACGAGTAGCGGCTCACCCCAGGGTCGGCCTCTTGGTGACGGCCGAGCGGGTGCAGGAACGCTGGGCACCTGAACTCCTCGGCGAAACGGTGTGGGTGCGCTCGATCGACGACGGTCAGGTACTCACCGATATTCGGTTGACCGTTGACGGCGGACTTCGGTCTGTCGTTGTCCGCAGCATTGACTTGGACAGTCGGCTTCCCGAAGTACGTGAGACCCGTCGGTTGGCGGACCGTGAGGCAGAGATTCGAGCGCGTGGCTTGCCATGACTCGTCGTCGATGGCTCGTCTTCGGGACACTCGTACTCGCTACGGTGTGGGCGGTACTGCAGAATACGCAAGCGTGGGGTCTGACCCAGGCACGGGCAAATGGAGCGGATTTTTCGTCCTATTATTGGGCGTATCAAGCGGCGTTAGACGGTCTAGACCCGTACAGCAGTGATGCGTTGACGGACACCATTCGTGCATCCGGTTCTCGTGCTGGAGTGCATCCGTTTTTCTACCCGCCTCCGTTCTTACTGGCGATGTCCTGGGTCGGAGAGCGAACCGTCGGCGAGGCCTACCGAATTTGGTTTTGGGTGGACGTTGCCGCGGCAGGATTGTGTGCGGCGGTGCTAGCGCTGTGGTGGCGTAGCATCAGCCCCATGTGGTCCTGGTTAGCGGTCTTGAGCTTCTTATGCGTGGGGGCCGTCGCCAACAATCACGCCATGGGTCAGGTCAACTTGGCAGTGCTAGCGGTGGTTCTTATAGCGCTGTGGGCAGACGATGAGGAGGCACCCGTGGCCGCTGGAATCCTGATGGGGATGGCATGTATGGCCAAGATGAGTCCTGCGTTCTTCGTCGCATGGTGGCTTGTGCGCAGGCGCTGGACCTCGGCTGCGGTGTCATGTATCACCGCGATTGTGTTGTCTGGCTTGGCCTTGTTGTTGGTGCCACTAGACATCCAGTGGCGGTTCTATTCGGAGGTTCTGCCTGGCTTTGGCACCGGAGATTACAACGGCCTTCGCGTTCCGATTGGCATGTGGGGAAACCACTCGATTCCGCAGTGGTTCCATTCGCTTTGGCCGGGCGCTGGCCGACAGCTCAGCGAGACGGCTCGACACATGTCCTCTGCCTTCATGCTGGGCACCCTGGTCACCATGGGTGTCGCTTTCTATCGACCCAAGGCGGATTTGGTCGCACGCGCCGGCCAGATCGGTGCTGTGAGTATCGCTATTTTGCTCGTGCCCGTCTACACCTACGAGCACCACCTCGTGTACGCGATTCCAGGCATGGTTGCCGTGATTGGAGGAACGCTCCACGGTCGGCTGCCACGCTGGTCGTTGGGCCTGTGGCTTGTTGCTGCAGGGGTTGTCTGCGTGGAGCTTGGCACACTGCAGGAGATTGCACGGCACACTCCAGCCCTGGTTCATCTGGTCCTCCGAGAAGCCAAACCGGCGTCACTCCTTGTCCTGTTCGTTGGTGCCGTCGCACTGGGACGAAGCCAGGCAACTGTGAGGCGTTAGGCAGGTCGACGGGAGGTCGTATGTCCGTGGACGCGTCCGTCGATGCTGCTCCGTATCCCCTGTACGAACGCCTGTACTTGGTGTTCGCAGCATCATTTGTAGTACTATTGGTGCTGACGAATATCGTTGGAATTAAGCTATTCCAAGCCCCGTTTAATCCCGGTCTTGCTCTCACAACGGGTATCTTGACCTACCCGCTGACTTTTTTGGTGACGGACGTCGTCTCCGAGATTTGGGGCAAGCGCCGCGCCGATTTCATGGTGTTTCTTGGGTTCTTGATGAGCATTCTAATGTTGCTCATCGTCCAGCTGGCGCTCGCCGTACCGCCGCACCCGTTTTGGGTGCCGGGTTTGGATCCTGCTTACCCGACCGAAGCTGGCTACCAAAAAGCGTTTGAGTCAGTCTTTGCGCTCAACGGATTGTTGTTGGTGGCGTCGATGCTTGCGTATGGAGCCGCTCAGCTCTGTGACAACTGGCTATTTCACTTTTTCAAGCGGCTGACGAAGGGCAAGCATCTGTGGCTTCGCAACAATGGGTCGACCTGGATTTCTCAGCTGGTTGACACGACCATTGTGAACAGCATCTTGTTCTTCATCGGCTTCGGCATGGATTTCGCCACAGGCTTCAGCATTATGGCGACTATCTACGTTTACAAGTTGGTGATTGCGGCTCTGGACACTCCCTTGGTGTACGTTGGCGTGTTCATCGTGAAACGGTTGCTGGGTGCCCGGTTTGATGAGGAGGTGCACGCATGAAGGTTGTAGTGACAGGTGCTGCGAAACGAGTAGGTGCTGGTATTGTCGAGGAGTTCGCTCGCTGCGGCTTTGACGTGGTGCTGCACTATCGAAGCAGTGATGATGAGGCCCAAACGACAGCAGAGCGGTGCCGAGCCCATGGTGTGCAGGTCCACCTTATCTCTTCGGACCTCGCCACCAAACAGGGCTGTCAACAGCTCATCGACGGTGTTCTAGCGCTCTGGGACGACGTCGATGTGTTGGTCAACAACGCATCCATCTTCAACCCATGCCGCTTCGAAGACGTAGACGACGCCGAGTGGGACCGTCAGCACAACATCAACCTTCGGGCACCCATGCGCGTTTCCCAAGGATTGTTGGGGGCGCTGCGAGCTGGCGAGGGCGGCGTCATCGTCCACATGGTGGATATTGGTGCTGACCAACCGGTGAATCACCACTCGGCGTACAGCACGTCGAAAGCAGCGCTTGGTATGCTGGTTAAGTCAATGGCTATTGAGCTCGCTCCTGCCATTCGTACTGTCGGTGTGAGTCCGGGGCAGGTGTGTTGGCCCGAGGAATACTCGGAAGAAAAGCGCGCCCATCTCAAGCGCCGGATTCCTATGGACCGGGCCGGAACGCCCGAAGAAATCGCTACCTTGGTCCGCTTTTTGGCGGTCGAAGGCACTTACATAAACGGCGCTGTCATCCCAATGGATGGCGGATTGTCTCTTCGCTACGGATGACCCATGGACCGCATTGATTTGGTGGATATGAAGCTGGATTGTGTACTCGGCGTGTTGGACCGGGAACAGCGCATTGAGCAGCCGCTCGAGGGTGAGATCTCCATGTGGCTCGACCTCGACCGGTCAGGCCACACCGGGCACCTGCATGAGACGGTGAACTACGCAGACATTGCGGCGTGGGCCTCTTTCATCACCCAACATGGGCGGTTCCGGCTGCTCGAGTCCATCTCCGTAGCCGTTCTCCGGCTGATGCTCTTGCCGCCAGCACCCGCAGAACAGCGGGCGCAGATCGAACGGGCGAGTATCCGGCTGCGAAAGCCCACGATCCTGGGCGAATTGGCTACGCCAGGAACACGTTTTAAGCGCGACCGGGACTGGGCGCCTGTAGACGCGTTGAGTCCTGCCACGGGTATTGATGTGGAGCTACTCGTCGATACCGGGCGTTCCGCTGCGTGGCGTATCCATGTTGACCCGCAGACGGAGTGGCCGGTGCTGCCGGACCATGCCGTCTTCGTCATCTCAGGAGAGGCGAATGCTGGTGACGATGTGACCGTTGGCGCCGGTACCTATTGCGGTGCTGGACAATGGACGCGCCTGCGGAATCTGACGGATGACGTGTGTACGCTTCTAGTCGTTCGAGTTCCAGAGCTGCCAATTGGGCCCCCGCATGATGGCGTGGCGCTCTGGTAAAGGATTGGATGCTGCCAGAAGCGGAACTCTGGCTGGTGTAGTTGCGGTTGCTCGTAGACGGGGTCTGCCCAGAGGCGTAGGTTGCTGCAGTCGACTTGGAGTTTCTGATGGGCCGGTTTTTTGCGATTGCTTGTGGTGGTACATTTCTAGTTGCGGTTCTTGCCTGCGGCGGTGGTGGTTCCGGTGTCATTGGGCCGGATGGCGTTGAGATTCCCGCCAATAATTCCGGTGGCGCTGTCACCACAGAAGCGCGTGATGGGGGAGAAGCGGCTGCACTCGCTGCGCCCGCAGAACCTGCTCCGGCCGCAGCACCCGCCCCGGCCGCAGCACCCGCTCGGGATTGCTACCTTGCATCCACGTCCTGCCATGCCGGCTGTGATGAGGATTGGCGGGCGTGCTCGTCACCGTGCACCGACAGCATCGTGTCTGGACCGTGCCACGGTGCCTGCTCGGAAGCGGAGTATACCTGCGATCATAGCTGTGATATCGCTCGGTCAAGGTGCGAAGGCTAGCCGGAGTGCGGGAAGGCGCGCTACATGTGCTGCTTTAGTAGGAGTCGCCATGACGTCACGTCTTTCGTTTGTTGTTCTTGGTCTCGTCGCATGTGGTGGGACAGCAGTGCCCACGGTCATTGACGCCGGCGCTGTGCTTGCTGCATGTCCGGACTCGCCGAACTGCGTGAGTTCGCAAGCAGACCCGACCGACGAGCAGCACTACATCGAGCCGCTTACCCTGGACGAGAATGCGGTTGATGTTGAGGCTATGGCGGAATGGATGGCCGGTCGTAAGCGGTGCGCGGTTCTCGACCAAACAGAGCTGTGGCTGCATGCCACCTGTTCGACGGCCATCTTCAAGTGGACGGACGACGTTGCTCTACTCGTGGATGCAGACGCCGGCGTTGTCCATGTTCGTTCTGCCTCACGCGTGGGCCGCTCCGACCTGGGTGCCAACCGCAAGCGGGTCGAAGCGATGCGCGAGGAGTGGACGGCTGGCCTCTAGCGCCGCTGCTAGGCAGTGAGCACACCAAGTTCGTGGCCGACCTCGGTAAATGCGGCAATCGCACGGTCGATGTGCTCGCGGCTGTGTGCGGCCGATAGCTGAACACGAATGCGAGCCTGACCCTGTGGAACCACCGGGTAGCTAAAGCCGATCACGTAGATGCCGCGATCGAGCATGGCATCGGCCATGGTCGTGGCAAGGGCGGCGTCTCCCAGCATGATGGGAACGATGGGGTGGTTGCCGGGGCGGATGTCGAAGCCGGCTTCGGTCATCTCCGCGCGGAAGTGGTCGGCGTTGTCTTGTAGGCGGTCGCGTAGCTCGGTCGATGCCGACAGCATCTGAAACGCTTCGCGTGCGGCGCCTACAATAGCTGGGGCCACGGTGTTGCTGAACAAGTACGGACGCGAGCGCTGGCGCAGCAGGTCGATGGCTGCCTGGCGACCGGTTGTGAAGCCCCCAGAACCTCCGCCGAGCGCTTTGCCTAGAGTGCTGGTGATGAGGTCCACCCGGCCCATCACTCCGCAATGTTCAATGCTTCCGCGGCCGGTCGGACCGGTGAAGCCCGTCGCATGCGATTCATCGACCATCACCATGGCGCCGAACTCGTCGCAGATGTCGCAGATCTGGTCAAGCGGGGCGATGTCGCCGTCCATGGAGAACACGCCGTCGGTCGCGAACAGGATGCGTCGTGCCCCGCCATCTTTGGCTTCTTGAAGCTTGGCGCGAAGGTCATCCATGTCCATGTGCGCCACGCGGAAGCGCTTAGCCTTACACAATCGCACACCGTCGATGATGGAGGCATGGTTCAAGGCGTCGGACAGAAGAGCGTCCTCTTTGCCGAGCAGGGTCTCGAACAAACCGGCGTTGGCGTCAAAGCATGACGAGTACAGAATGGTGTCGTCGGTTCCGTGGAACTTCGAGATGTCTGCCTCGAGTGCTTTGTGAGCATCTTGTGTACCGCAGATAAACCGAACCGAGGCCAGACCGAAGCCGTAGGTGTCTAGGGCGTTTTTGGCGGCGGTGATAAGGGCCGGACTGTCGGCTAAGCCTAGGTAGTTGTTGGCGCAAAAGTTCAGGACCTCGGCACCACTTGCAACGGCAATTTGCGCACGTTGTGGACTCGTAAGGATGCGTTCTTCCTTGTACGTTCCGGCATCGCGGATGGCCTGTAGTTCGTCGGTCATTCCCTTGTTCACAGCGTCGAACATGTGTCCTCCAGGCGGCGGGGTGTATCTCGCAAACTCTTCACTGGACGATGAGCGGCCTGCGTTGCATGGTAGCGGCCTGCCCTACCTGGTGAATCCCATGCGACTACCTCTGATCACACTGACCGGCCTTGCCTTGATCGGCTGCAAGAACGAAGGCTCCCTGGTCAACAATATGCCGGACGTTCTGGTGGAGATCACCAGCCCATCGTACGGGGAGTTCCTCGGTGATGGCCCGATTTTCGTCCGTGGAATTGTCTCGCCACCGTCCGCTACGTTGACGATTGAAGGCGAACTCGTCGAAGCAGATGCAGACGGAAATTTTGAGACTGAGCTCGTTTTCGAGGATGCCTACCGGATCATCGATGCCGACGTTTCCTTCCGCGACATCACTGATCGCCAGCGTTTACCCGTATTTCGCGGCAACAAGCCCATCGATACGTGGCCTGGAAGTGCGGTCCTTCAGTTGACTCCAGCGGGTCTAAGCGTCATCGGGCGTGCCTTGGGTGCACCAATCGACGACCTGGGTTGGGAAGACCAGCTGCTCGCCATTGTTCCGCCGCTTGAGCTTGGTGGCTTCTCCATCATTGCCAACGACATCACCCACGAGCCCACCGAGATTCGCCTCATCCCCACGGATGACGGCATTGGCGTCTTCCTCACCTTTGTAGACATCTCGCTGCTCGCGGAAACGACTCTCGACATTGCCGGCACTCCCATCACCGTCCCGGCAAGCTTCACTTACGATGAGATTCTCATTGGTGGCGTGGCCGTTCCTGAGATCAACGCGGCTGGCGAAATTGTGCTGTCGATGGGGGGGGGAGACCTTTCCTTCGGTGATGCGTCGGTGGAAATCGTAGGTCTTGGCGCTCTACCACTCGACTTCCTACTGGACGGCGTTGAGCAGGCCATCGAGCCGCTTGCCGACCAGGTTCTCACTGGCGTATTCAGCTTCATTGACGACCTGACCCTCGGCGGTCCCATCGATATTGAGCAGGACCTCTTTGGCACCGCATTGTCGGTGAAGTTGTCAGAGCTCAGTACGTCGCCAAACGGCCTCGACATTGGCTTAGGCATAGGCATCAACGCCCCAGCAGACTCGGGACCGGTCGCCATTTTGTCGCCTGAAGAGACCAACCCGGACATTCACTTGGCGCTGGGCGTTCACGAAGCGTTGCTCGACCAGGCGCTCTCTGAGCAGGTCATTGGGCTTGTTACCCAGGACTTGGATCTTGGCGGCATCCTCGGCAATATCATCGGTGTTGGCATCTTGGCCCTTCCGGGTGGCGACGATGCACCGGACTCCGAAGATGGTTGGTGCATGGCCATCAACCCCGGCACCGCTCATGTGGTGCGTGCACAGGACAGCATTGCGCCTCTTGCGACGCTGTACATGCCGGATGTCATGGTCGATGTTGGCGTTAAGGACGGCGACGATTGCGAGCAGTGGCTCACAGCTTCGTTGGCCATGAACGTCAACATCAATGTGACCAATGGCACCGCGATTGGCATTGGCTTTGACGTCCCGGAAGGCGCAGTTCTGTTCTACGGAGCCGACGAAGATGAGTGGGAGGAAGACGCCGTGGTCGCTGGCCTTGGAAGCTTCATCGTAAGCAGTACTAGCTTGCTCGCAGGCAACCTTCAGTTTGATCTCGCGGACATCCTCGGCGGGGACATTCTCGGTGGCGTCGGCATTCCCGGTCTGGAAAATGTGGCCTTGGAGCCCGCGCTCATCAGCAGCACGCCAATGTTTGACGAGAACGGCGAGCAGCCAGAAGGGCAGTTCAGTCTCGGAATCCAGCTGTTCTCCGAATAGGGGTGACTCGGGCTGCAGCGACTCAGGCTGTTCCTATGAGAAGCGAATCAGTGGCTTCGGCCACTTGCTGATGACCGTCTCGAAGCCCTCTGGCGTCCACTCATCAATGCCCATGACCGGGCCATCTCCGCTGTTGAGAATGGTCTCGTAGACGGCTTGCTGAATCCCGTTGTCGGTTGCCTCGAGTAGGCCACGGGTGATGTTCCATGTGTCGAAGATGCGCCTGCCAACCACACCGTGGAGGTTCAGGCCGTTCATGACGATGCGGTGGGCGTCTTGGATGACGACATCTCCGTTGCGAACCCCGAACAGCACTACGTCACCGCCGCGGCGGGTACTCTGGATAGCGGCGTTCAGCGAACTTGGGACGCCCGACATCTCCATGGTGACGTCTACGCCGTTTCCGCGGGTGAGGGAGTGCAGCTTGGCGACTAGCTCCGGGTTGGCAGCCCA
Source organism: Myxococcota bacterium (assembly GCA_047626195.1). Taxonomy (GTDB): domain Bacteria; phylum Myxococcota_A; class UBA796; order UBA796; genus CAJXTB01. The sequence continues at coordinate 13,179 of JBLHSN010000027.1, forward strand.
GGGCTGGTCCGGGTTGGTGGGGCCTGGGTGGAGGACCTCGTCGCAGCCGAGTTTCATAGCGAGGCTCTTCTGGTGTGGGTTTGGCTCCACGCCAATGACGTGCGTAGCCCCCATGCCACGGGCAATGAGCACAGCGAACAAGCCGATAGTTCCCGTGCCAAAAACGGCGACCCGTTTGCCGCGGAGGTCTGCGACTTGGCAGGCATGTACCGCGTTGCCGAAGGGCTCTTGGACAGCTGCGACCTCGGGTCGGATGCGTGTCAGATCCGTTGGCCAGAGCGCGTGCGCGGGGAGACGGATGACATCTGCGAAACATCCGTCCTGGCTGATGCCAATGATTTTCTCACGCACGCAGACGTGGCTCTGACGGTGTCTGCACTGCCAGCATGCGCCGCAGACGATGTGCGACTCGGTGCTTACGGTCTGGCCGACCTTGTAGCCATACTTTTCGGCGGCGCGAGCACCTACCTCAATGATCTCGCCGATAAACTCGTGCCCGACGACTCGTACATCACCCTTTTCGGTGTCGAGGGACGAGTGAATGAGGTCACCGAAGGCCTTTCGGTACCAAATGCCGCGGTCGCTGCCGCAGAAGCCGGCGTAGGTGACACGAACCAATACGTCGGACGAAGCGCGGTCCAGTTCGGGAAGGGGAACCTGACGCTTGAGCAGTCCGGTTGAGGACTCCCACGGCAGGTCGTTGCGGTCGTACACCAGCGCGTTCATCGTGGTCGCCACAGCGGCCTCCGTTGCTACCGCATGTCTATCCGTGCGGGGCACCACGGAAGGGCTGTGTGGGTGGCTTTTGACGTGTGGCTTGCGCGGCCAGAAAATAAAAGCCCCGTCAAGACATTGTCTTGACGGGGCTTTGAATGGCGCACCCAAGAGGAGTCGAACCCCTAACCTTCGGATCCGTAGTCCGACGCTCTATCCAATTGAGCTATGGGTGCCTCGGCGCCAGCCTAACTCGACTGGCCGAATCGGAGCAAATTTCTAACTATTTTGCGCGTCAACCGGCATGAACCGCTTGTCGCATCTTCGAAAATCAAAAACCTCGCCAGGACAATGTCTTGGCGAGGTTTTGAATGGCGCACCCAAGAGGAGTCGAACCCCTAACCTTCGGATCCGTAGTCCGACGCTCTATCCAATTGAGCTATGGGTGCATTCAAAGAGTATGTTTCTAATGGCGGAGTCGGAGGGATTCGAACCCTCGGTGGAGTTACCCCCACATCAGATTAGCAATCTGACACCTTCGGCCACTCGGTCACGACTCCAAAATGAAAGAACGGAGGCGGTGGGATTCGAACCCACGAACCTTTCGGTCGCCGGTTTTCAAGACCGGTGCCTTCAACCACTCGACCACGCCTCCAGCGTCGCCGATTCGGCGGGCCTTTTTTAACGTACCCACGCCCAGCGTCAAGCCTTTAGTATCGAAACTCCGCCCATGTAGGGACGAAGAACATCCGGAATCACAACGGAGCCATCTGCTTGTTGGAAGTTTTCCAAGATTGCAACGATGGTTCGGCCGATGGCCAGTCCGCTTCCATTGATGGTATGGGCGTTTCGAACTTTTGTTTTCTTTCCATCCGTGGAGTGCGGACGGAAGCGGGTCTGCATGCGACGGGTCTGGTAGTCGCCGAAGCTCGAGACCGAAGAGATCTCGTTGTACTTGTTGAGCGACGGAAGCCACACCTCAAGGTCGTAGCAGTGGTGGGCGTTGAAGGAGATGTCGCCCGCGCACAGGCGCTCGACCCGGTAGGGAAGCTCCAAGCGCTTCAGGCACTCTTCCGCGTGGCCTAGGAGCTCGTGGTGCGCCTCTTCCGATGCGTGGTCGGCGACGATCTGTACGAGCTCGACCTTGTGGAACTGGTGAACCCGAATCAGACCGCGAACATCACGACCATGGGCCCCGGCTTCCGACCGGAAGCACGGCGTGAAGCAGGCGTACTTTACTGGGAGCTCGGCCTCTTCAAGGATTTCTTCGCGGTGCAGGTTGGTGACCGTCACTTCTGCGGTAGGGATGAGGTAGGCGTCGGCCCCGTTGACTGGGTTGGCGAGCTTGAACATGTCGTCGGCAAACTTCGGCAGTTGACCCGTGCCTTCGGCGATGTGCGGATGCACCATGTACGGCGTCATGACTTCGGTGTAGCCGTGTTCGCCGGTGTGTAGATCCAGGAAGAAGTTGATGAGGGCACGTTCAAGGCGCGCTCCCATGCCCTTGAGCACAGCGAACCGGGCTCCGCAGAGCTTGGCGGCGCGCTCAAAGTCGAGGATGCCTAGGTTTTCGCCGACTTCCACGTGCGGAAGTGGGGCGAAGTCGAAGGTCCGAGGTTCTCCCCAGCGGCGAATTTCCTCGTTATCGTCTTCGTTTCTGCCTTCTGGAACGGCTGGGTGGAGCGTGTTCGGGATGTTTAGCAGCAAGATCCGCTGCTCAGCTTCCAAGCGGTTCAGCTCATCTTCGAGCAGCTTGGTCTTCTCGGTTCCGGCAGCGACTTCCGCTTTGGCGGCCTCCGCTTCGTTGGCCCGTCCGCTTTTGTACATCGCACCAATATCTTTTGACAGTGCGTTGCGGCGTGCGCGGAGATTGTCCCGCTCGGTCACCACATCAGAGCGGCGTTCGGCGAGAGCGACCAGCGTGTCCACTGAAGCCAGGACTTCTGCACCCATGTTGCGCTTGGTCAGGTGCGCCTTGATGTGGTCCGGGTTGTCTGTAATCGTGCGCGCGTCCAGCATCGTCATCTCCAAGGGGCGGCCTCGTAATCCTGGCACTGCGAGCGCGCTACTTGTCGACTCGGCCCTCGAAGCTGAACGGGAAGGTGTAGATGGTCAACGCGTCGCTCGGTTCGAATACTGTGTCGGCGAGAACGCCGTGCACGCACTCCTCCATGGGACTGTTGTCGAACGAGGAGTCCATCACCTCGACTCGGTCGAGAGTGCTTTGCTGCCCGCCGGGCTCAATGTAGAAGCGAACGACCTGCTCGCCCTCGATGCCTTCTTGGCTATCTGCCCAGGCGTCGTAGCAGGCGACCATCTCGTCGTAGCGAAGCTCCATGGCATCTCGGAAGCCCCTCGAGGAGACCGGAAGGACCGAGTCTCGTGTGGGCCGAGTCGACGGTACCGGAGCCGCTTGGACGGCTTGCGGGGGCTGTGCGTCGGGCACGATGGCCGGGGCTGGGGAGTCGTGCGTCTGCGGAACCGGCTCGGGTTCGACGTCGACCTGTGGGGTGGGCTCTTCGATTAGCTCGGGTGCCGGCCCCGTAGACGGCTTTGGCAGTAGTAAGAGAGCTAGGACGACTGTGATGGCACCACCGAAGATCAGCGGCAGCGGACGGAAGCGCGTGAAGTAGCTCATGACAGCTCTCCGATGAGGCGTGGAGACAGCGTGGGAGCCTGGGACCTGACCCAGTCGAGAACGGACTGGCGCTCGGAGTCGGTAGACGGCGCCAGCCCCAGGGCGTGCAGAACGTGGGCTCCGAGGACGGGTGTGAGCGACCCGAGAGACGGTGGGGTTGTCAGATGGTCGGCGAGGCGAGTCATGACGTTGGTCTGAAACCCGCAGGGGTGGATGCGGTCGAACAGAGACAGGTCGATATCGATATTCAGCGCAAGTCCATGCCAGGTCACCCAGCTTCGGCAGGCGATTCCGATACTACCGACCTTGTGGTTTCGACCGTTCGGCATGGTGAGCCAAGCGCCGGTGTTGCGCTCATCGCGAATGGCGGTCAGGCCGAGGCTGGCACAGAGGGTGATGCACGCCTCTTCGAGAGCCTTCATATGGGCGAGTAGGTCACGTTTGCCCTCGGGAAGTGCCACGATTGGGTAAGCGACTAGCTGGCCGGGCGCGTGTAGGGTGACGTCGCCGCCGCGCTTGATGGGAACCACCGGAATGTCACCACGGTCGATGACGTTGGCCAGTGCATGTTGGGCGCGCCCGACGGTGATGGTGGCGGGGTGTTCCAGCAGTAGAATCACATCTGGGAGTGTGTGCTGGCCAACGGCCTCAACCATGGCTTCTTGTAGGTCGTGGACCACTTGGTAATCGGACAGGCCGTCAAGACCTAGGAGAACGGCCATAATCCTGCCTCCTGGACGTGTTGGAAGATGATTTGCTGAACATCGTCGATGGACTGGGTACCGTCGATTTCAACGATGGGGTCGCCTCGCTGTGCGAGTCGCTGAAGCACTGCGTCATAGGCGTTGGAGACAGCGGTAAGGGCGTCGGTTTGTTCGTAGATCTCCCGTTTTTGGTCACGGCCACCAATGCGCTGCATGCATACGTCGACGGGAGCCCGGACGAACAACAACAGGTCGGGCACGCGAAAGCGAGCGTTGAGTGCGAACACGTCTTCGAGTGGCAAGGTGAGAGATTGGTAAGCGAGCGACGAGGGCACGTATCGGTCGCTTACAACGTATTCACCGCGTGCTAGTGCGGGCTCTACCGTGCGCTCCAAGTGGTCCGAGCGGTCTGCGGCGAACATCCAGGGAAGCGACTTGACCGACGGAGCGCTGACGTCTCCGCTAAGCGTCTGGCGGATAATGCGGCCGATCGGACCTGCGGTAGGTTCTCGGGTCGCCAAGGCCACGGCACCGGTTTGCTGGAGGGCGGATTGAAGGCGTATGAGCTGGGTGGTTGTGCCCGCTCCATCCAACCCCTCAATCACGATGAAAGCGCTCATATTTTGGCTCCGGGAAATCGCTTCAGACGAACGGTGCGAGGACGTCGAGGGCATCGGCCCAGCTTTTCTCTGTACGTTCTTTCTGGTCGGTCCACGCGGCAAACCGATTGCGCTCGGTCAGCGCACGACCGAGTAAGTCTTCTCGCTCGGCTTGAAGTGCAAGAATCTGACGGTGAATGTTCTCTGCACGTTCGGCCAAGCGCCCGTCACGCTGCTCCACACGTCCGGCCAGAGAGGTCTCCAAGGCGTCGAGCACTTCATCTTTCGCGGCGGCATCAACGGCGACATCCAACACACTCCCGCCGTCGTTGACCACAGAGGCTTCGACCTGAAAGCGAACTTGCACAGGGGTCAGACCTTCGGAGCGCCGACGTGCAACGGCCTTGACCACGCGTTCAATCGTCCATCCGTGCTTGGCGTCGTGGATGCCGGCCTGAACGAATGCTGTGGAGAAGGGTTCATCCAGGGCAATATCGACGTCTAAGCCGAGGCTGTCGACGTCTGGGCGAGTCGAAAGCCCACGCTCCGCGAGAAGGTTTGCCAGGGTGACGCTTCGGGCTTGGGGAACACCGGTCCGAGCTTGAGTCAGTCCAACGACGGTGACCTCAGGGGCCCCGCCGACCAACGTCTGTTCTCCGTCAAATGGCTCCGGGTCGAGAAGGCCGGCTTCATCCAGCGATGAGATGGTCTTTTCCGGGTCAAAAATCCCTTCTGTCAACTCTCCGTTGGGAAGATCAGAGGCCGAGTCGTACACACTGGATTGTGCGAACGGGATGGATGTCGGCGGTTGAGTCGAGACGTCGTCGTGGTCTTTTACCGGAACGTCGGAGGTGAGAACGCCCAAGCGCTCGAGTAGTTGGCTGACAAACGACATGGGTCCCCCTGCAAGGTGCAGTCCTATCGTGATTCGGGAACCGAGACCGGCCCTGGGACTCTCGATGGATCGATGTCGGCCAGTAGTTCTTTGTGTAGCTGCATCCACTCGCGTGTTTCGCCGAACGTGGCTGTGACCTGATCGATGCGCCGGGTGAGCGCTTCAGGGTCGTCGGCGAGGGAGGCTTCGTCGATGACAAGGCCCACCTGTTGTTCAATACGCCGCAGCTCGCTGTCCAGATACGCTCGGTCGCGCGTCGCCTCATTCACGTGGGCGATGCGCTTGCGTAGAATGTCCAGTGTTCCTTGTCGAGAACGGCGGATACGAGGGTCCCCCTCTGTTCCGAGCGCTTCGATTGCACGAACTTCAGCATCCAGCTTGCTCTGTAGAGCACGCCTGCGCGCCAGATCCGCTGCTGGAGCAAGCCGCGCTGATGCGAGCAATACGTCCAGGAAGGTCTTGCGGAGTGTCTCGAGTCCTTCGTGAGCCACCTGTGCGACGAGGCCATCGGCGCCCTCTCCCGAACGCGGAACGGCGCTGATCCTCTGAATGAGGGACTCGTAGCGTTTCTGGTCTTCGTCATCCAGCTGTACCAACCGCGCCGCGACCGCCTCTTCTTCGACCGTGAGGCGCTGACTGGTGTCGTCAGCAATGGCCTTGCCTCGCACGTAATTCTGAAAGCGTGCATTGTTGGAGAGGGTGGCGAGAAACGCAATTTCTACTGCCGCACCAATGAGTAGAAATCCGGGATTGAGCAGGCCGAGGGTCGCGAAACCCGCCAGTCCCATCCAGTTGAGCGGTAGGTTACCTAGACCGGGAAGTCGTGGGCTGGCATTGAACGCTTCGCGAACGTAGTCGAAATAGCTCGGCGGGTTGTTCACGACACTCCCATTGCAGCTCGCTCAAATTCCTCACCCACGATTTTAATCGCCTGCAGGTAGGCGGGGTCTGTCATGGCCACGCTGGGGTCGACGCCACTGCTCGGCGGCAGAATATCGTGGATTTCCACGGCCAGATGGCCTGGGTTGGTCCCCATGATCCAGATGCGGTCTCCGAGGAAGACGGCTTCTTGAATGGAGTGGGTGACAATAAAGACGGTCGCTTCTACGTCTTGCCACAGCTGGACGAGCAGCCGTTGCATGTCGATACGTGTGGGCTCGTCGAGGGCGCTGAACGGTTCATCCATCAACAAAATGGAGGGACGTACGGCGAGGGTCCTCGCAATCGCGACGCGCTGTTGTTGGCCACCAGAAAGCTGTTTTGGGTATTTGTGTTCGTGTCCAGCCAGGCCCACTCGCTTGATCCAGTCATGGGCAAGGGTGGTGACATCTGAGCGGGACAGACCGAGCCGGTCACGGTTCATATCGAGTCCAAAAGCCACGTTCTTCAGCACGGTGAGGTGAGGGAAGGAACTGTACTTCTGAAAGATCATTCCCCGGTCCCACCCTGGACCCGTCACCGGTTCTCCACGAACGAGGACCTCACCTTCTGTGGCCGGTAGGTGAGAGGCGAATCCCGCAATGAGGTTGAGCAGAGTGCTCTTGCCACAGCCGGAAGGACCAAGGATAGCAATCATCTCTCCATGGCCCGGCACGTCATCAACCGTGAACGACATGTCTTTTAGGGCGGTGAACGCCTTGGGGGTGCCAACGTCGAAGATCTTGCTGACGTTCTTGAACTGGATGACGGGTACGCTCATCGTGCCTCACGGTACGGAAAGAGGGCTTTTCCAAGGGCGGCCAGTGTGCGGTCGGTCACGAAGGCGATGACGATGATGACGATGAGCACCAGGTAGATGTGCTCCCTGGGGCCGCGCCGCTGCGCAACAATGATGAGGTTTCCGAGCCCACGCTCTGCACTCACCATTTCAGCTAGCAGTATGTAGGTCCAGCCCACACCGACAACGAGCCGCAACGCGTCGAAGATACCGGCAAGAGACACCGGAATCAGAACGCGCATCACGGCCTGAGTACGACTGGCTCCCAAGGTGTACGCGGTTTTCAGGTAGACATCATCGACATCGTCGACGGCCTGAATGACCAAGGGCAACAGCACAACAAAGCCGGCTAATGCCAGAAAGACCACTTTTTGCAACTCACCAATGCCGAACCATGACAGGGTGAGCGGGACCAAGGCGGAGATGGGTAGGTACCCGCCCACGGCGGCGACCGGATTGAATAGCGCTCGAATAGGGCTGAAGGCAGCCATGGCGACGCCGAGAGGCACCGCGATGACCATGGCCAAGCTGAACCCGCCCGCCACTCGGATGATGCTCTGAATGGCGCTGCGTGAAAGTTCTCGCTCGAACCAAAGCGAGCTCATCTGACCCATGATTTCGGCAGGACTGGGCAGAATCACCGGCGAGATCATGCGCGACTCGACGGTGGCTCCGGAGGTGACCAAGAACCACAGGCCAACGAGTAAGACCACCGGAACGGCGCCAAGCGCCATTGTCAGAGGGGTCGATAGTCGTGCACGGATGCGGAACAGGTCACTCATGCGAACTACTCGCCTTCTGGCGGGTACACGGCGACTTCGACGCGACGGTTCGCGAAGTGATTGTTGGGGTCATTGGGATTGACCGGCACGTTCCAGCCTGCGCCCTCGACAACAAACTTGTCTGCTGGGAAGTTGTAGCGCTCGACCAACTCGTCACGCACAGCGCCGGCCCGCAGCTCGGACAGCTCTTGCACCGACTGGAAGGGGACTTTGCCTTGCATGGAGTTGTCGGTGTGGCCGGTGATCGCGATGACGGCGCGGTCGAACTGTCCGGCCAAGCGTGCAGCGCGTTCAACCGTGGTGTCGACCAGTGGGTCGTACAGCGTGCCTTCGCGAAGGTTGCCGAACTCGTCGCGACCTTGCTCGTGAAGCGTGTAGCTGTTGGGGAAGAAGTTGATGCGCAACTCTTGGGTCAACAGGGGAGCTTCAGCGGTGACACGGGTGTAGGTCTGCGGGATGAAGGTCGTGGCGCTGTTGTCTACCTGGGCGTCGAAGGTTCCGGCTTCAGCCAGGCTCTTTATGGTGGTGAAGTCCACAACTTGGTCCCAGCGAACGGGGCTGTTGATGAGTCCCAGCTCCCGGTACACAAAGGTGATGGCTTCCCAGGTGTTTTCGAAGTTGGTGGGATTGTTGGCGTTGAGGAAGAAGGCTTCGTTCTCGCCAAAGTTCGTCAGGTGAGCGTCGGCCATCATGCCGTTGATCTCGTCCACTGGCAGTCCAAAGCCTTCGCTCATCCACAAGGCAGCTTGGTCAGGGTTTTCCTTGACGAGGTCCATGCCCTTGAAGATGCCTGATACCAGCCCGGTGACGATCTCTGGATGGTCGTTCGCAAAGTCTGCACGGATTGCCCAGACGTCTGCAATGAGCTTGTTGGCATCTGCTGTGGTGCTCAACAGTTTGGTGCCCGGAACGTTTTCGGGGATGTTGTAGATGTCTGGGGCCCAGCTGACACAGGCATCGATGCTCGGATCAGAGACGAATGCGGCTGACGCTTCGAACGCGCTTGAGGTAAAGCGGTGGGTGACTTCGCCCGGTTGGATGCCAGCGTTGATCAGCAGGGCGTTGATGTAATACTGCGACGGGCTGTTCTGCGCGTAGACCACGGTCTTGCCACGGAGGTCTGCGACGGTGTCGATGCCTTCGCGCGACACGATGCCGTCGCCACCAGCGGACCAGTCGATCTGCTGCACGATGCGCGGTGCGGTGCGGCTGTCACGCATGAGCTCGGGGGCGAACAGCACCATCATGTCCATGGTGCCCCATAGGGCGTGGCTTCGGCCGGCTGCGTAAGCGTCACGGGCAATCACGGGGTCGTCGATCAGGGTCAGGTCGACCTTGAAGCCATACTCTTTGTAGAAGATGGAGTCTTCATTCGGGGCGAAACCGCCATTGGCCGCAACGATGGGAAGCCAGCCGATCCACATGTTGATAGGGAACTTTACAATTGGGTCGTCTTCGTCCCACTGGTAGCCGGACACTCCTTCGACCGGAGGGAGTCGGTCTTGCGGAACGAACTCGTACTCCTGAACGGTGGTAATGCCGGTCAAGTCCGGGGCTTCCGGAGTTTGGCCAAGTGCATCGCGCGCTGCAGCGAGATCGACGGTTGCTCCGTCCTGAGAGTTGCTAGGCAACAGGATGTCGCGCGCGAGGAACAATCCACCGCCGAGTAATCCAACCACGAACAGTGCTACGAAGGCTTTGCCCATCGTTGTGAGCCCGCCGCTTTGACCATCTGCCATTCGATCCTCCAAGAGTGGGCGGAGAGTCGCACGGTGGCCGGTGGGATTCAACTGGCTCGCACCACTACCCGACTACAATTTCTGCAGGAGTTGAACTTGGGAATCGTTCTTTCCTGACGCACAACCGGTGACAGACTCCCGACGCGGCAGCAGCGCGTGGTACCGTACGAGCACTGTGAGCGACGCACACGCAACCTTGGGTAACGGAAGATTTACCCTGCATTCTCTCTTGGGGGAAGGCGGGATGGCGCGCGTGTATCGCGCGTATGACCACCGCCTCCGGCAGTGGCGTGCGATCAAGCTTCTGCTGCCAGAGTTCGCTCGAAAAAGTGAGGTTCGCCTGCGCTTCGAGGCAGAAGCACAGGCCCTAGCGCTGCTGGAACACCCCAACGTGGTGCGGATCTACGATGTGCGTGGCGAGGGTCAGCAGTCGTACATTGTCATGGAGATCTGTGAAGGCGGTTCGGTCGACGATTGGCTGCTTGAACATGGCCCCATGTTGCCACGCATGGCTGTTCACGTCGGCATGGCGGCCTGCGAGGGCCTGCATGCAGCTCATGTCGCTGGGATTGTGCATCGCGATCTGAAACCTGGAAACTTGTTGATCGACCGGCGAGGTACGGTCAAGATCACAGACTTCGGCATCGCGCGCACGGGCGCCTTGAGTATCACCAGAACCGGTCTGGCAATGGGTACGCTCGGTTACATGGCGCCCGAGCAAAATGCGAGTGCGAAGGCAGTGGATGAGCGTACGGATGTTTACGCTCTGGGCGCAACTCTGTACACGTTGGTCACCGGTAATAGCGAGCCCAATCTGTTCACTGTGGACCGTGAGCCGGGTCGACTCAAAGATGTCCTTGAAGCGCTTCGCCCCGTGATTCGTCGTGCGGTAGCCTATGCCGCAGCGGATCGATATCCGTCGATGCCCGCCATGAGACTGGCATTAGCCGAGGTCCTGAATGGTTTGCCGGAGGAGGTGGCCGGTGGACCGAGCTTGCTGTGGCGCGCTCCCGCACGGCCTGAGGTACCGCCCGAACCGTTGACAATGCAGGCGCTCAGTCACGAGGAGCCGGTGTCTACGCGGCAGACGGTTGCCGACACCAACCCGCAGCTTCCCCCGTCAATATCGTTGTCAGAAGACACTGAATATACGAGTTTTGAAGTACCACATGACGCCCCGGATCCGTGGCTGACCATGACACCGGCTACCGTGGAGCGGTCCGAGCGTCCCAATCCTTCTGCGGGTTCGGCGCAGACTTCAGACGCCTCCGAACCGGTCGCTGCCCGGAGTCGCTTCGATGATTTGTACGTGACTCATGAGGCACAAGAGGAGGACATGCGCAGTAGTCAGTTCGTGGAGACTGCTGGGAACTGGAAGCTGAACGCGAAGCGTCGCGAGCTGGAAGAGGCGCACACTGCACACGAGGCACGTCCATCGTCGCTCCGTATTGGGGAGCGCCTGTCGGGTCTGGCAGGCGCTCTCTCGGGTCTGCTCAATGGTAGCGGAGTTGCTGTTCTCATTCCCATTGTCATCGCCATTGGTGGGTTGTCGGTTGTCGGTGTCGTGTACTTGGCCAGCACAGGCTCGGTTGAAGTGGAGAGGCATCGTCAGCAGTTTTGGACCGAGGCCCTTGCGTTTCGAGCGGATGTGGACGAGGACTTGGCGCTGCCACAAGACTTGTCGGAAGCGGGTGGAGACGCTGAAGCGCTACGCGAGGCCATGTTTTTGTATCGTCGTGCGTCGTCCGTGGAACAAAAGCGCGAAGCCGCAGAGTCGCTCGCGGCGCTGATGAGTGCAGAGTACGCGGTTCTCGATATTCAGGATAAGCTCAGCGCTGAGCAACGGGATGACTTGGGGTCTCGAATTCGGTCCATTCAACAACAGCGTCGCGCGGTTGACCTTGCCGCAGAAGACTGGACGGCCGCCTCACAGGCGTGGTCCGGACGTCTTGCCGCGACCTTCGGCCAGGCAGTGCTCGCGCCAGAATGACTACAAATATGCCTTACTTGACTGCTTTCAACGCCCTCGAGCGCCACATTGAGGACCGGTACCAAATTCCGGTTCGTATCGGAGACGTTCCGCATCCGTTCACCGGAGACCTGACCGGTGCCGAGATTGTGGTGGACTACGATGTTGACGCTGAGACAGCGCTGTTCATCCTCATCCATCTGTTCGGACATACGGTCCAGTGGAACCTGTCCGACCGAGCGCGCGAGCTGTCCATCCTTCAGGAGACGCACTCGGGTCCCATGAGTCCGGCTCTGCGAGAAGAGCTCGAACGCTTTGAGCGCGAAGCTTGTGAGTACAGTCTGCGGCTCCTGCACGAGGCGGGTGTGCACAACTTAGACCAGTGGGTGAGCGACTATGCAGCCTGCGATTTTCGCTATTTGATGCACTACTACGACACTGGTGAGAAGCGTCCGTTCACGTCGTTCTATGTTCCTAATCAGCCACTGATTCGCCCAAGGCCCATCCCTGCGTTCTCGCCGACGCGGTGGGTGGGCCGCTGGGACGGTATTGTGGTCTAGGGGGATGAAGTGACGGCGTGGATGCTCATCGCGACAGTGTGGGCGCAAACAAGCCCGGACTTGGCTGTTGCGCCAGAGGTCGACGCACACATGTTTCAGCTGTCCATTGACAGCGATGCCGCATTCTTTACGAATGATGCTGGCACCGTGTTGGACCGGCCTCTCGTGCGCGGGCGTGCCGGGGTTCACTACGCTCAGAACCCTCGGTTGGGCATCTACGACCCGAACGTTGGCTTTGATTCCCTCCAACCGCTCGATGCCATCATGCAGTTCGAGGTCAACCAAGTCCTACATGTCGACCGTTTTCGCATTGGTGTGGATCTGCCACTGTGGATGGAGGGCTGGGCCAACGGGCAAGCGATGAACCCAGTGTTGTCCGAGATTGGGATTGATGGACGGGTGACGATTCTCGACCCGGATGAACGGTCGATTGGCCTGGGAATCGGCGTGCGAACCGGTATTCCAACGCTCATGAATGACCGCACATTGCCTGGCGCAGCACGGCGTCGGTACTTGCACCCAGATGTTGTCGTCGAGAAGCGGTATGGGCCTCTCACAGCGCTGGTGGATGTCGGGTATCGATGGTTGTCGAAAGAAGCCACGCCTGGTGTTGTGTGGGGTGACAACGCCACCGCTCGATTTGCTGTAGGTCTCGACATGAACGAGTACGACAGTCACGTCTCCGCGGAGCTCGGAACTGGTGTGTTGTTCCGCAATCCACAGGTGACTCCGGGCGGTGTGCGCGGCGGCCGAGTGTGGGCGGAAATGGTTGTTGGCGGATGGCAACGCATCAGCGGACCCGTGTTCGTCGAAGCCTTTCTCGGAGCCTCCCCAACCGACGCTCTCGCAGCGCCGGCTGTCCGTGCGTATCTGGGCATAGCCGCTCACCCCGAACGGCCGGGTGCCAAGGACCGAGACGACGACGGCCTTGTGGACCTGGTGGATGGGTGTCCGCTCAGTGCAGAAGATTTCGACGAGTACGAAGACGCAGATGGGTGTCCCGAACCCGACAACGACCTGGATGGCGTGTTGGATACGGATGACTCATGTCCGCTGGAACCTGAAGACATCGACACATTCCAGGATGACGACGGTTGCCCGGATCCGGACAATGACCGGGATGGTCTCTTGGATGAGGCGGATGAGTGTCCGCTCGAACCCGAGGACTTCGACAACTATCTCGATGAAGATGGATGCCCGGATCCGTCGGCGCGTGTTGTTATCGAGGTCGTTGACCCGCGCGGCAACTTCAGGTCTGCGGCTCAGGTCAGCATTCGCGGCAATGGTCTCGCCTTCGATGGCCTATCTGGCGACCTCTTCGACCTGCACGACGCGTCGTATACCGTGCGTGCAAGCGAAGATGAGTGGCGTCCGTCACAGGCCACGGTTGAAATCAATGTGGAAGAAGAGGCACGCCGGTTTGTGACGATTTCTCTCGAGCCGATCGACCGTACCGGGCGCGTTCGGGTGCGGGTTGTCACGCCGGAGGGCGCCCCAGTGGATGGTGCCACGGTCAGTGTGGTGGATACCGACATCTCGGTTGAATCGGAAGGCGGCAACGCGCGACTGACAGACGTTCCGGAAGGCGAAGCTATCGTTGAGGTTCGGGCTTCAGGGTACGGAGTCGCCAGTCTCCCCGTGACCGTTGTATACCGACGTACGCAGACTATCGACATCCAACTCGAGCCTGCGAAGGCCGTACTGATCGGTGGGCGTATTGAGATTCGCGACAGCGTCTTCTTTGAGACGGCGTCCGCGACTATTCGCGAGATCAGCCACTCGCTTCTGGATGACGTCGCCCTCATCATCACCGACAATCCGCGTGCCGAGATTGTTCAAGTGGAAGGGCACACAGATAGTCGAGGTTCGGCGTCGTACAACAAGAGACTATCGGAGCGTCGAGCAGCCAGTGTCCGGCAATACTTGGTCGACTCTGGGCTGAACGCTGACCGATTGGTGAGCGTTGGATTTGGAGAAGAACTGCCGATTGATCCCAGAGAGGTTCCAGAGGCATGGGACCGGAATCGCCGAGTAGACTTCTACATCCTCCAGTGGGAGGGAGAGGCCGTCGACGTAGACGCGGAACGTGAAAAGGTAAGGCAAGAAGCGATGAATGCCGGTGCTGAGGAATTTGCACCGGATGAGGAGACCCCATGATTTTGCTACTGGTTGGATTGGCTTGTGGCTTTGAGACGGCTGCGAACGACCACCTGGAACTTAAGTGGATGCGGGACAGTGAAGAGTTCTCGGCGCTGACCACTCAGGTGTTTTTGCAGGCTGAACAGAGCGTTCGTACGCAGGCGAGTGGTCGGCAACGCCAGCCGTGGACCGTCATCGTCGATATTGATGAAACGCTGCTCGATAATACGCCGTACTTCTTAGAAATGGCAGCCTACAACAGACCTTTTGACTGGCCATCGTGGGATGCTTGGTGCGCACGTGAGACCGCCGAACCGGTGCCGGGAGCACAGGCATTTCTCCTCGCCGTTCGCGATGCTGGTGGGCGAGTCGCCTTTGTTAGCAACCGCCATGAACGGACGCGAGAGGTGACGGTCAACAACTTGCGGGCGCAGGGCATGTGGACCGACGAAGACCGCATGTGCTTGCTCACGGATGACGACAGCTACACCAAGCGGGAGCGTCGTCGGCAGCTACGCGACGGAGATGGGGCGTGCGGCTGGGATGAACCGGTCAACGTTTTTGCCTATGCCGGAGACACCATGGCCGACCTCCCAGAGCCTGATGAAGACGGTGGACGTTGGGAGCAACTCGGCGTTCGAACCTTCGTGCTTCCCAACCCGGCCTACGGGAAGTGGGAGCATGGCGTGACTCGGCCC
Organism: Myxococcota bacterium; assembly: GCA_047626195.1. Classification (GTDB taxonomy): domain Bacteria; phylum Myxococcota_A; class UBA796; order UBA796; genus CAJXTB01. The sequence continues at coordinate 28,333 of JBLHSN010000027.1, forward strand.
GGTCTGATTGTGACGGACGGAATCGACTGAGCCCCTTGTCGATGGGGTCTGTCGTACCCAAAATATGAAGGTCACACCGTCGGGATGGTCTCGGCGGACGTGCATGGAGCCTCGTCAGACCCAACATCTTGGGGCGCCCTGAGTCCTGAGAACCCTGGCCCGAACGGCGATTTTGTCGTTCGGGCTTCTCTGTTCTGGACGTTGGGCGTTCAACCCAGTAAAAGCGGACCTCTCCGGGAGTGAATATGACGTCCACGCAGCAAGAAATCGACGTGAGCTACAGCGTTTCCAACGAGTTCTTTAAGCTCTGGTTGGATGAAAACATGCACTACACCAGTGCACTGTACTCTCGCCCCGACATGACGCTGGAAGAAGCGCAAGAAGAGAAGCTCCAGCGCCTGTACGACTTCGCCGAGCTTGACGACACCAAGACGGTGCTCGACATTGGCTGCGGCTGGGGTTCGGCTATCGATTGCGTTGTGCGCAATGGCATCAAGCGCGCAGATGGCATCACTCTGTCGACCGAGCAGTTGGCTTGGTGCAAGGAGCGCAACCTCCCTAAGTCAGACTTCATCCTCTGCGACTACGCCTTGTATGCGCCGAAAGAGAAGTACGATGGCCTGATTAGCATCGAGATGATTGACCATCTGTGCTCGCCAGCTCAAGCCCGTCAAGGCAAGGCTGTTGGCATCTACCGTCAGTATTTCAATAAGCTGGCCGAATGGGTGGAGCCGGGAGCCACGTTCGGTTTCCAAGCCATTCTGCGCAACCGCGTTCCACGCAAGCGCCAAGACCTCCAAGACCTGGCCTTCACCGCAGACGTCATCTTCCCCGGTGGGCTGAACCCACGGATTGAAGAGCTCGTTCAGGCGGTGAACCCGTACTGGGAAATCGAAGAACTGCACATGCTTCGCACCGACTACGGCAAGACCGTTGCTGAGTGGCTCCGTCGCATGCGTTCCCATGAAGTGTACATCCGCAAGACTTGGGGCGACGAGTTGTTTGACGATTACGACCGCTACTTGCGCACCTGCGTCATTGCTTTCGAAAAGCACTGGTCGGGTGATGTTCAGATGAAGCTTCGTCGGATTACGCCTCGCTAGACCCAGCGGGGTGCGCGTTCATCACGGATCTGTCCAAGCCGTCGCGCAGAGTCTTTTCGAAGACTCTGACGCGGCGGTTTTGCGTGGCGGCAGGCACGTACCAGTAGTTTTGGGCCGCTCTTCTGATGCCGGTCTGCGGTGCGTGGACACCAGCGCGCGACCTGTGGTTGCCCTTGCAGCCGAAATCGACGGCGCTCTGACCCTTCTTGGTTGTTGGGCAGGCCCCAATCGTTTACGCGTTTCGTCCACTTTGGGGTCACGATGAATGGGATGTTGTTGAGGGTTGTGGTTCTTCTGTGGGTAATGGTTGGGTCTGGGGCATCCGCTTTGGCACAACAGGAAGGCATGATTGGGGAAATCAAGATGTTCGGCGGGAACTTCGCCCCGCGTGGATGGGCCCTTTGCGAAGGGCAGCTTTTGCCGATTAGTCAGAATACGGCTCTGTTCTCGCTTCTTGGAACGACGTACGGCGGTGATGGGCGTACCACCTTCGCACTTCCCGATCTGCGCGGCCGCGCACCGGTCCAGCAAGGTAATGGACCTGGCCTGCAGTCGGTGCAGTTGGGAGAACGGTACGGAATTCAAGAAACGAGCGCCGTTCCGCCGCACTCTCATGCCCTTGCGGTGAGCAGCGGCAACGCGACCACATCGGCTGCGACTGGAGCGCTGTTGGCGAATCCGTCACTGGGCGGAACGCCCACCGCCGCCGCCCCAGCGGCGACCGCCCGTGGTTTTGCACCCCCAGCGAATGGTTCGACTCCCCTAAGTCCGGCAGCTGTGCAATCGACAGGTTCGGGCCCCGTGAATGTGGTTGGTCCTCGTCTTGGCATCAACTACATCATTGCCCTTCAGGGTGTCTTCCCGAGTCGAAGCTGATGCGTATTTCATGGCTAGTGGGACTGATGTTGTTCGGTGGATGTGAACCTGTTGACGGTGACTGCTGGGACATCGACCTAGACGCCGAGTGTTCCGAGTCAGAAGACCTCAATGGCGATGGGGACTGCAACGCGCTCGACTGTGTCGCTGAACCTGGCCTGAGTTGTTGGGATCTGAGTGAGGACGGTCTGTGCGACCCAGGTGAGGACGCCGATTCCGACGGCGCTTGTACGGTCGACGACTGTCAAGGTCCTCAAGGGCCTCCTGGAGCCGCCGGACCTTCGGGACCTGCGGGACCTGCGGGAGAGGTCGGCGTGATTGGAGCGCCAGGTATTGACGGCGTAAGCTGTACGGTCAGTGCCACCGCTGCTGGCGCGCTCATTGAATGCGATGATGGAACCCAAGTGACCCTCGATGATGGAGCCGTTGGTCCAGCCGGCGAGCTAGGTCTGGCCGGCGAGCCAGGACCTGCCGGACAGCCAGGTGAGCCCGGAGCGCCTGGTCTAGCCGGCGAGCCAGGACCTGCAGGACAGCCAGGGCTTGGTGGTACAAGCTGCACGGTCAGCGATACCGTTGGTGGCGCGCGCATCGACTGCGATGACGGAACGCAAGTCTCGGTCAATAATGGAGATAATGGAGCTCCTGGTCTATCGGGTGAACCAGGCCTTAACGGTACAAACTGCTCTGTTTTTGCCACGGATACCGGCGCTCGTATCGACTGCGAAGACGGTTCCAGCGCAGTTGTTGAGGACGGTGCCGACGCGGACTCTGGCCCGTCGTCGGTCATTGTCGCGTC
>JBLHSN010000028.1:0-30585 GCA_047626195.1 Myxococcota bacterium
ACCGATTGGCGCGGCTGGCGGAGGAGAGCGAACAGGCGGGCGACGGTCGAATCGGCGGCCTGGCCCGTTCGCATCAAGGGATCGAGCAGCCTGAGTTTTGGCAGCGTTTGGACCATGCGCCGTACGCTGGTGAGGACCTTGGCGGTGTCCGTCGGGCCTTGAACGTCTGGCGTCGGGGGCAGGCGAGTGCACCGGCCGATCTGACGGCCCACGGCCGGCTGTGGTGGAGTGTGGTTGTGAGGACACGATGACCGATGAGCTGAAGCGCGGGCCAGTAGAGGGAGAACGTCGCTGGTTGCTGCGTGAGCTACCGTCCATGGAATGGGAGCGCAGCGTGACCTGTGTCAACCGATACCCAGCAGGCGTTGTTCACAAACAGACGTACGTCATTGGTGACTGGCGCGTGGATGTCTTTGGTGGACCGCTAGAGGGACTGATCATCGCTGTGAGGCAGTGCGACGGTGCCGAGGAGCTGGCCCAACAACAACCGCCGTTCCCGGTGTTCCGCGATGTCACCCTAGACCCTCTGTTTAGCGAAGCGATACTGGCGAAACGGGCGGCTCCACCTCTGGAGGCCCTGACTATTGGCTGGCTGTCGGCGCCAGAGTTTGCTGAGGCCCGGCAATCGCTAGCCGAGCTTCCCGGTTCCGTTGAACACGCGTGTGCATGGATGGTGGTGCTGCATCGCTACCAAACGCCCCGGCATGATGGTCGGCCGTATCTGTCGCACCCGGCCGAAGTGGCGCAGCGTGTAGCTCAATGGGGGGGCGATAACGACCAGATTTCGGCTGCCTTGCTTCACGATTCGTTGGAAGACCAGGCGGAGCGAATGGCACCGGGTGGAGATGCCGCGGCCGCGCTGAAGACGCACATGGGACCCGAGGTCTGTCGTCTCGTTCAAGCGCTTACGCACCCGAGCGGGGCCGAAGGATACCTCGCATACATTCAGTCGCTTCCCCCCCGGGCACTCGACATCAAGGTCGCCGATTTATCAACGAATGCCCTACGTGTTCAGCACGTCCATGATGATGCACGTCGCGACTACCTCACCCGAAAGTATGCCTCTACGATGTGCTGGCTTGTCGGTCGGCTGGACGGCCACCCCGCACAGCCGTCGTTTCAGACGGCTGTGGATGACATCTTCAGCGCGGTCAATTCTTAGTCCATCACCGGCTGCGACTGGCGGCCGCCACAGGTAGGGCCGAGCGACGGCGGCGAAGTAACAGCAGACCCGCCGCGGTTAATCCCAGCAGACCGCCAGCGTTCCCAGTGGTTGTGTTGCACCGGAACGCTAGTCCACCCTGGACGACCGCCATCGGATCGTCGTCCATGTCCAGCGGGTCGGACCCACGGGCCACCTCGTCGCCGTCGGACACGCCGCCACCATCTGTGTCGGCGTCGAAGATGTCGGTACCTAGGTCGAGCTCCTCGGCGTTTGTGAGCCCGTCTCCGTCGCAGTCAGCGTCGTCGAGGCACTCGGCCTCGCTCGTGGCGTCGTTCGGGTCGGTCTCGTCTTCGCCCACGGCGCCGTCTCCGTTGCGGTCCTCGTCGCCGTCGCTGATGCCGCCGTCATCGGTGTCCACGTCCATGGGGTCGGTGGTCGAGTCTGGGTCCGAGTCGGCCACGAAGATGTCCATGTCGGTGTCGTCGGGGTCCTCGGGTTCGGTGAGTCCGAGCTCGAGTCCATCTGACAGGCCGTCTCCATCCGAGTCGAAGTCGTTCGGGTCCGTGCTCTCGTCGTATTCCCGTCCGTCGGTCAGGCCGTCGTCGTCGGTGTCGGCATCCAGAGGGTCCGTGTTGTCGGTAAGAACCTCTTCGCCGTCCGTGCGTCCGTCTCCGTCCGTGTCGGCCACGTTCGGGTCGGTTTCTTCGGTGATCTCCACGCCATCGAGTAGGCCGTCGCCGTCAGAGTCGGGGTTGGACGGGTCTGTGTCGTTGGCAATCTCGTCGTCGTTGCTGACGCCGTCGTTGTCGAAGTCCTGATCGATGTCATCGGCGGCATCGAGGGGATCGGTGTCATCGGTGAGGACCTCGGTTCCGTCGTCCACGCCGCCGTCGTCGGTGTCTTCGTCCATGGGGTCGGTCTCCCCAGCATCTACGACGCCGTTGTTGTCTTGGTCTTCGCCGAAGCTGCCACCGGTGCAGGCACTGTCGCCGTCACCGGTGCCGTCACACAGGCCATCGCCGTCGGAGTCGGGGTTGAGGGCATCGGTATTTCCTAGGGCCTCGATGCCGTCGAGAATTCCGTCGTCGTCAGAGTCGCTGTTGTTCGGATCGGTCTCGCCTGGCTCGACTACGCCGTCGCCGTCATCTTCTCCTGAGGAGCCACCGGCGCACACGCCGTCTCCGACACCGGGGCCGTCACACAGGCCGTCGTTGTCGGTGTCCGCGTTGGTTGGGCTGGTGCCTGCGGTCAGGACCTCGATACCGTCCGGCAGACCGTCGTTGTCGGTGTCTGCCAAGCTCGGGTCGCTCTCACCGTCGTTCACCACGCCATCCCCGTTCAGGTCTTCGCCTGCCACGCAGATCTCAGCGACGGAAATGGCGCCATCGCACAGGCCGTCTCCGTCTGAGTCGGCGTTAGTGGGGGACAGTCCCCGGTCGAGCTCCACGTCGTTTGCGAGACCGTCTCCGTCGAGATCCTGGCCCACGTCGTCTGCTGGATTGGCCGGGTCGGTGTTGTCTGCCAGCACCTCGGCGCCGTCCCACACACCGCCGTCGTCGGTGTCTTCATCCGTGGGGTCTGTCTCGCCGGTATCCACAGCACCGTCTGCATTTTGGTCTTCGCCCAGCTCTCCGCCGGTGCAAGCCCCATCGCCTACGCCTGGGCCGTCGCACAGTCCATCGCTGTCCGAGTCGGCGCTGAGGGGGTTGGTGGGATTGGTCCCCAGGACCTCGGTGCCATCGGTCAGACCGTCGCTGTCCGAGTCGTCATTGTTGGGGTTCGTCTCGCCGTTGTCGACCACGCCGTTGGCGTTGGTGTCTTCGCCCAGCACACCGCCCACGCACACCGTGTCTCCAACCCCGGGTCCGTCGCACAGGCCATCCCCATCAGAGTCGGCGTTCGTGGGACTGGTCGGGTTGTCGGAGAGCACTTCGACGCCGTCCGACAGGCCGTCGTTGTCCGTGTCAGGCACCATGGGGTCGGTCTCGCCGGTATCGACGATGCCGTTGTCATTCGCGTCTTCTCCTGAATCACACACGCCTTCGACGCTACCTGAGCCATCGCACAGGCCGTCGCCATCAGAGTCGGGGGTGAGAATTCCGGTGTCCGCGAAGGCTTCGAGGCCGTCGGACAAGCCGTCGCCGTCGCTGTCGCCGTTCTCTGGATCGCTCTCACCGTCGTCGACGATGCCGTTATTGTTCTGGTCCTCCCCGGATTCGCACACGCCTTCGACGCTGCCTGAGCCGTCGCACAGGCCGTCATCGTCTGCATCCGGGTCATCTGGCGGCAACCCAGCAGCAATCTCAACCTCATTGAGGATGCCGTCACCGTCGTAGTCTTCACCCCTGTCGTCCCATGGGATTGTGGGGTCGGTTCCGTCGGCCAGCTCTTGGTCGTCGTCTACGCCACCATCATCGGTGTCCGCTTTGGCGGGGTCTGTCTCGTCTTCGCCCACAGCGCCGTCGCGGTCGGCGTCTTCGCCACCCACACAGGTCTCGAGGGTCCAGAACGGCTGGCCGTCGCACAGGCCGTCGTCATCCGTGTCGGTGTCGAGGGGATTGGTGGGGTTGGGTCCGGCGACCTCCACGCCGTCGGTCAGTCCGTCGTCGTCGCTGTCGCTATCGTTGGGATTGGTCTCTCCCTCGTCCACGATGCCGTTGCCGTTTTGGTCCTCACCCAGGTCCTCACCGGCGCACGACCCGTCGCCAGCACCGCCGCCATCGCAGGAGCCATCGTCATCCGAGTCCGGATGGGTTGGATTGGTCGGGTTGTCTCCCAGCACTTCGATGCCATCCGAGATGCCGTCGTTGTCTGTGTCATTGACGGCGGGGTCGGACTCACCGGGGTCTACAATACCGTTCGTGTTGAGGTCTTCGCCGCCTACGCAGACGCCCTCGACCGACCGGGGCCCGTCACACAAGCCGTCGTTGTCCGTATCGGGGTCGTTCGGCAGCCAGCCTGCGAGGATTTCGACGTCATCGGCCACGCCGTCGCGGTCCTCGTCCGGCTTGCACACGATATTCTCGCGAATGGTCACGTTGTCTGTGGCATCGCACTCGTACTCGACGGTGGCTGGGGCGTTCGTTGGATCTGTGCCGTCGTCGTTGGCGACTGCGTACAGGTCGAAGGGGTCCACGGATTCATTGATGCGGAAGGTGTTGAAGCCTGCCTGTCCGGGAGCGACTGGGGAACCGATGACCTGGGTGCCGAGGAGGACGCCACCCGCGGACGGATTGCCGTCGTAGAACGAGACGGGCATGGCGGCGGTGGCAACGATGTCGCCGGTGTTCTCAACACGAAACGCGATGTCGATCTGGGCGGAGCCAGAGCCGCATTCTCCGACCGGGGTGACTTCGGTGATGGAGACGGCGAAGTTGCCGGCTGGCGTCTGACCCGGCGGGGTGAGCACCGAGTCCACGTTGAACTGCTGCATGCCCACGTTGAGGGGATAGCGACCGCTGCCTTCGGGGAACTCGGCGTTGATCGGCTGGGGGTTCGCCGGGATGGACCCATCGTCTTCGATGTTTGTGACGTGGTAGTAATACTGGTTCCACACCGACCGCGAGGGCGTCCACGGGGCGGAACCGGAGCCGTAGCGGTCCAGGTGACCATCGCAGGTCAAGACCACCTCGGACTGGCCGTCGCTGTCTGCATCTAAGACGATCGGTCCCTCTAGGCGGGTGCTCGACCGACAGGCTGTCGCGGCGTAGTTGCGGTTTGTCGTGTTCACCTGTGATGGCGCGTTGGCCAGCGGACCGCCGTACATCACCCGGAAGGTCTGCTCGTCGCGGTAGATGATCTCGGCGATGCCGTCGCCATTGAGGTCGTGCACGACGGCCTTGGTCGCGCCGGAGCCATCATTCGTCGCGAGGCGCCATGTGAACGCGCTGGTGTCGTTGAGGCTGTACGCGAGGAGCTCGCCGGCGCGGACGTACAGCGTGTCCGGATAGTTCGGCGTGCTGTTGTTGATCAGCCCGTCATCTGCGAGGTCTGCGTCGTAGAACTCACCGACCACAGGGCGGCCGTGGTAGACGCCGGTGTTGTCCGGCCACCAGGCAAGCTCGACCTGCTCACTGGGGTCCCACACATACATGCCTTGGTCCGTGGCCACGACCACGTCGAGGTCTCCGTCCAGGTCCATGTCGGCGACCGAGGTGAATCCGTCTCGCCGGGTGACGGGAGAGCTGACCACGGTGGATGTCCACGAATCCCCCGTGGTGTCGATCACGTACACCTGGTAGCCCGCGGCAATCTCGAGGCCCGGGTCCGGGAGGATGTCCATCGCCACCGTCATGCCAGCGCGGTAGCCGACATAGCTGACGTTGTTACCTTGGCATGCGGCACCAGGAGCCAAGCTCCCGTCGAGTAGCAACTCTATGGTGTGATCTGTCGAGTTGTACGACCAGACGGTGTTGCCTGCCACGAGCTCGGGGTCACCGTCTTGGTCGATGTCCGCCATGCTGACGGCCCAGCCGCGAGTGTTGTTGTCATTGATCACGGCCCCGGGAGCCAGGGTGCGGATGTTGCCGCTCATTGCGACTTGCCACTCGTCGCCTTCCAAGCGAGCGACTTGGAGCCGGAAGTCGCTTGAGCCGTTGCCCGATATCCACGCGACTTCGAGGGGTCCGTCGTCGAGCTGTCCGAGCGAGGGACCCGGGTCAAAGGTCTGCCAGGAACCGCTCGCGAAGGGAATGCGCGACTCCTCCTCCATGGTCTGGGCGTTGATGACCGAGAGCTCCGTGGAGTAGCCACCGCGACCGATTACGAGCTCGACGACGCCGTCGTGGTCGAGATCTGCCGCGGCGACCTGATGGCGCGCGTCGTAGGCGCCCGTGCTCCGTTGCTCGCGCACCATGGAGAAGCTGGGGTCTGTGCCGGTGAACTCGGTGCACTCTGGAGTCGACAGGTTGGTGCACTCTGAATCGTATCCATCCGTGTAGCCGTCGCCGTCGTCGTCGAACCCGTTGGCGCACAGCACCGCGCACACGGCGGGGTTGGTCTCGCCGCCTTCACCGCAGGCGAAGGCTGGAGTGGACAGCGCCAAGACCAAGGTGCCTAGGAGGGTGGGGGAGAGCCGGGAGATGGTGGGCATACAGGTCCTCAGTGCGGAGATCTCGGGGGCCGGGCAAGAGCAGTCGGCCAAGCCCAGAGTGTAGCGCTCGAGATGACAAGACGCAGGTGAGATGTCGTAGGTATGCCTGGTTTCGGTCAGATTGACGGCGCCGTAAGCCTGTTGATGGGGGGCGGCAGCCCGCTAGCAAGAGTAGTGACGGCGCGTTGGGGCAACCCAACGCGCCTTCGGTCGTCCGTCGAACCGCTGGCTGATGCCCTGCGTGCTCTTCGGCGCGGTCACAGGAGTCACTCGCTAGACAATCGATGGTTGACGCTGTCAATCTTGTCTTGCGCGGACTGGGCTTTGTCGGTCCGAGTGCCTACTCTCAGCGTGCTGTGAACGCGCGGTGCGCCCATCTCGTGCACGCGGGCGTGGCACTGTTTGACCGCGGCCATGACGGCGTCCCACTCCCCTTCGATGGTGGTACCGTAGGCGTGCATAGCGTGGGTCAGCCGGGCTTCCGTTAAGACGCGCTGGCACTCAGCCACGTACGCTCCCACCGAAGTTCCGACTCCAATGGGAATTACACATAGGTCTACGATGACGTGCACACACACCTCCAGGCACTATGGCTGTAGCGCATCTGTATGCTAGCTCTACAGTGCCCCGGAATTGGAGCGATGAGACGGTGACTGGAGATGACCTATGTGGAGCATCATGCTCGCTCTTGCTTCGGCACAAGCCGTTGACGTTAGCGTAGATAAGCAGGTCGAAGTTGTTTCGATTGTCAGCTATTTAGCTGATCTTCCGCCCTATGAAACTCTGCCTGGCTCGTCGTACGCTCAAGATATGCGTGCTCACTTTGACAAGTACAGGGAGCATCAGGCAGTACGCGAGATGCGTCGGGCGTTTCGTCGGGCTGATGTGTCGTACGACGCGAGCATGTCCTTCGCGGTGCACCTGACACCCCAGTACACGCTGATCGACGATCTGTCGTTGTTGGAGTCGCGCTGGGATGCACGTCTAGCAGAGCGCGTTGCTGAGCCGCTAAAGTCGTTTGTGGAAGACACGAACTTCGCTGGGTTCTGGGAGGCTCACGAAGCCGATCGCCATGCTGCGCGGGATCAGTACCGAGTTGTGGTTCGTAGAGCGGACTTCCCAACCTGGTTTTCGGGTCAGTTTCCGGCACGAAAAATGGCGCTACATCCAGCGATGCTGGTGTGGCCGAACAACTACGGCGTGTCGTACGCGGGGCCAGACGGCAAGCCGGTCATGTCGCCGGTCGTTCAGGTCAGTCTCACCCCGGACGACACCGACGGCAGTGTGGAGACCCTGCTCGTTCACGAGTATGCTCACGGGTACATCAACCCGCTCTTCGACGCTCAGGAACGCGCATGGCTTCCGCAAGCCCGTCGCGCGTTTCGACCGGTAAATCAGCAGATGCGCGGCCAAGCCTACACATCGGTGAATACCTATGCCCACGAGACGGGGGTTCGGGCCGTACAGGTGTTGTATGCCTTGGACCAACGCGGTCCAACAGCCGCTTGCGACGAGGCTCGGCGGCACGCTGACCTGGGATTTTATGCGGTGGTTCCCATGAGTGTGACGCTGGATGCGGCTCGTCAGCAAGGGGTCTTGAACGGCGAAATTCCACGACTCGGCCTTGCCTTTGAGATGGCCAAGGCGCCGCCGGCACGACCCATCAACGCTGTACTTATCGAGGCTCTCTCCGGTGCATTGGTCGCGCGACAAGACGGTCCTCTGGGGCGGTATGTGAGCGTCATTGGCGACCAGTTCTTTGTACCGGCTGGGGCATCGCTGGTGGACGCCAGCACGTTGGATGGCATGCCGACCACGGCTGCCGTGGTCTACGGCACTCCCGAGAGCGTTCCGGGTCTGTCTGATCTGCTCATTGAGAACGGATGGGCAGTTGGAACCAACCGTATCGTCGGACCCGGCGGTATCGATGTGCAGGCTAGCGCGCTCATTGTGGCTCTCGAGCGTAAGAATTTACCACCGATCGTCGCCTATGTGGCTGCCGATGAGATGGACCTGATCGGTATCAACAGCGTATTTCATGGGCCGACGTCGTATGTGGTCGCCCAGCGAACGGCCGACGGGTGGAACGAAGTCGAGGCTGCGGCGAGCTGGCCCGAGTGTTGGTAGGCACTAGGCGCGAGGCGGCGGCTCTTTGAGTTGCGGCGTCATCTTGTCCGTGAGGATGTGCATGCGCTCCCCGATGCTGCAATTGTGGAGTCTATCGAGAAGCCACGCACCGATTTACTCGGCGACGGACCACCCATCGGCATCATCACGCTCGTAGACCTCGTCGTCGGCGAGAATCGGGAAGGTGACCTCATCAACGATTTCGTCGGAAGCATTGAGCAGGGTGACAGTCTCGCCGTCGCCAGAGAGCTTGAAGTCAGCGTGAAGTGGACCGTCATCGGGGTCTTCGTCGCACCAAACGCGAATCGTATCGGTTGGAGCCAGCAGGGTGTTCTCGGGGAACAGCCAAGCAGTTTCTTCGGGGTAGCCGTCGGTCAGACCCCAGCCGGACAGGTCAGCCGCGCTGTCGCCACGGTTGGTGATCTCAATCCAGTCGTCATTGTCGCCGTTCTCGTCCAGGTCGCCCTCGGCATTCTTCGCTACGAGTGCGGTCAGGACGACGGCGGATGACGAGTCGATCTCGGTGTCTGTGTCACCGGTGTCTGTGTCACCGGTGTCGATATCTCCGGTGTCCGCACCGTCAGTCTCGGTTGTGGAATCCCCACATGCGGTGAAAGCGGCCAAGGCGAGAGCGTAAATGGCAAGACGGGTCACGGGAACTCCACAGTCAATTCAGTAAGGGGTGCATACCCATAGGAGGTTCTTGACTAGCCCGCACATTGCGACGATTGTCGTGAGATTACCGCCAGGTTGACCGGCGGTCAGTCCTGGTCCCAGCGAATGGCGAGTGCGGAGAACTCGAGTCCCGTTCCGTCAGCGTTTCCAGCGAAGGTCTCTGGCCACAGGAGGGCCGCAATGCCGTCTTCTCCGTCAAAAACTCGGTACACTGTTCGGCGGGTAGTGCCGCCGACACCTATGTTTGCAGCCACGTAGTACTCACCGCGAACCGTGTCGATGTCGAAGCTTCCGAAGCGCCATTCGTTGGTGAATCCACCCGGTCCTGCGCCGTTGGAGTCGAGCCACGGACCGCGGAGAACCATGGCATTCTGAGCGTCGTTGTAGCGGAAGATACCGCGGGTCTGTGCGCGGGTGTCGGTGTCGTAGGTGGTCCCCAAGGCGTACAGGCGGCCCTGTTCATCGCTGCGTGCGGCCCCCCATTCGGCCGGAGGTGCCATAGGATTTGCGGCCGTTGGAACGCGGACGTCTAGACCCCCTTCCGCCGTCCACAGGGCGAAACTTCCAAAGGCGCCGAACAGGGCTACCGCTTCATCCGTTGCGCGCACGGTGAGGGCGACGGGGCAGATCAACGTTCCATCCACCTCGTCATTGCACGGCCAGTCCGCAACGATGTCCCACTGGCCGCTGGGCTGTACCGCGATGAGTTGGTTGGCGGTGGTGATGTAGGCGACGCCATCGCGCGTGCGTCCGGTTCCGAAGAATCCCAAGGGCTCGCGTGGACCGGACCATTCTTCGTCTTCGAGGAAGTCGGCGATGACGGTGGCTTCGCCGGCGGCGGTCACATTGTTTAGCGTTCCGGCTCGCCCATCGAGGACGAGCCAGCGGTCTTCACCGGGAACTTCGACCGGTGTTGTGGCGCTGACCATGTTGCTGAGTGGCGTGGCGTTGCTGATATCGCCGAGAACATCCACACTGCGCTGGCGAGCCAAGGGTGGGTCGTCTCCCGGGCGGACCTCAAAGACCACAAAGCGGTCGAGGCTCTCGTCAATGCGGCCGTCACAGTCGTTGTCTTTGTCGTCGTTCGCGCGTTCCTCCCACGCGGGATTGACGAACACGTCGTCGTCGTCGCAGTCGCCGTTTTCGATGGTCCAGCCGTCACGGTCGTCATCGGTGCCGGTCAGCTCGGTGTCGGTGTCCGGGTCATCGGTGTCGGGCTCGCTGGTGTCCACTTCGGTGCCGAGGTCTCCGGTCTCTACCGGCGGATCTGCCGGGCAGGCAACGAGAACGAGCGAGGTGAGGAAGCAGGCAGTCAGGACCAACGGGCGCATCAGGTCTCCAGTAGGGCGACTGTACCCTGTGCAAGCGAGGTGCCGCTGGTGTGTGAGCGGGATCGACGAGTCCGATCACTCTGCGAGCTGCAGCTCAACAATGATATCGACGGTAATGACGCCATCCCAGACCTCTACGTCACTGGAACTGCCAGCGTGGCGAGAGACGAGGAATGACCGGTCGGTGATGGTATCGGGGCATGGACACGTCACGGCTGTGTTGTCGACCGAACAGTCGAGGCCGCGAATGCCATCGCTCTCGCCAGTTCCAACGCTCATCCATGTGGTTCCAGGAAGCACATCTTCCACCTCGAAAGTGATGGTGCGGTCCGCTCCACAAGTGCGTAGGTCCGATTCGTTGACGGGGGCGAGGTCCGCTTCGAAGTTGGCTAGCCATTCCCGCCCAGTGCTGTTGCCGTTTCGTCGCCACTCGAAGTCCTGTCCTTCGATCAGCACAGAAAGTCCGCTGTCTTCAGCGTATGCGAACACCACCCGACTGGGTCCAAAGAGGGAATTGGAGCTGTGAGCCCAGGTGATGACATCTCCGCGGTCATCGGTGCGAACCCATGCTGAGCTGTCCGATGGGCCGCTGACTTCTGGGGCTACGAAGGCGTCAACGGCTGGGCTGCTTCCATCCATTAGCCGCACGCGAAACTCGGCTCCGAGCAGCGGGGAGCAGGCGATGAGGAGAGCGATGAAGCCGGTAGCAACGGCGAGTGAACCCAGCGACTTGACCATGATGTGTTCCGTAGAAGGAGTGTCTTTGCAGCGGGAGTGTAGTCGTTGATCGGGGGCACTGACGAGAGTGGGTCACTGGGTGTAAGGGGTGGGTTTGATGACGGGCCCTGACTGACTGGGCGTCGCATCGGACCTTGGCACGATACGCCAGCCGTCCCTTGGAGCCGCCATGCTGTGGATTCTCATGAGCCTCGTTGGCTGCACGTCGCCGCCAGCTATTGAGGCTGAGACGTCGTACGTCAGTGACCCCTGTGGCACGCTGAGCAAGCAAATCACCATGCGTTCGGCACCCGACTCTGTGGTGACGCTGAATCGCGGCGGCGACACGATTGCTGAATACAGGACGGATGCGGAAGGCCAGACTGCGGTGCGGTGGCCGTCAACGTCTCTGGATGGGGTGGAAGCGTGGGTAGGAAACCCCAATAACCACAGTACAGCTATATTGTCGGACCCTCCGCCGACCTTTGAGCCGGTGTGGCAGGGAGTCCGAGTGAGCCACATGCAGTGCCTGGGGGTTGCAGGTGGCTGTAGGCTCTCGGTGGACGGTACGGACTTGGTTGCAAGCAGTGCTGGCGGCGTTCAGCTGACCGTTGAGGGCCGTTCAGGAACGGCATCGGCTGACCGGAAGACGTCGCGAGTGGCCCTGTCGCTGGGGGATGTCACCGGGCAAATGGAGGACGCGGAAGACGGTGTTGAGCGCTGCCGTCACACCATGATTCGAAACGTGGGTGTCCGTGTGGGCGACGTGTCAGTGCTGGGCGCGGTGTGGCTCGGTGAGGGGCAGGCCATCGACCTGTTTGAGCGGGTAACGGCGCGGGACATGGAAGGGGCCAACCCCGCTCTGTGACACGTCGTACTGGCGTCTGACGCTGCTCGACTCACGGTGAGTCTGTGGGCGTTGCCAAGAGTGTCCACACCCCAGGTCGTACGACTTCTTCAGTCGGTCGTTGAGCGGCGGCGGCGTAGTCCGGCGAGCAGCAAGAATCCTAAGCCGAACGCGGCGGTCGGAGCGGTGTCCGTGGTTGTAGAGCAGCCACAATTGCCATCGGGGACTTCGCCGTTTCCGGTGTCCAACACGTCGGTATCCGGGTCCGACGGTCCGACGTCCGTGTCGGGCTCATCCGTGTCCGGCTCGGGTTCATCGGTGTCTGGCTCGTCGTCGGCGCGGAAGTCGACGTTGGCTCCGGCTGGGGTGTGGGTCTCCTGGAGCGCACCCTCTCCCTCGCAGGTGACGAACTCGTGCTCCCAGGTTGGGGACAGCACGAACTCCTCGCCATTGGGTTCTTCGGCGATGGTGAACTCGAGCGTGACGATGCGCTCTTCATCAACGCCCAGCGTGCCGGCGGGCACGCCGTTTAGTAGGTCAGAGACTGTGACTGTGGCGCCGTTGAAGTCGCCGGCAGAGCCGTCCATCTCGAAGCTCACGAGATCGAAGGCGGGGTCCACGTCCATTCGGAAGCGAACGTCTACTGCGGGGGCTTCGCCGGTGTTCGACAACGTTGAGGTCACGGTCAGTGTGTCGCCGAGCTCGACGGCGCTCGGCGTGGCGGTCGTGGTGCTGTTGGTGAGGTCGGGTGACTTCACGTCGATCTCGAACGCGAGCAGTGTGGGCAGGTAGGAGTCCCCGGTGGTCACTGTGCGGACAACGGCCGAGGTCTGACCATTCGTCAGGATGCCCTCGCCAGCGCTGATCGGGATGGTTGTGAGGTCCCAGCCTTGGCGTCCGCCGTTGACGTTGGTGGTGGTGAAGGCGTTGTGGTTACGCGTGCCAAATGTGCCGCGGGTGTCGAGCTGACCGTCGCCGTCGTTGATCTGGGAGCTGAAGAAGTTCGTGCTCGGGTTGTTCGTTCCAGACAGGGTGACGAATGGGCCGTTCGCGGTGGGAGCGATGGTGAGAATGTCCCCACCTAAGATGGCGTCTCCCTCCAGCGCGGACACGACCACATTGCCCTCGACGGGACCGAATGGAGGCGCACAGAACCCCGACACCGGGTAGTCCTGAGACGCGCCTTCATCGACGAAGCTGCCCCCGACGAAGATCGAGAGGTTGCGCACTTGCCCGCCCTCGCTTCGGTATGCGACGACGAGGTTCCAGCCGGCCGCGTTGAGCGAGTTGTCGGTCTGTGCCTGGGTCCCAGGTACACCGGATACGGAGTAGCGTCCGGCACCGCGCCCCTGAACGAAGCTGGTGACGTCTGCCGAGCGGATGTAGTACCGAATCGGGAACCCCGTCTCTGCGAGGCCGTCGAACAGCTGTGCGGTCTGCGAAGCGGGAGTGACGGACTCGGTCGCGGTCCCGAAACCGATAGTGATGGCGTCATTGAGCGAGCCGGAGACGTCTTCTGAGCCGGCCTCGAAGCTACCGCCCCACACGAGCTCGGCATGCAGGACCATGGCATCCGACGGCAGGTCGAGCACTGCGGAAGAACCGTTCAAGGTCCAGTCCGAGGTGGTGCCCGCAAACCACGGTGCGGACCCGACCGGTGCTGCGTCCACTGAGTTCGGGTCCAGCGAGATGAAGGTGCCAATGGAGCCAAGCAGGCCTGGGCCGTTTGCGCTCGCTTCCTTGGACAGACCCAGTGTGTTCCCGGTCGCTGAGATGCCGCCAGGCACGGTGTCGGAGAAGCGAACCTGCTGGGCTACAGCAAGCTGTGGAACGAGGAGGGCAATGGCGAGGAGACTGCGCATGTGGACATCCTGGGGAGTGGAGCAATCGTACCTAACGCGCTCACACAACCGCACGAAAAGGATGAGCTGTCGGGTGGCCGAGCACAGACTCACCGCGGAACTCGGCAATGACTCGGCGCATCCGTCTTTGGGAATCGCACCCTTAAAAACGGTGCACACGGGAAGCTGCCGTACCTACCCGTCATGGCTGTGGCTACTCAGCCCAATAGGCCACGGTCTGCGACTCGGACAATCCTTCGGGATCGGTGACTTCGACGCGAATCTCCACGGGCCCCGTTGCCTTGGGTGAATGCCAGTCGAACTCCGCGATACCAACGCCGTTCGGCTCACTCTCCGCAATGAAATTGTTCGGTTGAAACAATGATGCCATCAACTCCGCTGCGACCACTTCTTGGTCTTCGACAATCGCATCAATCACAATGTTGGTGTCTCGAGGAATGCTACCTAAGTGCGGATTGGGCGAGCGAATCTATACCGGCGGACCCACATTTTGACAGCAAATCAGCGCGATATCCGGACAGTCTTGGTGCGGCTGACACGCCGATAATAGACCAACCCCGGCACGAGCGAGTGGTTGGTGTATCAACGAGGGCTCCGGACACATCAGGGTAGGCTCTCACGTCCAACCCGATGAATCCACCTGCCGGACAACGGTTGACCGCTTCGATTTCCCCGTTGAGATACCGGCAGCGACCGGAGGCAGTCATGGCACCAGGCCCCATCCAGACCCAGACGGCGCGACCCCGCGCCAGCACACCGTTTCAGCTGGTCAGCAAGCACACGCCGATGGGGGACCAGCCCAATGCCATCAAGGAGATTGTTAAGAACCTGAATGCGGGTGAGCGTCACCAAACGCTGCTCGGAATCACGGGGTCGGGCAAGACCTTCACCATGGCCAACGTCATTGAGCAGGTGAATCGACCCACGCTGATGTTGGTGCCGAACAAGACGCTCGCGGCCCAGCTGTATGGCGAGATGAAGTCTCTCTTTCCGCACAACGCGGTCAAGTATTTTGTCAGCTACTACGACTACTACCAGCCAGAAGCCTACGTGGCCTCGTCAGATACCTACATTGAGAAAGACTCGATGGTGAACGAGCAGATCGATCGTCTGCGCCATGACGCTACGCGCTGTCTGCTCGAACGCAATGACGTCATCATCGTAGCCAGTGTTTCCTGTATTTACGGCCTCGGAAGCCCGGAAGCGTACGAAGGCATGCTTCTGTATTTGGAGAAGGGGAGCGAGGTCAGCCGGCAAGACATCCTGCGCAAGCTCGTGGAGATTCAGTACGAACGCAACGAACAGGACTTTCACCGTGGCACCTTCCGTGCGCGCGGAGACGTCATCGACATCTTCCCGGCGTACGAAGATGATGTGGCCATTCGCATCGAGCTGTTCGGTGATGAAGTGGACGCGCTGTATAGCTTCGACCCCCTGCGTGGAACGCGGCTCGATGAC
Organism: Myxococcota bacterium; assembly: GCA_047626195.1. Classification (GTDB taxonomy): domain Bacteria; phylum Myxococcota_A; class UBA796; order UBA796; genus CAJXTB01. The sequence goes on from JBLHSN010000028.1 coordinate 15,275, forward strand.
CTTGATAAGATCGCTGTTTATGCAGCTTCTCACTACGTCACGCCGAAGTCTAAGCTGGAGAAAGCGGTCGAGTCGATCAAGGCTGAGCTCGCTGAAGTCTTGCCGCAGATGACCGCGGACGGAAAGCTGCTCGAGGCCCAACGTCTCGAACAGCGAACGATGTTCGACCTGGAGATGATTCAGGAGCTGGGCCGGTGCAAGGGCATTGAGAACTACAGTCGTCACCTGTCCGGCCGGGCGCCTGGCGAGCCGCCTCCCACGCTTCTGGAGTACTTCCCAGACAACTGGCTGCTGATTGCGGACGAGAGCCACGTAGGGATTCCGCAGGTGGGTGGCATGTTCAAGGGCGACCGTGCCCGCAAAGAGAACCTAGTCGGCCACGGCTTCCGCTTACCGAGCGCCATCGACAACCGGCCACTGATGTTCGAAGAGTTTGAGGGCATGGTCAAACAGGCCGTCTATGTGTCGGCCACGCCGGGTAATTACGAGCTTAAGCACTCCGAAGATAGGCTTATTGAGCAGATCATCCGTCCAACAGGTCTGCTGGACCCCATTGTTGAAGTGCGGTCGGCCAAGACCCAGGTAGATGACGTGCTGGAGCAGATTCGCCAGACCGTGGACAAAGGGGAGCGTGTCCTTGTGACTGTGCTCACCAAGCGCATGGCTCAAGAGCTGACCGACTACTACCAAGAGCTTGGCGTTCGGTGCCGCTACCTGCACAGCGACATTGACACCATTGAGCGCATGGAGATTCTACGCGACCTGCGTGCCGGCGAGTTTGACGTGCTTGTGGGCATCAACCTTCTGCGGGAAGGCTTGGACCTGCCCGAAGTCTCGTTGGTCTGCATCTTAGACGCCGACAAAGAGGGCTTCCTACGCAACCAACGCTCGCTCATTCAGACGATTGGCCGTGCCGCGCGAAACGTAAACGGCAAAGCGATTCTGTATGCCGACCGGACCACCGACAGCATGCAGTACGCCCTCGACGAGACCGACCGGCGTCGCGAGATTCAGACGGCCTACAACGAAGAGCACGGCATCACGCCCACCACCATCTACCGGGCCATTGACAGTCCACTCGCCGAGCTTGTGAGTGGTGACTACGTCGAACCGCGCCGGGAAGACCGTAAGCCGACTGATAAGGGTGCCAACATTGAAGAGATGGACCCGCGCAACATTGCGAAGAAGGTGGTTGGACTGCGTAAGGACATGCGAAAAGCGGCACAGAAACTCGATTTCGAGCGTGCTGCGGAACTGCGAGACCGCATTCGTTCTCTCGAGGAACTGGCGCTAGAACTTCGTTAGTGAAGCGTTGACTGGGAGGTCGCTCGGTGCGTCCATCGGCGCCCGTCACGCTCGATGTTTGGTTGGCGTTGGGTGTCACTCCGCTGTTCGGAGGGCAACTTGGGCGCACACTTTGTTTGGAGACACTATGCGCACCTTTTTATCGTCCTTGATTCCTTTGGCACTACTTTTCACCGTGGATGTAGATGTTGCCACGCAGACCGTTGGGTTTTCCGAGGCGCAAGCTGCGGAGTTCACGGGTCGAATCAAGAACGTCAGAATCAAGCGTCGCCGCGTTGGCTCTGGGTACCGAGTGGTGACCCAGTCCTCATCGACCCCCGGCGACCTTCCGTCGACCATTCAGGTGTCACTCGAAGCCCGGGAAGGAGCGGCTCCCGGGGGGCTCACGTCAGATCTGGCCGAGGGCGTTCGTGATGATGTTCGCTACGGCTTTGCGGTTCCAGAGGGCGTTGGACTACGCGACCTGATGGTTGTTGTCTCAACGTCGGACGCGTCGACAGAGCTGGCATTGGAAGAGCTGTTTGCCGGCGCCGAAGAAGGCGGCTTTGGGCCCGATGTTGCGGTGAATGGCGCGGAAGCGTTTGTTCGAGCGCGTGAGACGGTAGATGCAGACGGTCTTGTAGGCCTGGACGTACGGGTGCTGTCTAGGAGAGGCACGTCGCTTGAGACCTTGGAAGACGTTGTGTTGAAGTCTTTCGAAGACCCCACCTACTTTTTGGACGCCCAGGAGCAGTCCACAGTCCGCGTCTATGAAGTCGCGATTGACGAGAACCCGGATGACCCACTGCTCGGTTCCTACACAGCCCAAGCCATCTGGCGCGACGCCACTGGGGCAGTTGTCGATGAGACCCAGTTTGTACTGGACGTGGGTGCTGCGTCGGAAGGACCCCGCGTAGAGCGTGTTGCGCTGCGTGCGTCATCTCGCGGAACCGTGCTTGTGACTCGGGTCAGCACTCCGGATGCGTCTCCTGTGTTGCTCGAAGCGTCAGTGACTGAGGCAGACGGAAGTGCCATTATTTCTATGGCGGATGAGGCACCGCAGTGGACGGAGCGGCAGTTCACAGCGCCGGAATTTGGGTTCGAAGAAGACCCAACGGGCTCCTCGTATCTCGCTCAGATGACCGCCGTTGATGCAGAAGGCAACCCGATTGGACAGCAGTTTGAGGTGGAGCTTTTTGCCGAGCAACCGGATGAAAATGGCGAGATCAACACCACGTTATTCGCCGAGGACCAATCGCAGATTGCGCTGATTCCAGGTGAAGAAGAGGGCTCGTGGCAGGTGTTCATCCGTACTGTCGAAGATGCGCCAGCCAACGGCTACAACGTCATCTTTGAAGAGCCCTTTGAAGGCCCCGCACCGCTGGAGACTGAGATCAACTCGGAGCTTAGCCGGGTCTGGCGTCAGTTCCGCCAGCGCGACAGCACACCTGCAGAGGGTGATGCTGTACGTCAGGTGTCGGTTATCGTGAACCCTGACTCGGAAGCCCCGGCTGCAGCGAGCGGCCTGGAAGCGGAGGGTGCGCTGATGAGGTCTGGCCGTAGCGTGGAAGACATTGACGGCTTCCTGGCGTCCGTGTCGGGAACATCTGGTATCCGCAGTAAGATTCGCGCTAGGAAGTCTCGCCGGATTGTTCGTCGCTGAGGGCCCTCCGAATGACTGATGACCAACGCATAGCGGACAATCAATTGCTGTGGGACGCACTGGTGGATGAGCACGTCCACAGTGAGTTCTACAACGTTCGCGGCTTCCTACAAGGAGCCGACCCGCTGTCTGCGTTGGAAGGTGACACGCTCGGAGAGATTGCTGGCGAGAGCCTGCTTCACCTGATGTGTCACTTTGGCCTAGACACCCTGGCGCTCGCGCGTCGGGGTGCTCGTGTCACCGGTCTGGACTTCTCCGCTGAGGCGGTGCGTGTGGGCGCTGCACTGGCCGAGCGTGAGGGGCTGGACGCCACATTTGTCTGTGCAGATGTGGTGGATGCCGCGGCTGCTCTAGACGGCCAGACCTTCGACATTGTCTTTTCCTCATGGGGCGTCACCGTTTGGTTGGCAGACCTGACTGCGTGGGCGTCATCTGTGGCCAAGTGTGTACGTCCTGGAGGGCGCTTTCACTTGCTAGAAGTGCATCCCATCGCTTGGACCTTGTTGGACCCCGAGGATGCGGGGCGCGTGTGCAAGGGTCCAGTGCAAGACTATGAGACGGATGGTGTGACCCTATCGCAAGACATTGAGGGGTCGTACGCTGGCGATGTCGAGTCCTCGGGTCGGCAACACTTGTGGCACCACGGTGTGGGGCGCGTTGTCAGTGCCTTGGTCGCGGCCGGACTGCAGGTGGAGCGTCTCGTGGAGCGACCTGTTGTGACTACCCAGGTGCTACCCAGCTTGGTTGAGCGGCCCGATGGGCTATGGACGTGGCCAGAGGGAGCGGCTGTGTTGCCGCTGTCGTACGAGGTGGTTGTGCGTAAGCCTGCGGAAGACCCAGGCGTCACCAAGACTATCGGCATGGCCGATGAAACCCCGCAGCGCTTGACCTAGGACGACTCGTTGCAGCTCGAAGCAGAGACGGGAGTGCGGCATGAGCTCGTGGATGGTTTGGCTTACGCGATGTCCGGTGGAACGCGTCGACAGAGTCGATTGAAAGCTCGGGTTGTCAGCGAAGCCGAACGCAGACTGCGTGGCACGGACTGTGACTGCTACGACAGCAATTTTCGCATTCGCGCTGTCGGTGCAGATTCGCTAGCTACCCGGATCTCAGCGTGGTCTGCGGCGACGTCTAGATGCCGCCAGGCGATGACCATGCGTGGGTCAATCCCATCCTCCTCATCGAAGTCCTCTCCGACAGCGGTGAAGCTTGAGACCGCGGCGAAATGTTCAACCGCTACCAACAGATCGAGTCGCTCCAGCACTGCCTGCTGATGTCCGCGTCCACCGAACGTAGTGATCCCTTCCAGAGTACATCCGCCGGTGTGTGGGGATTTCGGCCCCATGGTCGCAGCGATATCTTACGCATCGAATATCCGGCTATCGAGATGGATGAGAGCGACCTGTAGGACGGAATGCCCGCAGACAGCGGTGGACCTTGACGTTGATGGCGGATTGCATGCTCTTGGCACGCTCAGTTCCGGACCCGGGTTCGAAGAATTCATCAGTTAAAAAGTCGTTAGTTAGCGAAGTATTTGACCGCGCTCTGGGCCGTTCTCCTTCCATTACCGACCTCAACCAACGCTGTACCAGCGCGCTCAAGAGCGCCTGTCGCCCAGCCGAGTGACTATTTAAAGCCATGTAAGTTCGGTGGTCTAGTTGTCCGAACCGCAGTGATGAGCTTATGGGGCCGTCCGTCCTAATACGGACATACTTGAGGGTACTTTGGCTGCTGACGATCTGATTGAAATCGAAGGTGTCGTGAAGGAAGTTTTTGCCGGTGGCAACTTCCTCGTCGAAACTGAAGCGGGCACTGATGTGCACGCCCACTTGGCGGGCAAGCTCCGTCGTTACCGCATCCGCGTGGTGCTTGGAGACGCTGTGACTGTTGCGGTTTCTCCGTACGACCTGTCGCGCGGGCGCATCGTCTTCCGTCACAAGTAAGCGGAATGTCTAGTTTTGCGGACCTGCTGAAGGCCAAAGGTTTTGAGGCGTCTCCCAAGTCGGAGACCGTCGAAGCCGAGGTACCTGTTGTGGCGGAGGAACTGTCCTTCGCCGCAAAGGTCGTGGTTCGCTACACGAAGAAGGGTCGCGGCGGAAAGGCCGTGACGCTCGTTCAAGGCGTTGAGTCTGGCGCGGATGAACTGCTCGCCAAGCTCAAGAAAGAGCTCGGGGTTGGGGCACGCCGAGACGAAGACGAGCTCGTTATCCAAGGCAACCAAGTCGAACGTGTTGCGCGGTGGCTTGAGAGCCAAGGCGTCAAGCAAGTCGTTCGCTCCTAGGCCTGACTAGAGCGGCCGGGAGTTTCCCCTTTGCCGCGTGTGTCGTTACTGCAGTCCGCTGGCTGTTGCGGTTCGGCTGTACGGAATGGTGAAGGTCATCGGCGTGGTCATCTGGCTGCTCGTCACGGCCACGGTAAGGTCGAAGGAGTCGTCGCCGTGGAAGATGTACGAGGTCTTGCGCGTGCCCGAGTCGGTGACCCAGTCAATGTCGACGGCGGCGTCTCGTACCCGCACGACGCTGGTGACTTGGCGACCCTCTGAGTCAAAGGCACCTTCGCTGTTGTCGTTGAGACGCACGATGGCGTTCTTTGCGTCGCATTTGACACCCGTGTGCGTGGCGCTGTTGAAGAACTTCAGCGTGGCACAGGCGTTGGCTTGGTCTTCAATACGTCCACGAGCGATACCCCGGATGGCCCAGTTGAACTGCATGGACGCATCGGTGATTGCGGTGGTCAATCGCGCGTCGATCTCGGCCTGCGAGATGGATGGCTGAAAGGTTCCGTCAATGGGTGGGGCAGCGAATGCTAGAGCGGCGAATAGGGCGATCATGATGGGGTCCTCCAAGGGCGAACACGTATAGGACAAATCAGCGTCCCTGCGTTGAGTGATGTTGTCTTAGACCGTCGTGCCGGTGACTGCCCATCGCTCTCGCCGGTACTCGATGACCGCCCAGATTAGTTTGGCAATGAAGGTCAGCGGAAACGCGGCCCATACACCCCAGGTGCCGAGGCCAAGCGGAAAGCCGAGAATGAACGACGCCGGGATTTGGATGAGGAGCGTGGTTCCCGCATTGATGCGCAGGCTGGTACCGGTGCTGCCGCTACCTTGGAACAAGCCTACGAAGGCGATATACATGCCGGCGATAGGGATACCAAAGCCCAGGAGCCGCATCCATTGTACCGAGTAGGCGTGTACTGGACTGGACGGTGACACGTCAAACAGACCCACGATAGCGGATGCCTCAAGCACAATGGGCAATGCCAGGACTGCCATCACTGCACTCGACAACACGACGCTGATTCGGAGCGCCTTCTTGGCCTCGCCTACGTCGCCGCGGCCGAGTGCGTTGCCGACGATGGAGCCGGTCGCTTGGCTGATGGACAGTCCTGGGACGAAGGCCAGTCCTTGAACGCGCAGACCAATGCCGTGAGCGGCGACAGCGGCTTGATCGATCCTGCCCAGCATGCCAACCATTGCGAGCAGAGCGGCGTTCAGAATAACCATGTCGAGAGCGGCTGGAGCGCCGACTCGAGCCAGGTCGGTAGCCAACTGACGGTCTGGTCTAGCCACCGCCAGACGTGCGCGAATGCCGGGGACAACCCCACGCGCCAACAACACGAACATCAATGTGGCTGCAATCGCTTGTGAGGCGACAGTACCAATGGCTGCGCCCTGTAGACCGAGAGCCGGAAAGCCCCAGCTACCTAGGATAAGCGCGGTGTTGAATACGACGTTCAGAGCGTTCATGATGGCCGCAACGATAAAGGCTAGGCGGGTGTTTCCGACACCCCGCAGCGTGGCCGCGAACAAGATGTTCAGGTAGTTGAAGACGGTACCGATGAGCACCGGACGCATGTAGGCGAGCGCTGCCTCCATGGATGCGTCATCGGCGCCTAGCGCGCGCAACATGGCCGGCCCCAACAGGTTGCCGACCACCGCTATGGTCAGCCCCAACGCCACCGTAAACTGGGTGGATTGCTGAAGGATGTGGTCGACGCGTTCTTTGTCTCCGACACCATGGGCCCGTGCGATGAACGCCACGGTGCCCACGGTCAGACCGATCATCGCGACCATCAGCAAGAACACGAGGTTGGTCGCGTAGCCCATACCGGTCAGCGCGGTCTCGGCGTCTGGAACGCGTCCCACCATCATGGTGTCGATCAGTAGCGAGAGAACCTGCAACACGTTGAGCCCAATGATGGGCCATGACAGGTTGAAGATTCGCCGGGTCAGGCTGGTTGTGGGAGCAAGCTGTGGCATTCGCGCCCATACCCCATCGCACCTCTCATAGAGGTGACAACCGACGCCGTTCGCTAGCCCTCAGCGGCGGGGTCGGCGACATGTCCGGTGAACAGGAGTGTTCCTGTCGCGCGGTCGCGAACTGCGAACCAGAAGGGTTGGTCAGCGTGGAACTCGACGGGCGGTGGCGGCTGCACGACGCTCCGTGCGCGCATGATGATGCCCGTAGCGGCAGCCGCTTCGGTTCCGGTCTCGTCGACTAGGATGAAGGCCTTGTGAACGGCACCGCTGACAATGAGGTCGGTAGAGTCGGTGATGCCCGAGAAGTCGGCACGACCGCTGAATGCATCTGTCACCCCGAGAGCGGCCAGCGCCGCCGCTAGGGAACTGTAGGACGCGTTGAGCTCGAACTTCGGCAAGTCGAGGTTCACCATCGACGGGCGGGCGGCGGCTACCCACCCGTCGATGGTCTCAGCGGTCATGCTCGCTTCAAGGTCCGAGAGTGACGCCCGCTTGGGAAGCGCAATGATGAAGTCTGCGGTGCCGCCCATGTACGGCACCATGACCATTCGCGCGGTGTCCGTCTCGGCGTACTCCATCGACCGTTCCGCGTGCATCGTCGGGACCATGACGGTCTGGTCCGAAGCGGTGAGAAAGGGCTTGTCCTCTGTCCTGGCGGCGTCAAAGGCCACGGCCCAATCGGCCTTAAAGTAGACCGCATTGGTCAGTACCATTCGGGTAGCGGTGGAGACCGAGCCTTGCGGTAGGAGGTCCTGAATGCGGTCGTTGGTGTTTTCTTCGACCCAGCTATTGATGGTCTCGCGTGAGACTTCCGGTGCGCTGACAAAGTCTAGTGTGGTGGCCTCGGTACCGTACTGGTCGCGGGTCAAAGCAAGGTAGCTGTCGCGCACGGAGACGGTGTTGCCAAGCCAAATTCGGTTGGCTACGGCCAGGGTGAGCGGGGCTTCATTCCCTGGGTCGTTCCAGGTCTTCACCATGCCGCCGAGGTTGACATGGGCCGTCTCGGGGCGCTCGTTGAGGAAGGTGTAGAGCTGGTCGGCGGTCTGACCCTCGGCCCCGGCAGCGAGCATGGCAAAAGCCACCGAGATGCTCGCGGGGGAGAATACTTCGTTGCGGGTGGGATCGGTGAACAGCTGCTGCTGCAGCATCAGACCGGTCATGTTGATGCTGCCGGTCGTCACATCGGGGGAGGTTGTTGTGGGCGGAATCTGGTTAGCCACGTGCACCTCCGGGCTGACGGAGTCGGGTTCAATGATCTTGCCGGAACAAGCGGCGAGCAGCAATAGCGGGGCCATAAGGCGCATGACGTCTCCTAGTGTGCTCCGCTAACGCAGAGCGACTCACAGACTTACGCTGGCTTGCGCGGGCCGATACGCCACAACGCGGTGGCTGTGGTCACAACGGTGCCGCTAGCGTCTTTAATCTCGCCGATGACCTTGTAGTCCATGGTCTCACTGGTGGACGGCGGGTTGCAGTGGCAATCGGCGGTCAACGTGCCGCGAGCCTTCTTGTGGTACGTCATCTCAATGCCGGCCAAGATGCCGCGGGCGTCTTCTGGGAGGCTGGCCATCATGGCGAGGCCCGTTGCAAGCTCACCGAGGTTAGCCAACGCAATCGCGTGCACGCAGTTGAGATGGTTGCGGACACGCTTACGGTCCTTCAACTCGACCTTGGCGTAGCCGGGACGGAGCTCGAGGGTCTTGGCCCCTATGGTTCCGGTGTACGGGGCCATACGACCGACCATCACCGTGAACAGCTTTTTGCCGCCCGGAATCTTGCTTAAGCGGTTCCACGAGCTGCGAACGCGCTCGCCAACGGATTGTTTGGCCATGATGCCCTCCAAGGAGGGGCGTCTAACCGGGCTTCGCTTACGAGCGACGACGACGTAGGAACAAGCCGCCTAGACCGAGTAGCCACAGCGCGTTTGCGGGGGTGGCGCCGGTTGAACAGCCACAGCCGAGGAAGCTCTTCTCGGTGATCTCTACGTTGACCTCGGCACTCACGCTCTGCAGCGGGAAGCCAGTGGTATCGGTGACGGTGACCCAGAACTCATCTGCGCCAATGTAGTCGTCATCCGCGGTGTAGGTGACTTCACCGTTGTCTGCGAGGCTGACCGTGCCGTGCTCGGGGGCCTGCAGGATGGTGTAGGTGAAGTCGTCGTCTTCGACGTCTTCGACAGCCAAGCCAACCTTTTCGCTCTTGCCCTGGGGCACCACGATTTGAGTGATGTCAGCGCTAGGCGGCTGATTGCAAGTAACCATGGGGATGTCGATGCCGGTCTCGTCTTCCATCCAGTCTACGAACGCGTCAGGGCGTACCCAGATGGCACCGTTGCGGCAGCCCTGGGGCCCACGTGAAGTCACCCCGATCAAGTAGTCGCCGAGCTCGGTGAGCAGGTACAGCGGGCCGCCACTATCGCCCGAGCAGGCATCGACGCCGTCGCCGCCAGCGTACAGCTCGCTACCCACGGGAATGTTCGGGTTGCAGCCGTACCGTGGGTCGTCACAGTCATCGTCAAAGATGGAGGTGATGCCTTCCATGAGCACGGTATTGAACTGCTCGTTCGGGCTGGTCAGGCCGTAGCCAACAATGGATACGGGCGCGCCGTCTTCCAGGTACTCGTCCAAGATGCAGCCGTCACCGATGGCGCGAGGGGTGACACCAACCACGTCTTCTTCGAGGACCAACAGGGCGATGTCTGCGCGCGGATGGCGGATGGTCTCGGCGACGGGAGCAATGATGCTCTCGCTCTGCCACCAGTTAGTTTCGTCTAAGATGACGTCTGTTGCACGGGCATTACCCACCAAACGTGGGTCCACGCAGTGGTCAGCAGTGACGACCAAGTTCGGCGCGATCAGTGTGCCGGTACAGGAGACGAACTGTCCGTTCAGGACGATGCCGGCGGCGTCAGGCCAAGCGCCATCAGGTGCCTCTGAGCCACCCACGACGCGATTGGAGCCACCCTCTTGGGCAACTGCGGCGGACGAGGCGAGAAGGGCGGTAAGGGCGAGGATGCGCATCGGGGACTCTCCAACAGACGACATCCATGCGCCATCTACGGGCGTTCCGCCATCAAGATCGTGTCAGGCCTCTCACCCCGTGACCAAACGTGTCAGTGTGACGCTTCGACGTATGGGGTTTGTTCATGGCGCACGCTGACTTAGAAGCCGCATTGCATGAGGTTCCGTTTCTGGCACCGATTGGCCTCAGTGTCACTGAAGCCTCGGCGGGACGAATCGTGCTCCGAATCCCAGCCGACAAGCGCACGCGCGACTTTGAAGGGCATGTGGCAAGCGGAGCCTTATTCGTGGTGGGGGAGCTGGCAGCAACCTTAGCCCTCGCCAGTCATCCTCAGATGCACGGGCGTGCGGTACGCCGAAAGCAGGCCGAAATCACTTACGAGACCACCACAACGCGTCCGCTCCTAGTGACGGCGGAGGTCACGACACTTCCAGACCTCACCGAAGAGGAGCCGGAAGTGCTGGTGTCCGCCCAGCTGATGGACCGTGATGCCCTGGTCGCCACTGTTACTGCCAAGTTTGTGGTGCCGGTCGTCCGCTAGGTCTCTGATACAGTCAACAGACCTCGACTAGGAGTCCTGCTGTGGCTGATCTCAATACTGACCGCGTTCTCGAAATACTCAACAAGGTGCTCGAATATGAGCTCGCCGGTGTCGTCCGCTACACCCACTACTCGTTGATGGTCTTCGGATACAACCGTATTCCGATTGTCAGCTGGTTGCGTAGCCAGGCGGATGAGAGCCTGCTCCATGCCAATCAAGCCGGAGAACTGGTGACTCACTTTGGCGGCCATCCGTCGTTGGGAATCGGCCCACTGCTTGAGACGCACAATCATGACATTGGCGCCATTATGGTCGAGTCGCTGAAGCACGAGCGGTCTACGCTCAGCCTCTACAAGGAACTCCTGGCCGAGGTCGATGGCAAGTCGGTCATGCTCGAAGAGTACGCCCGCCAGTTGATTCATGAAGAAGAACTGCACATGGGTGAAGTCGACAAGATGATGCGTAAGCCTGGAACGACCAAGGCTGTGCGCGACGATGTCGAATAGCTTTCCAAGGCCTGTTGAGCAGACCGTTGTTCGATGGTGCCCGTAATCGAAACGGTCTGTTTTTGATTATGCGGGGTACGGCTTCACCCGTCGTAGCTACTGATGGGACGCTACCTTTTGGAGGCTTCTATGTCTGATTCCGAAATGACCTACACCCCGCCGAAAGTCTGGACATGGGACAAGGGAAGTGGCGGCAAGTTTGCCAACATCAACCGCCCCATCTCTGGCCCGACTCACGATAAAGAGCGCCCCGTAGGCAAGCACCCGCTTCAGCTGTATTCGCTGGCGACTCCGAACGGCGTGAAGGTCACGGTGATGCTCGAAGAGCTGCTGGCGCTCGGTCACACCGGTGCGGAGTACGATGCGTGGCTCATCAATATCCAAGAGGGCGACCAGTTTTCCAGCGGCTTTGTCGAGGTCAATCCGAACTCGAAGATTCCAGCCCTCATGGACCACAGCGGCGACGATGCCATTCGCTTGTTTGAGTCCGGGGCGATTCTTGTTCACCTGGCCGAAAGGTTCGGTGTTTTCTTACCGACTGAGCCCGCAAAGCGTGCTGAGACGATGTGCTGGCTTTTCTGGCAGATGGGCAGCGCGCCATACTTGGGCGGTGGCTTCGGTCACTTCTACGCCTACGCGCCCGAGAAGTTCGAGTATCCCATCAACCGCTTCGCCATGGAGACCAAGCGCCAGCTTGACGTCCTCGACAAGCACCTGGCCGACAACGAGTACTTGGCTGGTGATGACTACAGCATCGCCGATATTGCAGTTTGGCCCTGGTACGGCGTGCTTGTTCAGGGTAAGATCTACGGCGCTGCTGAGTTCCTCCAAGTCCATACCTACACGAACGTGGTTCGCTGGGCAGAGCAGATTGCCAAGCGCCCTGCTGTCATTCGTGGGCGCAAAGTGAACTGTGCCTGGGGACCTCCGGAAGACCAGCTCCATGAGCGGCATGACGCGAGCGACTTTGAGACGAAGACGCAAGACAAGGTCGGCTGACGGCTTGTGTTTGGATGTGGCTACGGCCTACCCGTTGGGCCGAGCACATTCGTCTCGGTGAGGGTCAACTCGCAGGGCAGTGCCGGCGTGTTGACAGCGGCTGCGAGCGGCAGTGCGTCATCCCAGTCGGACACCGCTATTTGAATGCTTCCCCCTCGAATTTCCTCGTTGACGATGGGTGCGCTGACCACCTCTCCATCTAGGATGATGGCGATTTTCTCGCCCACCTGAGCTGCGGTCAGAGCGGCGAAAGCGTCGGCCCCATCCGGGGTAAGGGTTACCATGACCACCGGGCCGTAGTCGGTGAATTCTTGGCGCGCGCTGCTGACGGTGTCTGGACCGAGCTCGGACGGGTCGGAGACCAGCATGTGGTTGCCGGGGTCTGACTTCGTGGTGAGCCAACGCCCGCCGGCCAGGGGGCTGCCGCGCTGCACGCGCAACACCTGGGCGAACTCCACTCGGTACGGCTGGACCCATGCAGTGGCACGCTCCCTGTCCACCGACTCGCCTGCGAGCTGTACGTGCACCTGCGCTTGGTCCACGCTGACCACGCCGAACAGACTGGCGTCCGAGGCCAGACGTTGCTCTAGAACCTGCTGCACGTCGTCCAGTGCGCAGCCCGGCTCGCCGGTCAGGACTAGGCTCACACCACCGTGCTCGTCGAGCATGCTGCCAAAGTCTGGGCCGCCGCAAGCGAGCGACATCAGCCCAGTACAGATGACGCAGCTGATGACGAAGCGTGGGTGAGTGGCGTGGGCCATTCGCATCACAGCTGCTTGAAGAAGTCGTTGCCCTTGTCATCCACCAAGATGAACGCGGGGAAGTTCTCGACTTCAATCTTCCACACCGCTTCCATGCCAAGCTCTGGGTAGTCCAGAACCTCGACCTTGCGAATGCTGTCTTGCGCCAGAATGGCTGCGGGTCCGCCGATACTTCCAAGGTAGAACCCACCGAATTCCTTGCATGAGTCGGTGACAACGTCTCCGCGGTTTCCCTTGGCAAGCATCACCAACGAGCCGCCGGCTGCTTGGAACTTGCGAACGTATGAATCCATGCGCTGTGCAGTGGTCGGTCCGAAGGAGCCTGAGGGTAGGCCATCTGGCTTCTTGGCCGGACCTGCGTAGTAGATCGGGTGGTTCTTGATGTACTCGGGCAGCCCTTCGCCGTTCTCCAAGCGCTCCAACAGCTTGGCGTGAACGATGTCTCGGCCCACAATGACGGTGCCGGTCAAGCTGACCCGCGTGGTCACCGGGTGTTTGGACAGCTCGGCACGAATGGCGTCCATGGGCTGGTTCAGATCGATGTGAACGGACGTGTCCTGTTCGGTCTCCGCCTCGATGAGCAGCCGCTCGGGATGGTGCTCCATCTCTTCGAGCCACACGCCATCTTGGTCAATGCGGGCCTTGATGTTGCGGTCGGCTGAGCACGACACGCCCATGCCTACCGGGCAGCTCGCACCGTGGCGTGGCAGGCGGATGATGCGCACGTCATGGGCGAAGTACTTTCCGCCAAACTGGGCACCAATGCCTGTCTCCCATGCCGCTTTGAGCATCTTCTGTTCCAGCTCAAGGTCTCGGAAGGCGCGCCCACCCTCGGAGCCGGTTGTGGGCAGGTTGTCGTAGTACTTGGCGCTGGCCAGCTTGACCGTCTTGAGGCACGCTTCAGCACTGGTGCCGCCAATGACGAAGGCCACATGGTAGGGCGGACAAGCTGCGGTTCCGAGGGTCTTCATCTTCTCGACCAGGAACGCTTCAAGAGACTCGGGGTTGAGCAGCGCCTTGGTCTTCTGGAACAGGTAGGTCTTGTTGGCCGAGCCGCCACCTTTGGCCATGAACAGGAAGTTGTACGCCATGCCGCCGGTGGAGAGAATGTCGATCTGCGCGGGAAGGTTGTTCCGCGTGTTCTTCTCGTCGTACATGGTCAAGGGTGCAACCTGGCTGTAGCGCAAGTTGTTCTCTTGGTAGGTATGCCAGATGCCCTGGGACAGCGCGTCGTCGTCATGGTCACCTGAGAAGACTTGCTGACCTTTTTTGCCGAGGATGATGGCCGTTCCGGTGTCCTGACAGATGGGTAGGACGCCGCCCGCGGCAATGATGCTGTTCTTGAGCAGAGTCCGGGCGACGAAGCGGTCGTTGTCGGAGGCTTCGGGGTCGCTCAGCACATTAGCGACGGACTCTTGATGGCTGGCGCGAAGGTAGAAGGACGTCTCCTTCATGGCGGTTCGTGCGAGCTCGGTCAGTACCGACGGTTCAACGACCAAGAACTCGCGGCCGTTCCAGGTCTCTACGGTCACGCCGTCTTTGCCGAGGAATCGGTAGCGGGTGTCGTCGTCGCTTAACTGGAACGTCTTTTCGAAAGTGTAGTCGGCCATATCATCCTCCAGATGATGAGAGCGTATGGCACTGCGCGGTCCAGCGCCGCTCGGCCTCGTTGTACCGATGTGTACCACTTAGCAGTGCAACCCTCCGGCTCGGATAGGCGCGGCCATCATGTTAATTTTCCTCTTCATCGTCGGCTGTTCTGCACCTGACGAAGCGCCCTCTCCTGGACCTCCACCCGCAGCTGTCATTGTGGCGCCCGTACGGGAGGGGCAGCTTTCAGAAGACTGGACACTGCCCGCCGAGGTCCGTGCACTCGAACGCGCGGAGCTGGCATCGGGGGCGTTAGGGGCAGTGGTTCGGGTCACGGCTCGCGAAGGCGACGCGGTGGCTGCTGGCGTGGTCTTGGTAGAGGTGGACTCTCGGTTGGCTGCCGCTGAGCTGTCTGCCGCTCGCGCAGAGGCAAGACGGTTGCAGGCCGACCTAGCCCAGGCGGAGCGTACGCTTGCGCGGTTGATGCGCGTAGATGCCGGGGTGCTTGCAGCGTCTGAGATTGAGCAAGCCGAGGCGCTAATAACCGCGCTTCGAGCGGCCACCGATGGCGCCAGCGCACAGGCGCAGGTTGCGGAAGCCCAGCTGGCTCGTCACCGAGTAACCTCACCATTTTCAGGGATTGTGGCGGAGCGTCATGTGGACACTGGCGACTGGGTGACCGCTG
>JBLHSN010000029.1:0-30137 GCA_047626195.1 Myxococcota bacterium
CCTGACCCGAAGCGAAGGCTACGAAGTCGGCCCGGATAGCTTCAGCGTGACCGCAGCCGCCTTCTACAGCTCCATCGGCGAAGAACCGCTGCGCATCCTAGAGCGTGTGGCCACCGAAGACCTGCCGTACACCGATGTCGTGACCGCCGACTGGACCATGGCGAATCCAACTACGGCGAGCCTGTGGCAGACTGACTACCCCACCGCACAGACCGGCTGGCAACCTGCCCAGTACACCGACGGGCGACCCCACTCAGGCATACTCACGACCAACGGAATGTGGTGGCGGTATGGCTCGACCGACAGCAATGCCAACCGGAAGCGCGCCAATCAAGTCAGCCGTATCTTCCTGTGTAATGACTACTTGGTGCGGCCCATCGACTTCGACCGTAACGTCAACCTTCTCGACCAAGATGCAGTGGAAGACGCGCTGCGAACCAATCCCGGCTGCGTCAACTGCCACGTCAGCCTCGACCCGCTTGCGAGCTACTTCTGGGGCTTTTATTACGTGGACTCGGAGTCGGCGGTGGACACCGTCCCGTACCATCCAGAGCGCGAAGCCCAGTGGCGAACGCGTACCGGTGTCGCCCCCGGGTTCTACGGAGAGCCCGGCTACACCTTGGCCGACCTGGGCCAGCAAATTGCGGCTGACAACCGCTTTCCCGAGTGCGCGGTCCAGCAGACCTGGGAGCTGTTCCTACGACGCGATGCCGCCGAGCTCGACGCCCAATCCCTGTCTCGCCACCGTGACGCCTTCCTGAGCGACGGTATGACGCTTCGCTCCCTGATTCGCTCGGTCGTCGACAGCCCCGAGTACCGTTCAGGCCCAACAGACGAAGCCGGCTACGTGCCGCGCAAGATGGCAACCGCAGCCCTGTTATCCTCACAGATTGAGGGACTGACCGGCTTTACTTGGACTCGAAACGGTATCGACGTCATGTCCAGTGACCGCGTTGGATTTCAGACACTCGCCGGGGCTCCAGACGGCGACACGGTGACCGCGAGCAGTCGCATTCCGAACGCAACTCTGCTCCTCGTACAAGAACGCCTCGCCGAGGCCGCAGCGACGACTGTGGCTCGCCAAGACCAAGAAGACCCTGCCAATGCCCGATTGTTCGAGCGTATCGACTTCACCGAGACCCCGGACACGGACCGAACCGTCATGGTCGAACAAGTCCAAGACCTACACCTGGCCGTTTACGGCAGACGCATTGCACCAGATGGCCCCGAAACAGATGCAAACCTCGCTCTTTGGAGCGAACTGTACGGCGTGACCCATGACACCAAGACTGCCTGGGCCGGCGTGCTGGCCGTCCTTCTCCGCGACCCTGACTTTCTCTTCTACTAGGAGCTGACCATGCCTTCATCACGACGCCAGTTCCTGCTCGGATCCGCCGCCGCTCTGGCTGCAGCGGGTCTTCCACTCGGACTCGCACATGCCCAAGCCATGCCTGGAGATACCAAGTTCATCTTCGTCTTCGCCGACGGTGGCTGGGACCCCACCCGGGTCTTTGCACCCGAGTTCGACAATGCAAACGTAGACATGGAGCCGGGCGCTCAGCGCGCGATGGCCGGACGCATTCCGTTCGTCGACAGCGCCCTGCGCCCATCCGTGTCCACATTTCTCCAGCGCCACTACGCCAAGACAACCGTATTCAACGGGGTCTTGGTGCGCAGTATTGCCCATGAGATCTGCAAGATGATTGCCCTCACAGGTAGCTCATCCGGAACCCAACCCGACTGGCCGGCCATCTTAGCCTCCGCCCGTCAGGACCGGTACACCCTGCCCCACTTGGTCTTGGGCGGGCCGAGCTTTCCAGGCGACCTTGGCGCTGCAGTCGCGCGAACGGGCCGCAATGGTCAGCTCGAGAGCCTGCTCAGCGGACAAGCCACCCGCAATAGCGACATTGCCGTGCCCGGCTTCTCGCGACCGGCCGAAGGCGTACTCGACCGCTACCTGGCACGGCGAAGTAGTGCACGACGAGACGCGTCATCGTCCCCCCTTGACCACCGCCTCCTCGACGACTTCACCGTCTCACACACCAAAGCCACCACTCTCAAAGACCTTCAATACGTCATGGACTTCGACGGTGGTAATCAGCTCGCAGGCCAAGCCAATGTCGCCGTACAGGCCCTGTCTCTCGGCTTGTCTCGCTGCATCACCCTGCAGCACAATGGACAGGGAGGACAAGGCTGGGACACCCACGCCAACAACGACGTTCAGCAGTCAACAAACTTCGAAGACCTGTTCGCTGGACTCAATGCGCTGATGCGACTGCTCGAGACCACACCGGGCGAAGTCGAACCTACCTTGGCCGACGAGACGGTTGTTATCGTGCTGTCGGAGATGGGACGCACGCCAAAGCTCAATGCCTTCATCGGCAAAGACCACTGGCCGTACACCAGCGTCATGATGACCGGTCCTGGAATCACCGGAGACCGCGTCATCGGCGGCTTCGACGATGTCTACTACGGAAATCTGGTCGATCCCGCCACCGGCGACACCACCGATTCTGGACAGATTCTCTCGGCCGAAGCAGTCGGTGCAACACTGCTTGCCCTAGCCGATATCGACCCCAGTCCATTCGTTAGTGGCGTGTCTCCCATCCGCGGCGTTCTGGCATGAGGGGTGTCCTCCTACTCGCCCTCGTCGGTTGCTCGGAGCCCCCTATTTGCGACGATGCCCCCCCCACGACGTGGGACAACTTCGGTGCGGGATTCGTCACGGAGAACTGCCAGAGCTGCCACGCGTCAACGTCTATCGACCGCAACGGCGCGCCGGAGACGGTCACCTTCGACAGCGAAGACGACCTGTGGGCGAACAGCCCAGATGTGCTGGATGTGACCACCGGAGACCTTCCACGAATGCCTCCGCAGGGTGGGGTCTCCGACTCAGAGCGGGAGCGACTCGAAGTATTGCTCCAGTGCTCGCAATAGCGCCGCCCTGTGCCGCAAAAGCGCCTAATTGCGACGTGCAGAGAGGTCGTTGAGACAGGAATCATCGAAGTCCGGAGCGCCGCCTAGCATCATATCGGTGACGTTTCCGGTCTCGGCCGCCCAGTACATCAAACACTGGTCATCCGCATCATGCCCAGGATGTTCAGAGTCTTCGTGGCCATTCACCATTGGCGTGCCCAAGTTCACGAGTCCGAGCTGGTGCCCCACTTCGTGCAGCAGGACCACCGGCATGATGTCAGAGCCCAGCAGCCCACCGCCACCGGCCCCTTCGACCGACTCATCGAAGATAACGATGCTACTTCCTTGATAGGCGTAGCCTAGAATACGGCTATCCCCTTCATCCGCACTCGAGCCACCATCCAAAAACACCAGATACAGAACGGCTTCGCCGGTGTCTGGGTCGCGGTAGTCGTCTCGCCACGTCACCTCAAGGTCACGGGTCTGGGCGACGGTCCACACAGGCGAGCCTTGGTCCGGGATTTCGTCATCCAAGACCGCTTCGATACCATCTGGCTTGTTCAGCAACGACTCCATGCGCTCCGTCACCTCATCAAGAAGAGATTGGCTCGGCGCATGACCGACCACATAATCCACTTCAATCCGCATGGAACTGTAGGTAGTGTCGCGAATAAAATTGCCAGCGAAGTCGCCGGTCGAGCCCTGCTGATTGTCTTCGACAGGGTCATCGCTCACAGTATCTGGATCAGTATCCGAGTCTGTGCCCGTGCCGGCTGGGTTCGTATCGTCAGTACAGGCCACAAGTAAGAACACCAAAAATGCATATTGCATCAACACCTCAAGATGGTCCCATACGCTATCGGGCGAAATGGGCACCGGCCATGTCGCGGTGGTCCCGCCCTACCCACGACGCCTCGGCTCGTCACAATCTCGTGGCTAGGGATTGCCCCTAATCTCTGATAAGACTGCGTCCCTGGGAGATTCTATGCTCATCCTCGCCACTCTGATGTCCGCATTCGCAGCCGATGGCGCTGACGTCATGGCCCACCAAGGCCGCCTGCTCGATGTTTTGGGAAACCCCATGGAAGGCGATGCATCCCTCACCTTCGCCATCTACCAGGACGAAGACGCAATAAGCCCCGCGTGGAGCGAGGTCAGGCCGGTCAACCTGACCAACGGATATTACAGCACGCTGCTCGGCGAGACCCTCAACTTTCCGCCCCCCTTGTTCGACGACCCGTCGCTGTGGCTAAGCATCTCCGTCGGCGGCCAAGAGTTGGGCCCCCGTCAGGTGCTCAGCGCGGGTGTGTACGGAGGCGGGAGGCAGCTCTCCACCGGCTACCCCACCGAACCACAGCTCTCGATGGGGTTTGAGCCTGGCAACTACGACGCCTACCAGTTTCTGACCTTCCCGTTTACCTACGACAGCGTTCCCGTGGTCATTGCGACAATCGACGAGACGATGAATGAGTCGGGTCCAAGCTGGCTACGGCAGATTGATAAGCGCCGCGACCGGTCCGGCTTCTACAACAATGCCAACCTCGAAGGCATCCACTGGCTCGCCATCGAGCCCGGTATCCATACCATTGACGGAAAGACGGTCATGGCTGGACACCAGTCCCCCGCTGCCAACGGCGGCACGGTGACATTCCCAGATACATTCAGCCAAGCACCGGTCATCTTCCTGAACACGGTCACCCTCGACAACAGCGGCGCGGTCACCGCCCGGGTCATCAACAGCGTCGGGAACACCTCCTTCCAGTACTACACTGATGCTAGCGGCGATGCGCTCGACTGGGTAGCGTTCGAACCCGGAGAATACACGGTCGGCCGCTACCACTTCTACGTGGGAACCACAGGTCCCGCGAGCAATAATCGCACCTTCTCCTGGCCCGTGGCCTTCGCAAATACGCCCAACGGCGTGCTCACCATCCACGACACCAACAACAGCGGTGGCGTCTATACACGCTGGCACGAGATCGGCGACACCAGCGGGCGATTCTACATCGATGGCACCTCAGAGGTCCTCAACTACATGGTCTTCGAAGACCTCGAGCGCTAGCGATGCTTAGCGCCCTACGGGTCGAGCTCTGGGTAGTGACGGAACAGACCATGGTTGCTGAACGGCACATGGCGAATCGAACGACGGTGTCCTCGAACCGCTGGGACGGCATCAATGCGGCCGCGCAGCTTTAAAAGTGCCGGTCGCTCCAAGTACTCCCGGGCCATGGCGTTCGGGAAGGCGTACACGAGGCCGTCTAGGACCTGAAGCAGCACCAAGTCCGCGTAGCAAAATCCACCCAACCAGAACGTGTCTCCCGCACCGAAGTCTTCCACCCAGTCGAGAAACTTGGGCAACCGATGCGCGCGGAACAGGTTGGCGGCGCGCTTGGCATCTTCAATCTGGTCTTCGTAGAACAGCTCAGTGGAGATGGGGTGATGCGTGTGGTGGACCTCGCTCACCATGTCCAGCAGGGTCAGAACAGCCATTTCGGAGTCTTCCGGAGAGTCGCCGGCCAGCTCATAGTGCTCGGCCAAGATACGTAAAATCATCGCGCTCTGAGCGAGAACTCGGTTGCCGAACTCCAGGTAGGGCGGCGCAAATCCACCGAAACGCTCCTGAGCTGCGGCGACCGCCTTGGGTCCATCCCGGCGGCCCACATCCACGTAGTCCTCCTCTGCAACGGCCAGCAGCAAGCGGATGAACTCGCCACGTCCAGGGAGCCCCGGCCAGTAGTACAGCGTAATCACGTGTTCTCCTTAGCGAGAGTGGCCGTCCACTCTGTGACTGACTGTACCCGACCACTCTGGCCACGAGAAAACGGCAACACACAATCTGCCAATCGGCGCACTTCCCGCGGGTCGTGACTCACCAAGATGGCACACAACCCGCGCGAATCAATCGCCGTCCGCAGGTGCGCACCGAGCTGGGTTCGACTGGCGTCATCCAGTGCGGCAAACGGCTCATCGAGCAACAACACCAACGGCTCACCCACCAACGCCCGAGCCAGAGCCACACGTTGACGTTCCCCGCCTGACAGGTCGACAACAGCTCGCTTGAGCAGGTGCTGGATGCCAACTTCCTCACACACTTGGGCCACCGCGGGGTCTGCTACTGTCCGCCGTGCACGGGGCAGCGCAAATGTGACGTTACCGAGCACATCGGTGAAGGGAAAGAGTGCGTCCTGCTGGGGCACCCACGCCAAACCGCGCTGGTGGGTAGGCATATTTGCCACGTTCCGCCCGTTTAACTGTACCGTGCCGCTCGCCGGCGTCAACCCAGCAATAGCGCGAAGTGTCAGGGTCTTACCGCTTCCAGAGGGTCCGACCATCGCCAGTAGCCCCGCGCCATGTTCGAAGCCCGCGTGCACGCGAAAATGAGGGACGTCGACCGTCACATCGACTGCAATCATCGACGCCTCGTCAATGCGGCAGCGACCGCCACCACAACCAAGGACATGCCGGTGAGAATGGCAACATAGGTGAACGCTGTCTGCTCGTCTCCTCTCTGGAAGGACGAATACAGCTCGATAGGCATGGTGTTGGTGCTTCCCGGAATGTTCCCCGCGAACAGCAGCGTGGCGCCAAATTCACCCAACGCGCGAGCAAAGGCCAGTACCAAGGCGGCGAGAATACCCGGCCACGCCACAGGTAAGACCACACGCCAAAAGAGCTGAAACGGGCCCAACCCAAGGGTCTTGCCGACATCCGTAAGCTCCGTGGGTACCGCAGCCAGAGCGGGCTCCGCAGTCTTCACCAGTACTGGCAGAGCTACGACAGCCGCCGCAAGCACAGCGGCGGCGGGGGTGAAAATGAGCCGAACCCCAAGCTGCGACAGCACGCTTCCCACGATGCCCTGACTGCCAAAGACCATAATGAGTGCGTAGCCAACAACCGATGGCGGAAGGACGAGCGGCAGCAACACAAGGGCATCCACGACCACGCGTGAAACACCGCGTCTTCCTGACAGAAAGACCGCAAGAGCAATGCCCGGGACCACGATGAGGGTGGTGGAGAGCAGCGCTACCGCCAGCGAGAGCTGGACTGGGTAGGCGCTCATAAAGGGGGGACCGTAAACCCGTTCGAAGTCCACACCGCCCGCCCCGCATCACTGGTCAGCGTCTGCAAAAAGGCGCACGGCCCGGCCTGCACGGCACTGGCAATGACGACCGGAGAATGCGCTGCATCCAACACGGCTTCGTCCCATATGGACAATTCGGGAGCGAGGCGCGCGTCCGTTCGGTACACCACAGCCGCCTGTACCTCTCCGCGGCGGACCAAGGCTAGACTCGCGGCAACATCCGGAACCGCGACCGCCTTCGCCGCAATCTCGTCCCAGTGACCGTAGGTCCGCAAGACCTGTCGAGCGTAGGCACCAACCGGGGCCACCTGTGGATCTGCAATAGCAATATACGATAGCTGGTGTAGCTCGCGAAAGCCGACTCTCAAGTCGTTGTCGGCCCCAACCAGTACGAGCGTATTGGTAGCCACAACCTGTGGTGTCCCGTGAAGCAAACCCTCTGTCACAAGCCCCTCCACGGGAGCCTGACCGGCAAACACCACCACATCGACCGGTGCTCCAGCGCGAACCTGCGCAGCCAGAGTTCCACTACCGCCGTAGGTCACCCGCACCGGCTCCCCGGTCCGCTCGGTGTGTACCGCAACCAGCTGTGGAAGTACTTCCCGTAGGCTACTTGCCCCAGCGATGGTCAGTGGCGGTTCACCCGAACACGCTGTCAGCAGCAGCCAGGCAATCACGACGACTGCCAGTGAAGAATCCGCGCCGCCGCATCCGCCGCCGACACCGAGCGCCCTTCGCGGTCGAACTCGATGATGAAGTGACAGCCTTGGCGGTAGCGATTGCAGCCCCACGCTGCGCGCCCTTTCACAATACGACCCTGGCGGCACTTGGGGCAGGTCATTCCGACCGGGTCCGTCGAAGGCCCGGGAGGTACCGCGGGTACCGTACGTGGTGTGCTGCTCGACTCGGTCCGCGGGGCGAAGTGAAGCCCGACCGTCCCGTCATCTCGGATCTCCAATCCGGCCTCGAACTGATTGCCAGCTTTACTCTTCCAGCCCTTTACAATCGGCGTCTTGCGGTGTTTCAGCAGCGTCTTGACCATACGTACACTGATGACCCGGCCGGTCATTTTCTTGAACACGACGAACGCACAGTTCCGCCCAGTCTCGCAGCTATAGGTGCCGCGTAGCTCCCGCACCGGAGTGTCACAAACCGGGCACTTGCCTAATACCGGGCCCGTAGGCTTCTTCGCCGCCGGCATGGGAGGCGGGTCCGCTGCTGCTATCGCGTCAATGACCTCACGAAGGCGGGCCACGGCGTCGCGCATGAACACCTCGGCGGTCTCCCGACCCTCGGCAATATCGGTCAGCCGCTTCTCCCAGCGACCGGTCAGTTCGGCACTCTTCAGCTCATCGACGGGAACCGCTGCAATGAGCAAGCGTCCCTTCTTTGTCGCATGCACGTGCTTACCTTGTCGCACAATGTAGCTGCGCTGAATCAAGGTCTTTAGAATCGCAGCGCGTGTGGCTGGCGTTCCCAGGCCGGCCGAACGCATGGCCCGAGCCAGCTCTTTGTCGTCGAGGGTCTTTCCCGCCGTCTCCATACCGCGCAGGATGCTCGCGTCATTATGGGGGCGCGGCGGCTTGGTTTGACCTACATGGATGTCGCTCTTTTCGGTCTTCGCGCTCGCCCCCCGCGCAACAGGCGGCAACAGGCGGTCCTTCTCGCGTCCTGGGGGGTCGACCGCACGCCAGCCGGCTACCGCCAAGATGCGACCCGTGGCTCGGAAACGCGGCGGAGTGGGGAGCGGTTCGGGCAACGACTGGACGGGAACCGCCACCACAAGCTCGGTCAGCTGAAGCTCTGCAGCTGGGGACAGCGCCGCCAGCAAACGACGAGCGACAAGGTCGTAGATGCGCTTTTCATCCGGAGACAGGCGCCCGGGCGAGGGCTTGCGGTCGGTCGGCAAGATGGCGTGGTGATCTCCAACTTCGGCCGCGTCGACCACTCGTTTACCAGGTCGAATCGGCTTTTGGAGAATACCTGCCGCAAAGGAAGCGTACGGGGGAAGGGTCTGCAGCGCCTCAACAATTCCCGGCAGAGTATCCACCTGATCGGGTGTCAGAAAACGCGCATCCGTACGGGGATAAGTCAGCAGCTTGTGACGCTCATACAGCGCTTGCGCAGTGTTGAGGGTCTGTTCTGCGGTCATTCCGTAGCGCTGATTAGCCCGGCGCTGAAGCGACGTGAGGTCGTACAACAGCGGCGGCGGCTCAATCTTCTTGCGACTGCTCGCCGTTTCCACCACGCCATCTTGACCACGCACGGCATCCGCAATGGCCTTGGCATGCGCTTCTTCAGATAGGCGCTCGGCACGGGGGGTGTCCTCAAACCGCTCGTTTTCCGCACGAATGTCCGGACCAAACCATGTGCCGGTCCACTGTGCCTCACCGCTGGTAAAGTCGGCGCGCACCTGCCAAAACGTCTCGGGTACGAACGCGTCAATCGCTAGGTCCCGGTCGACAATCATCGCCAACGTTGGCGTCTGTACGCGGCCGATGCTGAGCAGCTCGTCTCCGCCGCCCTTTCGACCCAGGCAAGTCATCGCACGGGTGGCGTTGAGACCCACCAGCCAGTCCGCTTCCGAGCGGCAACGCGCCGCCTCAGCCAAGGTGTCGTACTGAGCGCCATCCCGAAGGTTATTCCACGCTTGTCGAATCGCAACGTCCGTCATGGAGCTTACCCACAACCGCTTCACGGGTGCTGTGCCACCGGCGAGTTGGTAGGCATAGCGAAAGATAAGCTCGCCTTCGCGGCCCGCATCACACGCGTTGACCACCGACGTGACCGTGTGGTCCGACAGCAATCGCTTGACCACCTTCCACTGGTCTGCAGCCCCATCTTTTCGTGGCCGAAGCGCAAAGGACTCCGGCACCATGGGCAGCGTGTCCAGTGACCATCGCTTCCAATCGGGATTGTAGTGGGCCGGTTCCTGCAACTCGACGAGATGGCCAATGCACCATGTGATGCGAATGCCATCGCCATCAATGAAGCCATTTCCGTTACCGCGCACCCCAAGGACGCGGGCAATGTCCCGAGCGACGGATGGCTTTTCGGTGATGACGAGCTGCATTGGCCCGCCTTAGCCCGGTGCAGCGCCGGGTGGCATGCCTCACGCCGGAACGCTGAACGGCCGATGCTTGCCAGAGCGCCCACGGACCTCGATATCGGTCGTCGCTTGCAGCACGAGCGAACAGCCTTCGTCGGCTGCACGCTTCACAACATGCGCGGACAGCAATACCTCAACACCCAGTTCCTTGGTGGCCGCCTGTAGATGAGTTGTGGAGTTCGCAAGTGTCCCCGACCACAGCGTATTGACGTTGCTCAAGCGTGCCGACATCGCGCGCAACGGCAGAGCCCCAGTGAATACGGATACCTTGTCCGAGCGGAAGCAGTCCGCGCCAAGCACGCGTCTTGTTCAGCGCGGTCAACGCCTGGCGCATCCCAACGGCCGTCCACACAGGTCATACCCGGGCGGTGAGCAACCCCACCAAAGTCGGGGTCATTCGTGTCGATTCGTTCCTCCGTGGTCCACACGGCGAGCGTAGAGTTCACCGCCCGGCGGGGTGTCGCACCCAACCCACCGGCAAACGTCACCGGCTCACCGCGCACAAAGTTGTAATGCCGAGGTTTTTCAACGACTTCCGCAGTAGCCGCTACAGGAATGGCCGATGTCGTTGATGGAAGAAACCGGCGCTAGGGTGCGTTCAGGGGCATCGCCAACTGACGACGTTGTACCTTGTTACTACTAGGAAGTTGGCGGCGAAACTGGGCGTGCCAAAGCGTCGGGTTCGACATCCACGTGGAGGTCCACCCCGCTACGTACACTGCGATGTTGTACGGTTCCCGGTAGGTAGATGCCCCAGCGTTATCGGTGAACTCAAAGTAGAACGGCTCGTCCCACGGTATCGGCAAGTTGAATCACGCCAAAACCACCGACTACAAACGCTCCAAAGATACGCATCAGAACCTCCCGTGAATGCTCCTTTTACCACGCTTTATTCCCTGCGATGGACATCTCGACCTAGGGTTTCGTGGATACGTCCGACGGGGGAGACCACATGCTACGGCCGCCAGTTGACGTCTGCAAATGACGACGATCCCGTCTTTGTAAGGCCCCCGTCTGGCCCTAGCGGAACTGCGAAGGTCCCCTCTCCATGGTCCAACCGCATCCACACCGCTTCGCTTACGCCCCGTTAGACCCGCCGTCCGGAGGTTGCCTATGCGTTTCGCCCTACTCACCCTCGTCCTCGCCGCCTGCTCGTGGCCTGAGTCCCCAGAGCCCCCCCCCACACCCGTGCCCGAGACTGCGACCATCGCCGACGCCCCCATTGCCAACCGCGGTGCCTGCGTCTACGCGCCGACAGCCAACGGCGATGCGCTCCGGTTGTCGATTCCCGGCTCTGGTCCTGCCGTTGTGCTTCCGAAGGCCGATGACTGGCGCTCGGACTGCACACAGTCGACCGACCCCGATGGCAACAGTCAGTTCCTGAGCGCCGTCTCCGAGAACACCGACAGTTCGGCCTACATTCTGTCGCTCGACGGCTCGCTGGATGCAGACTCTCAAGGAATGTTGGAGGTAGCGCTCGCCGAGATGCGTCAGGTGTGGGAGATGCATGGCTCGGTAGAGGTGGACCAGCCCTTCCCGAGCCGTCCGGTCGCTGTGTTGCGTGCCACGGACAATGAGTCTGGCGAAGACACTTGGCAAGTCGTCACCGTGAGCAAATCGCCAGACGGGGGTTGGGTCCGCATCCACCAAACTTGGTCCTGCAACGCCTGTGGTCTGGACGGGATCGGCACCAAGTCCGTCATTGACGCCATGGTTTCAGCATCGAGTGGCTGGGGCTTCTCAGAGTAGTGCATTAGGTCACCGTCCATCGCTGCGGGTGGCCCACAACGGGCCTGAGATCACACCGCAGGACCTGATCCGGTTCGTACCGGCGGAGGAAAGCGACAATGGCTACCGAACCTACTCAAGAAAGCTTGCTACCTGGAAACAAGATTCTGGAGGGAGACCTCGGGGTTCCCGTCCGGGAAATTCCGCTATCCAACGGCGAGACCTTTCGGGTGTACGACACCTCTGGGCCGCAGGGCCACCCCCCTGAAATCGGCATTCCCAAGAAGCGTGCTGCCTGGGTCCAGGCTCGTATAGACCGAGGAGACACCAACTTCTCCCAGATGCACTACGCCAAGAAGGGCATCATCACCGAAGAGATGCGCTTCATCGCCCAGCGCGAAGACATGCTGCCTTCCTTCGTCCGTGACGAAGTTGCCCGGGGTCGAGCCGTCATCTGCGCGAACATCCGCCACACCGAGCTGGAGCCCATGATCATTGGGCGCAACTTCAAGGTGAAGGTGAACGCCAACATCGGCAACAGCGCCGTCACAAGCTCCATCGCCGAAGAAGTCGAGAAGCTGACTTGGGCCACGACCTGGGGTGCAGACACCGTCATGGACCTGTCCACGGGCAACGATATCCACGAGACCCGCGAGCACATCCTGCGCAACAGCCCGGTGCCCATTGGCACTGTGCCGATCTATCAGGCCCTCGAGCGCGTGGACGGCAAAGCGGAAGACTTAACCTTCGACATCTTCATGCAGGTTCTCCGTGAGCAGGCAGAGCAGGGTGTCGACTACTTCACCATCCATGCTGGCGTGTTGTTGCACCACATCCCAATGACCGCCAAGCGCATCACGGGCATTGTCAGCCGCGGCGGCTCCATCATGGCCAAGTGGTGCATGCACCACCATCAAGAGAATTTTCTGTACACGCGTTTCGAAGAGATCTGCGCGCTGATGCAGGAGTACGACATCACGTTCAGCCTCGGTGATGGCCTACGTCCCGGCTGCATTGCAGACGCGAACGACGAAGCACAGTTCGGCGAGCTGCGTGCCCTCGGTGAGCTCACCAAGATTGCGTGGAAGCACGATGTTCAGGTCATGATCGAAGGCCCGGGCCACGTTCCGATGCACAAAATCAAAGAGAACATCGACCTGCAGCTCGAAGTCTGTCACGAAGCCCCCTTCTACACCCTCGGGCCACTGACCACGGACATTGCTCCCGGCTACGACCACATCACCAGCGCCATTGGCGCTGCCATGATCGGTTGGTGGGGAACGGCAATGCTCTGCTATGTCACTCCAAAAGAGCACTTGGGCCTACCGAACAAGCAGGACGTCAAAGACGGCCTCATCGCCTACAAGATTGCAGCCCATGCCGCAGACTTGGCCAAGGGACACCCGGGAGCCCAGAAGCGCGACGATGCTCTGTCGAAAGCACGCTTCGAGTTCCGCTGGAACGACCAGTTCGACCTGTCACTCGACCCCATCACCGCTCGCTTGTTCCACGACGAGACCCTGCCGGCAGCCGGTGCGAAGGTCGCTCACTTCTGCAGCATGTGCGGTCCGAAGTTCTGCTCGATGAAAATCACCCAGGACGTTCGCAAATACGCAGCCGAACAAGAGCTTGCTGCCGAAGAAGCGCTCAAGGCTGGCATGGCTGACAAAGCTCGCGAGTTCGCAGAAGCCGGTGGCGAACTGTACCACCCAGCAAAGTAGAAACAGTCGACACTACAGGGGTAGCCGCCGGCGTTGATGAAAGAAATCGGCGCTAGGAGGTTGCGCTCAGAGCCATCGCCGACTGATGAGGTTGTACCCCATTAATTCTAGGCATCTGGTGACGGACTTGGGCGTGTCAGAGCGTCCGGTTCGAGAGCAATGTCGACGACAATGCTTTCGCCTGAGGCTCGTTCTGTTTTGTCTCTCTCAATCCATCGCCCAACCCGCACAACTCGGGTCGGGCAACACCGTAATTTCGCGTTACTGGCGCGGCTTCACAGGTCCAGCGCCACACCGCGCGGACGATTCTAAGAGGTAGACCATGGCCACAGACGCACAGTACGAGCAAGCACTCCATGGCATGCGCGACCTGTCCTACGACGAGCGCAAGCAACTGCTCAAGACGCTCAAGCGTGAACGGTTGGAGACCGAGGGAAATCACAAGGAAGCCATGAAGATGCTTCCGAACTCCCACTGGAGCAAGAAGCACTTGCTCGACCGCATTCCGAACCCCACTGGCGACGCGTATGAGCAAAAGATTCTCATTCCCGAGTTCACTTTCCTCGGCGTTGCAAATCAGCCCGACTACGGCGAAGTGTTGCTGACATTCTACCCAAACGAGTGGACCATTGAGCTGAAGTCTCTCAAGGTCTACAAGGACGCCTTCCGCGACGCCATGGCCAGCTACGAGCGCTTGGCCAACGTGGTGTTCGACGACCTTATGGCCGTCTACGAGCCCCGCCGCCTGCGTCTGATGATGCGTCTACGTCCGCGCGGCGGCATCAGCTCTTGCTTGACCATCGACTCCGACTGGAAGATTCGTGGCGGCGAGGAGCACTTTGCAGACTGGGCCGGAAACGTCGACGGCTTTGGCTTCGAAGTTCACAACGCGACTCGCACCTAGCGATGGGACGAGCGGCGTCCCATGGTTGGACGCCGGCTCGCCACCGATGGCGATTAATTTGCGTCCATCGCCAGCAACCAGCCTTGCGGCCAGCTGACATCAAGGTAGACCAAGCGCTCTTCATGACAGGTGACGCAGTCCAGCCAGCCGTCTTCGGTCGTGGTCATTTGGCTAGAAACAGCGCGCACATTTAGCAGCTGCAGTACCAGTTCACGTTCGCGGTCATCCAACACCACAATCGCCGTTTCTGGAGACCGACCATCGCCAGACCCGAGGATGGCCTTGATGAGGCCGTTGGCCACACCGCGCTGAGTGCTGGCTTCCCACTCATCATCAATTCCATCAAGAGCATGGGCGTAAGCCAAGCGAAGGGTGATGGAGAGCGGATCGACTTCGATTAACGGCTCGATGGTATCGATCGCTGCTTCGAAGTCCAACGCGACAAGCTGGCTGTTCAACGTCTCCAGGGCCGATTGGTCTCTACCAAACGGGATGTAGCTGGTCGAGTGCACATAGAGCGTTCGCAGTTGGTCGTAGTCCACGCTGTCCGGGTCGAGGAAAGCGTCTTCCAATAGCTCCGAGAAGGTGACAACAGACACCCGATTACTCCGGACGACGCAGGCCGACCACGGTCGTTCCAGCGACAATGCGATGCGACTCGCTCATAGGACTCAGCTTCTGTACCTGCACCAGCCGACCATCTCCGCCGCACAGATACGTGGCACAGCGCGGATGAAGTGGGGCGACCATAATGCCGGTGTCGTCCAGCTGAACGGAGACCTGACGGCGACCAGCGAGGGCACGGTCTAGGGTAAATCCCCCGCTCCGCGCACGTGCAGCCCGGCTTCCGGGGCACCAACGGATGTTGTCTTGGCCCCGACGGTCGGGAAAGGCCAATCCAGGATGATTGGGCTCACGACCCAGCTCGGCGGTCTGGCCCTTGGACACGCCAAGGCGCATCTCAGTATCCATTAAGACCAGACCGGCGTACCCTTGGTCAACGGCTTGGAATGTCAGCAGACCGACCGGCGTCTGGACAGACGCACCATCGGTCAGCTTGATGGCCTCACCACTTCCAAGGCCCCGTCCACCGGCAACAATGCCCGGATGCAGCGCATGCAAGTAGACGCCACCCGACTGCACTTCAACGCGCACAACAGCTCGGTCTGAACGATTGGCCCAGCGTCCATCCGGTAGCAGGTCGTAGGCATAGGTCGCGACGACGTCGTGAAGCGGAACCGCCGGCAGCGCTAGGCCACAAATATACAGCTCGAAGTCGGCGTCTACCCCAACATCTAGGACGATGGTATCCGACCCGGTGGTGCGCGACACAACACGCAGGGTGTCCTGAATCGCTGCATCAATGGCTTCCGGTAGACCAATGACCATGCCACGGCCTTGGTCGGTCCAACCTAGACGGTCGGACTGCGCAATATTGTACGTAGACAAGTACAGCGACGCCGGATTGAGCACGGGCAAGCTGTCGATGACGTCTGACAGTTCCTCGCTTCCGGGGGTGAAGCCTTCCAGCAAAATCGTGGGCTCGGGCGGTAACCTTCCGAGACGTTGCCCTTTCAGCAGCCGGACTAGGGCGCCCGCACGAACCGCAGCCGCCACACCGTCCGGCAGCCAAGCCCGATGATTAGGGACGGCACGGAAGATTTCACGGTCGCCGGGAATGCCCTTCAAGCGAAAGCGTCCGACGCTCTCCCATGGGATCTCGGCTTCGTTCATGCAGATCTGCGTGCCTTTTGAGAACCAAATCTCACCCGCCGGTGCCTTCGACAGGATGCGCGCGGCGAGATTGACCGACTCCCCGAAGGCATCTCCGTCAATTTCTTCAACATCTCCCGTTGTCATGGCGAGACGAATCGAGATCTCGCCTTCTTCGGTCACGACGTGCTGAATGTCGAGTGCGGCGCGCAAAGCATCGGTTGCTGCTTTGAACAGACAAAGAAAGCTATCGCCCAAGTTCTTGACAATGCGTCCACCATACTTCTCGACAAGAGGTTGAACCAGACCCTCATGCTCGATGAGAATCCTGCGCAAACCCTCGCGATCAGTACGCGACACCTTGGCGGTATAGTTAGCGAGGTCGGTGAAGACGACGGTGCGGGTGGCTGTGCCCACGCAGGCTCCAAACGCCCAGCTTTGGGCTAGGACAGGGTACCGGAATAGGCGGGCCACGTCGACCCGTTGCACACGACTCTGTCCAGTTGGTGCCAAACCGCGGTCTGGAGAACGCCATGTCCCGAGCCCTGTTGTCCATCAACGTCAACAAGTATGCGTTGGTGCGAAACTCGCGTGGTCGAAACGTACCGAACCTGCTCGACTGCGCCGACGCGTGCATCGCCGCGGGTGCTCGGGGAATCACGGTGCACCCGAGACGTGACGAACGACACATCCGCATGGCCGACGTCCCCGTGTTGGCGAAGCACCTGCGACAACACCACCCCACCATTGAGTACAACGTCGAGTGCGAACCCCACGACGCCATCCTCGACATGGTGCTCGACGTGCATCCAGAACAGTGCACCCTCGTTCCCGTCTCTCCTGGCGAGGTCACAAGCGATCACGGATGGAACCTGCCAGCGGACACCGCACTGCTCGCGCCCGTATTGACACGGCTCCGAGCGGACGGCATCCGGTCGTCGATCTTCATGGACTGCACCCCCGAAGGAATGGCGCGCGCAGCCGATGTCGGAACGGACCGCGTGGAGCTATACACCGGTCCTTACGCATGGGGCTTCGGCACACCCAACGAGGCACGCGAAACGGAGCGCATCTTCGCCACAGCGAGAGCCGCACTTCTAGCTGGCGTAGGCCTCAACGCCGGACACGACCTCGACCGCTTCAACCTCGTACCGCTCCAGGCGCTCCCAGGTCTGCGCGAAGTCAGCATTGGGCATGCGCACGTGTGCCGTGCTCTGGAGATCGGTACGGCAAAGTCGATTGTGGAGTTGAACACAGCGTTGGGCTGGCCAGCCGTCCGGCCTTAGACCATCCACTAGCGGAAGAACGGCTGCTGGACGAGCGTGGTTCCCCAGCCGTCGTCGTAGGACAACACCAAGAAGGTCCCGCTGTTGTGCTTCACCAGGCGATACCGCGAATCGGCTTGGGCTGATTCAAGCCAGCCGAGGTCTTCCGCAGCCAATCGTTCGAGGTCCGAGATCCGGCGGCAGCGGCTCAACATCCGAACAGCTGCGGGATGTGCGTCGGCGTCGAGTGGGGCAATGAGGGCGGCGAGAGAGTCTCTGAAGCGCATGCCCACAGTGTACGACAGCGCGGCTCTACAGTTCGTCCAGCTCACGGTGCGCACGGTTGGCTGCAGCCGCTTGTGAGCGGAGTTTCTCCATGACCAAGCGACCGGAGTCCGGACTCCGAGTTGCGGCAAACAGCTCGTGGCGCACGGCGTCGACCGTCGCGATGATGTCGAGCAGATGGGCTGAGACCTGGGTCTGCTGGTCCTCAACTGCATCTCGACCGACCATCGCCTCCATTCGCACCCGCAGGCTGTGACGAAGGCCTGGAAGTGCAGCGTTGTGTTGTGTTTCACCTGCCATCACGAGCGTGTCTAGACGGCGAATCCGAGCCTGGAGCTGTTCGACTTCGGCGGGTGTCGCCCCATCGCTCACTGCGTGCGACAACGTCTCCAAGCGGCGCGAATCGGTCACCAGATCCAACGTCCGCTCGCGCAGGTCACGCAGGGTGTCGCGGAGCTGCTGTTGGACGACGTCGGGCAGGTCGCTTCCCGCTTCGGTGATGGCCTGTTGGAGACCGTCTAGACGCGCGACGGCACGGCCACCGAGGGTCGGCTGCGTGCGGCTCACGACCCCATCAGATGCTTCGGCGTGGTGTGAGAACTCGGGCTTGAGCCACAGGCGGACATCTTTGCCGAACGCAAGAGGAAGGGCAGACACCTCCCTCGACGTGTTGGTGCTCAGCAACGCCACGATGAGAATCAAACCCGGCACCCAGCTGAGCAGGATCATGGGGAGAATATTGGCGGTAAAGCCCATCAGACCAAACATAAACAACGCGGCGACAACCGTCCAACCGCCGACCCACCAAACACGTTGGCCAGCCGTCAACGGCTTTGTGCTGACAACCAAGGAGATGTAGCCGAGCTGCCTCGCTGACTCGGCGAGTGTGGATGCCGTCACCTCATCCACACCGGTCACCAGACGATACCGTGGGCGCTCAAGAACCAAAGGTACCTCCAATGCCCGCGCAGGCAGTCCCGCACAGGTTGCGACCACCCCTACCAAGCGCTCCTCATTCGACGCACTTGGTGGCACACCCAGCCAGCCCTCTAGCACCGTCTCCCGAAGGGCATTCCCAGCCGCGGCGACCGACTCCTCAAACTTACTCTTGCGACGGAGAGCCCCCGTCTGCCGCCTGATCTGAACGGCAAACGCGCCGTCGGGCAGCCCAACGGGTCCTAGAGTCATCTGCGGAGGTCTCGGCGCAACCGGAACGCGAAGCGCCAGCAGCACGCCTTGGGCACCAGGAGGTCTGTCCCCCGCATCTGGAGACAGCAGCGCATCGATCGCCGTGGTCAACATACTGGGCAGGTCGGGTCGTAAGGTAGCGACCGGCTCGCGCTGATCATCGAGCTGCCGAGACAGGATGGCCATCGCATCCCCCCCAGCAAAAGGCGGATGCCCGGTTGCGGCGAAAAAGAGGGTGGCGCCGAGGCCGTACACATCGGACGCCGGACTGGCTCGCCCGCCACGAATCACCTCGGGGGCGGCGTAGCCAGGCGTACCCATGGCTGAGGTCTTGGTGACCGTCTCATCCCCCTTGATCCTCGCCAATCCAAAGTCAGACAAACACGCATTCTGCCCCTCCATAAGCACGTTACTCGGGGTCAGATCTCGGTGAACGACCCCAGCCCGATGTGCTGCTGAAAGCCCGCTAGCCAGCTGCTCAGCGAGGCGCTTAAGTGCAGATGCCGACAACGGTCCAGACGTCGCCACCTGCTCTGCGAGAGTCACGCCAGGATGAAAGCGCAACCGCAACGCCAAAGTCCCATCCGCGTCGACCAGCTCGTCTGCCACAAGCAGGTTCGGATGCTGCAGCCGACGCGACGCTGACACCTCACGCTTCAGACGCGCACGAACACTCGACGTGGACGCCAGATGCGGATGAACGACCTTCAACGCTACTTTTTCGCCGGTTCGCTCATCGATAGCCAGGTGAACTGTAGCGGTACCCCCGCGGCCCAGAACTCCGAGCAGCACGTATCGGTCAGCAATGCGGACGACGGACATGCGTCCCTGTATCGCCGGGTTACCCGCGGTGCTGATGACAGACCCCCTCTCCCGAAGTGCGGTGCTCGCTGGCGCTCAATGTGTGCGCCGCTTGTGGCTCGAAGCGCACGCCACCTCTCCCGCTGGACATCCGGAAGCCCGGCTTGTTCGCCAGGACGAAGGGCGCCGAGTTGAGGACCTGGCCCGGGAAAAGTTCCCGGGGGGCGTTCGCATCTCTTGGGGGCCGAATGCTGCTGCCGAGACCGCCACTGCACTGGCCGACCCCACCACAACTACTCTCTACAAAGGGGTCTTCGACACCGGAGATGTTCGCGTTCGTGTTGACATTCTGCGCCGTCGGACAGACGGGTGGGAGCTGGTGGACGTCCGCTCAGGCCTCAAGGTCAAGCGCGGCTACCTGGTCGATATCGGTCTTCAGATGGCCGTCCTTCGCGCTGTGGACATCCGCATCATCGATGCCCACATCGCCCACTTGCGCCGTGGTGCCAAAGCCGGGGTCATACACCCAGACACGCATATGCGCGTGGTGCGGGTCACCGACCGTGTCGTCCCGTTCGTCATCCCCGATGTCGGGCCGTGGCGTGAGGTCTTGGCGCTCGAAGAAGAACCTGCGATTGAACCAGGTATACAGTGCGGAGTCCCGTGGCGATGCCCCTACCTGTCGCACTGCGGACCCAGCGCGCACAGCCCACACGCTAGCCCACCGCCGGGCGCACGCGAAGCCGCCGAGCGCGGCAACGAATGGATCGGCCCCGACCTATTGGCCGCCATCCCACGTCGCCCAGTGCACTTTCTCGACTTTGAGGCCTTCCAGCCGTCCCTCCCCGACCATCCGGACATTGTTCCCTTCGACGCCGTGCCATTTCTTTGGGTGGTACGGACAAGCGGCGAGCCACTGTCAAAGTCGTTCCTCGGCGTACAACCCGACCCACGACGGGCGTTCACAGAGTCCCTGCTCACAGCGCTTGCCGACGACCTCCCCATCTTGGTGTGGTCCGACTACGAGTCCAAGACCCTCGGCCGCATGGCCAAGCTGTTTACCGATCTAGCCCCGGCCATCGATGAGGTCCGCGAGCGTATCTTCGACCTACACGCGCCCGTGCGGGTTGGCTTCTGGAGTGCTGCGCTCGGCGGCATGTACAGTGTAAAAGCAGTGGCAGCTGCGTTCGACAGTGACTTCTCTTATCGGGACTTGGCCATTCGCAATGGTCGCGATGCCGCACTGTTGGCGCTGGGCATTCGGCGCGGCCTCGTCAATGAAGACGTCCGAGAGGACCTTGTTGCCTACTGCGACCGTGATGTGGTGGCACTGCAGGTCATCCACGAAGGCTTGCTCAGGGCGCCGCAATCGCCGGCACAACGCGATTGAGCACAAACCACGTCGTCGCAGATGCCCCTACGAACAGCAACACCAGCAACGTCACCGCAATCGGATTTATAGGCGCGGACTGAACCGGCGGCACCGAACGACGTTCGGAGGCTTCAAGGCTTGGTGATTCCAAGAACCGCTCGGGCGTTGGCATGGACGGCGGGGCTGAGTCTTCGGTAATCGGTCCGTCGGAGCGCAGACCCGGGGGCCACGTCTCGTCCATTGGCGGCATGGAAGGCGGTGCTAGGTAGCGAAGCGGTGCAGTCCCTGGCGTGTGTAGAGTCTCCGGGCGAAACACGGGTAGAGCGGCGCCTACTTCGCACAGAGCGTCTGCCATCGCCGCCGCAGTCGAGTAGCGGTTGTCCGCACTTGGCGAACACGAACGCATGACGATCTCAGCCAGACGAGGGTCGATTTGCTCCAGCTCCTCACGGGCATCTGCGACTTCGTGCCCGGCAAACGGCTGCCGGCCGGTCATCATCACGTACAGACATAAACCGGCGCTGTAGACGTCCGAACGGGGACCCGCACTCTCGGAATTGTGAGCCTGCTCTGGAGACATGTAGGTAGGAGTACCCAAAATCCGACTACGCGTGCGCGGCGTCGTACGCTCATCCACCCGCAAGGCCACGCCAAAGTCAGTCAGAAGCGGCACGTCATCAATGCCAAACAGAATGTTGTGGGGCTTGACGTCGCGGTGAATGATGCCGCGCTCATGCGCTGTCTGTAGGGCATCCAACACATCGATCATCGTGTGGACCGCGGCGGTCGGCTCTAGGCTACCTAGGCGGTCAATGCGCTGCATCAACGAACCGCCGGGTGCGTAGTCCATGACGATAAACGGTTTTCCTTGCTCCGCGTCAATGTCGTATACCGTGACGATGTTCCGGTGCCGCAGGCTGGCAATGACCGCCGCTTCTTCTTCAAAGCGGTGTCGGGTCTTCACGTCACGACGATGCCGGTCGTGCAGTAGCTTGACCGCTCGATATACCTCGAGTCGCGTATCGAAGGCACGGTACACGGTCGCAGACGCACCAGAGCCCACCATCGCCACCAGTCGGTAACGGCCCTCTCTTAGTGGTGGTGCGACGTCTCGGCCCAAGAACCCTCCTAGTGGAAAGGAATATCCGGCTCACTGAAAATTTTCCTTCGAAAAGCTTCGCACCAGTCTGTCTATCCCCTGTGACGCCGACAACAACCTGCTCCGCGGAGCGATCGATCGCTCGTAGAGCCCCTCCCGCGTGGAGCACCCGGGCTTCGCAAACCCACGGGCAAGCATCTCGTCGTAGGATGACGCCATGATTGCCCTGCTCCTACTCGTCAGCTGCGGCCCTTCCGGCCCTACCTTTGGTCTTTCTCGCAGCGGCGAAGACCCACAAACGCTCGTGTTTAACAACGCGACAGAGCCCGAGTACATCGACCCCGGTCAAGCGACGGGTCACCCAGATGGCAGAATCATTGCGGCTCTCTTCGACGGTCTCACCGAGTACGACCCGGTTGACCTGTCCCCGAGACCGGGCATCGCTGCGTCATGGGAAACGCACCCGGACGGCCGCGGCTACACCTTCGACCTTCGCGACAACGCGACTTGGACCAACGGCCGCTCCGTGACCGCGCTCGACTTTGTGTGGAGTTGGGAGCGCGTGGCCCACCCCATTTTCTTGGGTCGCTATGCCCAACAGCTGTACTCGATCTCGGGTGCCCAGCGGTACAACGAGAGCCGCTTGCACGTCCTCGCTGAAGATATCGACGACGTCAGTGCGGGCGAGACGCTGGAGTTGGTGGGCTCGAACGTAGTCGGCCTCGGAGACGATGCGCTGCTGCTCACCACTCCAGAAGACGAAAACGGGGAGCCGGCTCCGGTGGGCTCCGTTGTCGAAGTCGTGGAATCAACCGATACGTTTGTCCGGGTGCAGTTCGATCCGGACTGCCCGAGCCTCGGCGACCAGGTCGCACTGATGACCTGTGACGGCGAAAACCTAACGACGGGGTGGGTTGCACGAGAGCACACACGAACCGCCTACCCAATGGCCGCTGAGCGAGTCGTGACGGTCAGTGCTGAACTTCGCAACGACGACGGCGTACGGGTCTCACGGGTCGAGCCCGGCGATACCGTTGTTCTCCGGCGTACCAGCAATGCCAACTCGTTTGTGTATGACGGGAAAAACGAGCGCTTCGGCTGGCTTGCTACGACTGCCCTGACCCACCCGCGTGCAGACCGCATTCGGTTTGACGCCGTTGTCCGACCGCCTATCGACTTCATCGGAGCACTGCCGCAGGCCGCTGAACCCGTCGCCGACGGGACCGACGTCACCTCGGCTGGCACCGATGTTGTCGTGGCCGAACCCGTACAGGCCGCACCCGCACGTCGCATCCAAGTGACCGCTGGACAGCTCATCACCACACCCAGTGTGCTGGGCATGCAGGCGTCCGACGACCATACATTGTCCGTCCGCCTCGAAGGCGTCGCCCCGTACTTCCTTCAGCAGACCAGCCATACCACGCTCCGCGCCGTCCCAAAGGAAGCCGTGATGGCGCATGGCGCTCGGTGGACCCGCCCCGAGAACATTGTCAGCAGCGGACCCTTCACCCTCCAAGAGCACATCGTTCGCGACAAATGGGTGCTGGCGAAGAACGAAGACTGGTGGAACGCAGACGACGTGCGCGTCGACGAAGTCATTGCCTACTCCATCGACAACCAGACCACCTCGGTCAATCTGTACCGCGCCGGGTACACCGACTTCGTCGTCGCGAATGACGTCCCGGCTGTGTTCATCCCCATGCTGTCCGAGAAAGAGGATTTTCACAGCACACCCAAGCTGTCGACCTACTTCTACCGCCTGAACACCACGGTTCCCCCGCTAGATGACCCTCGGGTGCGTCGCGCGTTGTCCATGGCCATCAACCGCGATGACGTCGTCCTCGTCAACCGCAAAGGCGACCTACCCGCGAGCCACATCGTGCCCCCAGGCCTGCCCGGGTACACCGGCGCTCCTGGGCCCAGCTTCGACCCGGAAGAAGCCCAACGTCTACTCGCTGAAGCCGGCTTTCCAGGTGGTGAAGGCTTTCCGTCGGTCTCCATCCTGTACAACACCCTCGAGTCTCACAAGCTGGTGGCCGCGGTCATTCAAGAGCAGTGGCGGCAACATCTTGGCATCAACATTGAGCTTGAGAACCGCGAGTGGAAGACGTACCTGAAGACCGTCCACGCGATGGAGTACGACATCGCGCGTGCCGGTTGGATTGGAGACTACTTAGACCCGAACACCTTCTTAGACCTGTGGGTCACAGACGGTGGAAACAACGAGACTGGCTGGTCAAATGCTGAGTATGACGCTCTCATCGACGCCGCCGGACGCGAACCAGATCCCGCCACCAGGCTCGACCTGTTGCGTCAGGCAGAAGCTATTCTCGCCGTGGAAATGCCTTTTCTACCGATCTATTGGTACGCCGATGTTGAGCTTCGGCAGCCCGATGTTCGCGGCTACCACAGCAACCTGATGGACCAGCATCCGCTCCAGCACGTGTGGCTCGACCGGTAAGCGCTACTGGGGACCCGGTGTATGGGCGTCCACATCGCGGGTGAAAGCAACGCCGCGATGGAGCGGAATGAGTAGGTTCGCCGAGATGCCCATCAGGCCCAGAGCGACCGCAGCCCCCCCCATAGCGAGGGAATGACCTGTTGGAATCCCGTAGTAGAGCACGCTGAAGTCTGGACGCCATGGAATGGTACTCTGGTAGGCATAGGCGTAGCCATACGAGTACGGACTGCCGCCAAACCATGACGACTGATAGACCAACCAGTTCCACATCTGGTCAAAGTACGGCCCAACCGCCAGGGTCATGATGGTGGCAATGGGGATGAACGCAGCCGTAGCGGACAAGGCGGCCGCCGACGGAAGCCAGCCCTTCAGGACGGCACGAAGGGCTGCAACCAACACAACGCCGGACCCGACGAACAACGACAGCACCGCGCCTGCAGCCATGGCGAACTGTGGACCGGTAGACCAGTCAATGTAGAATTGACCCAAATACATCGCCATCTCTCCTGTGCCGACCCCACTATCCGCCTGCGCGGCTGCTGACCCGGCCCCCCAGCCCGTCGATTGCGCCCGGTCCATACAACGAGCGGGTTCAGCGTGCTAAGTTGCCGCCGTGCTCGGCTACATCATCAGACGAATCCTCATCATTGTCCCGATGGTGCTGATTCTCGCGCTCGCGACCTTCTTGCTGCTTCGTCTCGCCCCGGGTGGGCCGTTCGACGCTGAGCGGAGCATTCCGCCCGAGATTGTTCGCCAGCTCGAAGCACGCTTTGCCCTGGACAAACCTTGGTATGTGCAGTTCTGGAGCTACATCGGCGGCCTGATGGATGGCTCGCTCCCGAGTATGAAGCGCCCCGGCGAGACCGTCGGCGAGCTTATCTTGACGTCCTTTCCCGTCTCGCTGCTGCTCGGCTCATTGGCGCTGACCTTCGCCCTCGTGACCGGTACGACTGCCGGAATCGTAGGCGCTATCCGCCAGAATACGGTCTGGGATTGGGCGACCATGTCCGTCGCGCTGATCGGTATCTCCATCCCCAACTTTGTCTTGGGGCCGCTGCTCGTCTACGTATTTAGCTTGAGTCTCGGATGGTTCCCGCCCGCGCGCTGGGATGGCGTCGCTACAATGGTGTTGCCCGCAATCACCTTAGGACTTGCGTATTCGGCGTACATTGCCCGCCTGACTCGCGCCGGTATGCTCGAGGTTATCCGCACGGACTTCATCCGAACCGCCCGTGCCAAAGGTCTATCCGAGCGCCAGGTGGTGTTCCGACATGCCCTGCGTGGCGGCATTCTCCCGGTTGTTACCTGGTTAGGCCCTGCCACCGCTCGCATTCTCACCGGTACAGTGGTCATCGAGAGCATCTTTCAGATTCCGGGACTCGGCTACTACTTCGTGCAGTCTGCGCTGGACCGTGACTACAGCATGGTCCTCGGCGTCGTGTGCTTCTACGCCGTCATCCTGATGTTCTTGAACCTAGCGGTGGACGTCGCGTACACCAAGCTAGACCCGCGAGTGAAGCTGTCATGAGTGAGGTCATCCAAGGCACCAGCTTGTGGAAGGACGCCTGGCGACGGTGGAAACGCCACCGCATGAGCGTCGCGAGTGCCGTCATCGTGGTGCTCATCACCCTGTTCTGTGTGTTCGGGCCAACCATCGCCTACTACACAATGGGTCTCGACTACATCAGCCAAGACCTCAACGCATCCTCGGCACGCCCGTCCTTTGCCCACCCGTTCGGCACAGATGCGCTGGGCCGTGACCTCATGGTGCGTACCATGCAGGGCGGTCGGGTCAGCCTGCTCGTCGCCTTCGTCGCCACCAGTGTTTCGTTGGTCATCGGCGTCACCTACGGCGCTATCTCCGGCTATATCGGCGGTCTGACAGATGCGGCAATGATGCGTTTTGTCGATGTGGCTATGAGCGTTCCCTACCTGTTGCTCGTCATCGTCCTCATGGCAGTGGTTCCACCGGATGCCGTCAGCTTTGGTGGGCTGGACGGTAGCTTTGTGCTGATGTTCGCTGCTCTCGGACTGGTCAGCTGGCTGACTCTCGCACGCATCGTCCGCGGCCAAGTCCTAAGCCTCAAAGAACGCGAATTCGTCGAAGCAGCACGCGCCATCGGCGTTCCACCACACCGCATCATCGCGCGTCACATCGTTCCCAATACCTTGGGACCGGTGATTGTGTATACGACCCTCACCATCCCCGGCGTCATGCTCTCCGAGGCCTTCTTGTCGTTTCTCGGACTAGGTATTCGCGAGCCGCAAGCCTCTTGGGGAACGCTCGTGAGTGACGGTGCCAACGCCATGACCTTGCTGCCATGGCTGCTCATCTTTCCTGCTGGAACGATGGCCATCACCCTGTTCTGCATGAACTTTCTCGGTGACGGCCTGCGCGACGCCCTCGACCCGAACGCGAGCAAGTCATGAGCGAGCCCCTGCTGGTCGTAGACGGTCTGAAAACCTGGTTCGACACGGAATACGGCACTGTGAAAGCGGTGGACGGCGTGTCCTTTGACGTGCGTCCTGGCGAAGTGATGGGACTGGTCGGCGAGAGTGGCTCGGGCAAGAGCGTCACCAACTTGTCCATCCTCAAGCTCGTCCCTACCCCTCCGGGTCGGTACGCCGGCGGCTCCATCCGCTTTGACGGTGTGGACCTGCTGACCCACTCCGAAGCCCAGATGCGCACCCTGCGCGGCAATCGCATCGCGATGATTTTCCAAGACCCGATGACCTCGCTCACCCCGTACATGCGCATTTCGCGCCAGCTGTGCGAAGTCATTGAGCTCCATCAGCGGGTCTCCAGGTCAGAAGCACGCAAGCGAGCGCTCGACATGCTCGACCGTGTCGGAATCCCGGACCCTAGCGGCCGTATTGACCAGTACCCGCACCAGTTCTCGGGTGGCATGCGTCAGCGCGTGATGATCGCCATGGCCTTGGCCTGCAAGCCGGCGCTTCTCCTTGCGGATGAGCCGACAACAGCCCTCGACGTCACCATTCAGGCACAGATTCTTGAGTTGATGCAGGAACTGGCCCGCGAGGAAGGCACCGCGGTCATCTTGGTGACTCACGACCTCGGTGTTGTGGCTGGTATCGCCGACAAAGTCGCGGTCATGTACGGTGGCCGCATTGTTGAGCGTGCGTCGGTCTTCGACCTGTATGCCAACCCCCAGCATCCCTACACACAGGGCTTGCTGGCCTCGGTCCCACGGCTTGACTCTCGCGGGGCGCTGACACCGATTCCGGGTTCACCACCGAACCTGGCCAATCTCCCTACTGGCTGCACCTTCCACCCACGCTGTTCCCTGGCGAACGAGCAGTGCCAGACCTACCCCGACTGGGTGGGTACGAAAGAGTGCGGAACAGCATGCTGGCGAGCCGGGGAGACCACGTCATGAGCGCGCCTTTGGTCGACGTCCGGGACCTCATGGTCCACTTTCCGGTCTACGGCGGAATGATTTTTCCAAAGAAGACCGGCGCTGTCCGCGCAGTCGATGGCGTGAGCTTCGGTGTGCATCGTGGAGAAATTCTCGGCCTGGTCGGCGAGTCCGGCTGCGGAAAGTCCACCACGGGGCGAGCGCTGTTGCAGCTCGTGCCGCGTACGGCTGGAACCGTCACCTTTGATGGTCAGGATACCGCCTTGTTGTCCCGTCGAGACATGCGCGCGCTGCGGCAGCGTATGCAGATCATCTTCCAAGACCCCTACGCTTCACTCAACCCGCGCATGACCGTGGGAAACATCATTGCAGAGCCGCTGATTACCCACAATATTGTGGTGGGTAGATCAGCACTTCAGGCTAAAGCGCAAGCTCTGATGGAGCTATCCGGACTCGACCCCAGCTTCGTGCTTCGCTACCCCCACGAGTTCAGCGGCGGACAGCGGCAGCGCATCGGCATTGCACGAGCCTTGGCTAGCAATCCCGAGTTCATTGTCTGCGACGAACCTATCAGTGCACTCGACGTGTCGATTCAGGCGCAGATTCTCAACCTACTGGGCGACTTGGCGAAGAAGCGCAACCTCGCGTACCTGTTCATTGCCCATGACCTGTCTGCCGTTCGCCACATCTGCGATCGCATCGCAGTCATGTACCTCGGACGCATTGTCGAGATTGGCACCTACGACCAGATCTGCGACAAC
This sequence comes from Myxococcota bacterium, assembly GCA_047626195.1. Lineage (GTDB taxonomy): Bacteria > Myxococcota_A > UBA796 > UBA796 > CAJXTB01. The sequence goes on from JBLHSN010000029.1 coordinate 28,782, forward strand.
CCACGGCATCCGTACACCCAAGCCTTGGTCTCGGCCATCCCGGTTCCCGACCCGGTCAAGGAACGAAAGCGCCAGCGCATTGTGCTCACCGGCGACGTCCCCAGCCCGCTCAACCCGCCCGACGGCTGCCGCTTCCACACCCGATGCCCCTCACGCCAAGCTGAACGATGCCACACCGAATCGCCGGTATTACGCAACCTCAATGACGGTCGCCGCACTGCATGCCATTATGTGACGGAGGGGTCACCTCTCGGGGAGGAATAGCCCGCGTGAGCGTCGTCATTGAGAGAGAGGTCTACCTTTCTGCGCGGGACACGTCCCTTGGGTTCTCCGTAGACGCCAAGCGCACCCTAGAGCCCGGTGGGCCCGGATGGACCAACGTGCTCACCGCCATCACAGCGGTGGTCAAAAGGCTGCTCACCGAGCACGACCATGAGGCCATCGCATACGTCTCACCAGGCCCTGGGCTCACCGAAGATGACCCACGGTTGATGGTGTACCTGTGTTGCGTAGGCACCATTACTGATGCAGACGTAGATGATGTAAACCGGTTCTTCAGTGAAACAGACCTACCTTGGCGCGCCGAGGGCGTTCGCAACACCCCCTCTGACGCAACCCCCGTCGTGTGTGCGCAAGTCGATGTGTTGTGGCACGTATGGCACGTCAGAGAAAGCCACACCGTGGTGTGCTTTTACGGTCTGGACGCCGACCAAGAGCTGGTCCTCAGGTGTGAACCCGCCTCGGAGACGGATCCAAGCGTATTCCCTGACGTTCTTCGTCATGCCCTGGGCATTCGCACCCAGATTCCGCAAGACAATGCCCCGTCGCTCATCGAGATGATGAAGGTCGCATGGACCTTGGACATGGCCGAACGCGTCATTGAGGCGGACGGCTACGCCCACGACACCGAACTGGACATTCTACAGCGCACCTTTTCCCCGCGACGACTGGGCGCTCTGGGGCTGATCGACCGGGCAAGCTGCGTTCGATTGCGAACGTTAGCACGCATTGAGCTCGCGACACTGACCACACTGCACGAGAAACACTCGCTGTTAGGACTGCTGTTCCGCATTGCCCAGGCCGATGGCAAAGTCGTCGCCACGGAGCTCGCCGTGCTCAAGCTTGCTGCAGACGAGCTGGATGTACCCTGGGAAAATGCCCAGCAGTACATGCTGCAGCAGTGGGGCTAGACGGCTACCAAACCCCCAGGGTCCGCTCGAACACGGTAATTCCCAAGCGCGCCCGCAATCCATTTGGCGTGTAGACGCCGGACACCTCGAGGCGCAGACCAAAGCCGGAGAGCGAAGCTCCGGCTACCGGAACCGCGTCAGATTGGCCTGTGACGCGCACGGTGTC